>JBJMLC010000142.1:0-23370 GCA_045805485.1 Solirubrobacteraceae bacterium | reverse complement strand
GACCTGGAGTGGGTGACTGGGATCGTTCAGGTTGACGGTGGTCACCACCGCCAGCTGCTGGGCCGGTGTGGCTCGGTAGTAGGGGGCCAGGAAGTCGGCGATCTCCTGCGCGCCGGACAGTCCGCTCTGGGAGGGACTCCAGGTGGACCAGTCGCCGTTCTGGACCGACACCCGCCCGCCCGTGGACAGCGCCACGGCCGCCCCCAGCGAGGCCACGGCCAGGCCGAGTAGCGCGAACACCCCGAGCTTGAAGCGGTGCGCATGCCGGGCGGCCCGTGTCTGACTTGGCGTCGCAGGCAGCGTAAGCTCCTGCGCGCCGCTCACCGACGCCGACTCTGCGACCTGCTCCTGGCTCATAGCGGCGGCCAGACTCGCTCTTCGAGGAGATCAATCTCCGGTCGGTCCAGATCCACGCTGTTGAGCAGGTCGACCACCTCGTCGCCGTGCATCTCCTTGCGCTTGATCAGCTCCTCGGCGATCTGCTCCACCGCGTCGTGGTTGGCGGCCACGGTGGCGTACGCGGTCACGTAGGCCTGACCGAGCAGTGCGGCCACAGCCTTGCGCTTGTCCCGATCACCCAGCACCGCCGCGATCGGATCCTGCATGTACGGACCGCCCATGTTGGCCCGGTTCATGATCTGCACCCCGATGTCCTCGAAGCGGCTCAGAAGCTTCTCCCGTTCGGCGGCCGCGTCCTCGGGGTCGGCGAAGCGCCCGCTCACATCGATGGGATTGGGGCCCATCGCACACATCCCGACCATCCAGGCGGCTCGGGCGGTGGCGCTCATGACGTCACCACCCACTCCGGTGGAGTTCTCGCCGTAGAACACGTGCTCCGCGGCCATCGCCCCGAGCGTCCAGATCAGCTTGGAGAACTCCTCGCTGCGCCAGGACGAGAAGCGCTCCTCGGTCTGGATGGCCTGGTGATGGCCCAATGACTCTCCCCGTTTGCGGATCGACAGCCGGGTGGAGAGCACGTCCTTCATGTACAGGTGGCCGTTGATGGCGTGGCCGGCCTCGTGGATGGCCACCGCTCTCGTCTCCTCAGGCACGTAATCGATGGCCACGGCGGTGCCGGCCTCCACCGTCGTCATGGCCTCGACGATGTCCGGCCAGCCGAAGATCTGGCGGCCATCGGCATGTGAGTACGTCAGGGCCAGCGAGCAAACCTGCTCGATCATGGCCGGTGCGTACCCGTTGGTGATCCGGGCCAGCTCGTCGCGGCGGCGGTCAGTGTCCAGGTCAGGCTCGTGGTCGACCTTGGCCAGGTACAGGTTGAAGATGTCCTTGCGGTCCTCCAGCGTGGGCGTGCGGAACCACACGTGCCGACCCATTCGTCCGGGCCGGATGAGGGCCGGGTCCAGACGATCGATGGGGACGTTGGTGGCCCCGATGAAGAACACCTGCTCCGTGGACGGGCCCGGAGGCGGGATCCGAAGTGTCGCCTTCCCCACCTTGCGGGGGACCAGATAGACGGCGTCCAGGAGGGTGTTGAGCTTGTTGGTGAAGAAGCGGCGCATGGCGGGCGCTTCACCGATCCCATCCATCTGGACCAGGAGCTGATTCAGCGCCAGACCGCCGCCCATGCCGCCCATCATCCCGGGGAACATGACGCGCTGGATCCACTCCGCCGGCTTGGCCAGGAGCGGCGGGAAGAGGGGGCCGCGAGGTTCTGCGCGCTCCGCGAACAGCCTCTCCCGCCAGGCCCGGTTCTCCAGGATCAGGTCCCCGGTGGGGGTGATCGAGCCCCACGGGCCGAAGAACGCATAGTCCTCGAAGTTCTGGCTGCCCACTGGCTGTGTGCCCATCCCGGGCGCCGGGCCGCCCGCGCCGAGACTGGCTCGGCGCATCCCCACAGCATCGATCTCGTCGATGAACACGATGCACTGGCCGCCCCACTTGCGGGCCAGCTTCTTGGCCTTGCGAATCAGGAACATGACCACGATCACGTCGATCCCGATGAACGTGGCGGCAAACCCGGAGCCGGGAATGGTCACGAACGGGCAGTTGAAGTTCGTGGCGATGGCCTTGGCCAGCATCGTCTTGCCCGTTCCCGGCGCGCCCAGGAAGAGCAGTCCGCGTTCACGTTTTCCGCCAGCCTCCTCGAACTCCTCGCCGGACTGCCACAGGCGGACGACCCTGGCCACCTCCTCCTTGGGCTCGGCCTGCCCGCGCACGTCCTCCATGTCCACGCCCCATTTGGCGTCCCCGGGCTCGTAGCCGCGCACCTGGCGGAGATTTGCTGCCAGCATGGGCCCCAACAGGATGAGGATGTTGATCAGGCCGTAGAAGACCACGATGAACGCGATGTTGGGCAGAACGCCGCCGATCGACCCGATGGCGTCGAAGATGGACTGGACCCCGCCCCACCAGCTCTCGTGGTTAAACAGGGCCAGGATCGCCCCGACGACGGCGATCAGGATCGCCAGGAAGAAGAGCTTGTGGTACAGGGAGCGCCAGAACCAGGTCCGCCGGCGGGCGACCACATCCTCGTCGGCGATGTCCCGGTGGACGCCGTACGTGCTGGGCCAGGGCAGGAGTTTCCGTGCCGCCACATCCACTAGGCCGCGGAAGGCGATCACCAGGCCCAGCGTGGCGGCCAGCGCAGCCGGGAACGAGAGCCCCGCCCGGTCATAGAGAATCACGAAGAACATCGGGCTGGTGAACACGGCCACTGCCGTGGCCGCGCGGCGGAGTCGCCTCCACTCCCCGGCCAGGGCGGTGGCGTCCGCGCCGACGTTCCGCGGCCCTGCGGCCTTCGCAAGCACGGCTCTACCGCTCCCCGCAGCCTCCGTGGCGGTACTGCGCGCAGGCGCGTCATCCTCTGCGCGCGCGCCCCGCGGGCCTGTGGTCTCCTCCACGTGCGCCATCTGTGGACTCAGGGTACAGCGGGCGCTGGGGAAGGCAAGAAGGAACAGGCTTCAGGCGCGCCCTGCGCCCCGTGTGCGACGGGCGTTCAGGCACCCGCGCCGGGTCGGCGAACGACGTTCAGGCGGCGCGCACGTGCAGGCCGGTCTCGGGATCCAGAACCGCGGCCGCCGCCTCAGCCCGAGACGTCACCCCGAGCTTGCGGAAGCCCGAGGAAAGGTGGCACTTCACTGTGCTCTCGGAGAGGAACAGACGATCGGCGATCTCGCTGTTCGTGAGTCCGTCGGCCACGAGCTGGAGCACCTGCCTCTCGCGCACCGAGAACTGCGACCACCGGGCCCGGCGGCGGATGACCACCGGAACCGAAAGATGCCCCACGCGGACCGCCTCCACGGCGGGAGCCAGCGCAGTGGCCGCGGCGGAATGAAACACGAATCCGTCTGCGCCACACCTCAGAGCCTTGCGGATCAGCCCGGGGTCCTCGGTGGTGGCCACGACCACGGTGGAGCAGGCCGGGCGAAGGGTTTTCAGCACCTCAACCGGACCTCCGCGGGCCAGCAGCTCTCCGCCGCCGGCCAGCACCACGAGGTCGAAGGGAACCGTCTCACCGTCCAGGAGCTGGTCGATGGTCTGCGCCCTGGCCACGATCCGGCATGACTGCCTGAGCGCGGCTTCCAGCCGGCGCGTCGTGACGTCGTCGGCCACGAGCCCGACCACCAGCGGGGCATGCCGCTGCACCTGCCAGTTGGGGTTGGAGCTCACCAGCGTTGCCATCGTGCTCACCTAACGGCTGAGCGGGGCCTGAACTTGCGGTCCCTGCTATGCAGCCACGGTCATCGGCGTCGCGCCGGCCTCGACCAGCGCAGCCTTCAAAGCGCGGCGAGCCCGGTGGTGCAGGCCGTGCACCGAGTCCTCGCTCCGGCCCAGCCGGTCGGCGATCTCCCGGGGTGAGAGCCCACCAAAATGTCGCAAGACGACGATCTCCCGCTGCAGGTCCGGGAGCTCGGCGAGCGCGTCGCGCAGTGCGCCCCGCAGGTGACCGGCCTCGAACTCAGCCCGTTCCTCCACCACAGCTCGCTCAGGCTCCTCACAGATGGGTGTGCGCCGGCGCAGGTAGTCGATCGCCATGTTGTGGGTGATCCGAAGCAGCCAGGCCGAGAAGGGGACCGAGCGCTGCTCGTAACCCTGGATCGCCGTGAGCATCCGGGTGAACACCTGCTGCACCACGTCCTCGGCGTCGTGGTCATTGCGGACAATCGACCGCGCATAGCCGTAGACGTTGCCGGCATAGCGCAGATACAGAAACCGGATCGCGGCCCGATCGCCCTGCTTGGCGCGTGCGACCGCTCTTGCTACCTCACCGGGACGCTGCTCCGCATCGAGAGTGCGCTTCCCTTGAAAGCAGCCTTGCGACATGTGTGTCTCTCCTCATCCTGTGTTTGGCCCGGAGGACCGTTCCGTTTTTGGGGACTCGTTCAGGTCGCCGACCTCTCCTGGTCTGCCTGCTCCGAGTCTGTGAGCCTGGCGCCGCGCGGACCCAATCAAGGTCTTCTGCTGCGCTGGCCTGGCAACCTAGAACGCCCCCGTCCCTGCCCGATTAGAATCCGTGTTAGGCCGAAATTAGTCTGAATTTTTTGCCCAGGAGGGGTAATGGCCGTTGAGCAGTTCAACCGGCGGGCGACGGACGAGGCGGCGCAGGTCACGGCGGCGGTCTACGAGCAGCTTCCCTACGGCCTCGTGGTCGTGGACGGCGAGGGGAACGTGCTGCGCGCCAACCCGGCGGCCGTGGAGATGGTCTGGCGCTCCGATGAGGGGGAGCCGCCCACTGCCTGTCAGGAGATGTTCGCCTGCCGGCGCCCGGATGGCCCCTGCCATCTGGGCTGCCTGGCCCAGCGCGCGGCTCAAACCGGGAAGTCGCTACCGGAGATCCGGATCGACACCCTGGCCGGGAGCCCGGTGAGCGCGGTGTGGGTGACCGCGACCCCGCTCGGCGTGGGCACGGGGGTCCTTCTCCACCTGCGCCCTGGCGATGCCCGAGATCGGCGCCGTCGATCAGATCCCCATTGGATCAAGGGGCCGGAGCTGACCATCAAGGTTCTGGGGAGGATCCGGGTGGACAGCCGCGAGGGGCCGCTGGGCGGCAACTGGCTCCAGCAGCGTCCGGGTCAGATCCTCAAGTATCTGATCTGTGAGCGCGACCGGGTGGTCCAGGCCGAGGAGATCGCGGAGGCTCTGTGGCCATCGTCGGGCCGCCAGGGCCTGTCCAGCGTCCGTCACTTCATCCACGGCCTCCGGGACAAGCTCGAGCCGGGACGCTCCCGGCGTGGCGGCACGCCGTTCATCGTCACGGTCAGGGGGGGCTACGCGATCAATCGGCGCCATGTGCGGATCGACGCGGATCTCTTCACCGAGGCGGTCAGAGATGGACTGGGGGCCCTGGAGAAGGGGCAGGCGGACACGGCCGGGCACGTGCTGGAGCTGGCCATGTCGCTATACCGAGGCGATCTCCTGGAGGACGAGCCGTATGCCGAGTGGGCAATGCCGGAGCGCGACCGCCTGCGGATGATGGCCAACGACAGCCTGCGCGCGCTGGCCAGAATCGCGCTGGGCCGAGGCGACCAGGCCGACGCGGTCAAGCACCTCGACCGCCTGGCCGAGCTGGAGCCCTACGACGCCGATGTCCACCGCGAGTTGCTGCGCGTGCTTCTGACCGCGGGTCGGCGCAGTCAGGCCATGCGCCGCTATTCCACGTTCAAGGCCCGGCTGCGCAAGGAGTTCAACACCGAGCCCGGCTTCACGCTGAGTGAGCTCAACACGTACTGAGCTCGGGGTCGAGCATCCGCCGGGACGCCTCGGCCCGGGACGAGACTCCGAGCTTGCGGAAGCTGGAGCCGAGGTGGCTCTTGACCGTGCTCTCGGACAGGTACAACTGGGCGGCGATCTCGCCGTTGGTGTGGCCGGATAGCACCAGCCGCAGCACCTGCTTCTCCCGGTGTGACAGGACGGGACGGGCGAGGGCCTGACGCAGCGTCCTGGGGACGCACACCTGATGAGCCAGCACCGCGTCGACGCTCGCGGTCAGCGTCTGCTCGAGCTCGTGGTCATAGACCACGCCCTCCACTCGGAAGCGTCCACTGCCGAAGAGCGCGGCCTGCTTGGAACTGGTCACGACCATGACCACAGGGACCCGGTCCGGATGGGAGCGAAGCGCCGAGATCCGGCCGATCGGATCGGACTCCGCGGACGCCACGACCGCCTTGCAGCCAGGGCGCGATCCGGTGAGCGTGTCCAGGTCGGCGGCGGACTCCCCGAGCTCATAACCGGCCTTGCCCAACGTGGAGGCGACGCGGCGGCGAAGCTCTTCCCCTGACGCCCAGATTCCGATCGGGCCACGATCCTTACTCCTGCGCATGTGAAAGAAACGGCTGCCGAGGCCCGCGCTTTCATGCTCTGGGGGCCAGCCCCGGTATTTACCCCGCGTACTGGAACGGAAGCTCGTCGGCCAGTTCGCGCAGCAGGGGAGCTGCGGCATCCCGCTGAGAGGGGATCAGCTCCAGCCCCGCCGGCCAGTCGATCCCCACGTCTGGATCGTCGTACCTGATGCCCCGCTCCAGCTCCGGATCGTGATAGCCGCTCTGCTTGTAGGCCACGTCCGCCTCCTCGGAGAGAACGCAGAACCCATGAGCGAATCCCACGGGGCAGTAGACCATGTGCATGGCCTGGTCGTCCAGAGGAAACGCCTCCCACCGCCCGAAGGTGGGCGAACCGCGGCGGATATCCACCACCACGTCGACGATCGAGCCCCGGGCGCAGCGCACGAGCTTTGAGATCCCGGGACCGACCTGGAAGTGCATGCCCCGCACGATCCCCCGTCGTGAGCGCGACTGGTTGTCCTGAACCATCTCCTCCGAGATCCCCAGCTCGCTCAGCAGGCTGCGCCGATACGTCTCACAGAAGAACCCTCGCGCGTCTCCGTGGATCGTCGGTTCGATGAGCTTGGGCCCATCCAGGCGGGTTGGCAGCAGGCGCATGATCAAATCTTTGTCCGTCCCGGCCCCGATGGTAAAAGGAGCGGGCCGCCGTCTGCGTTGTCTGTACATGGCGATGAGCAAAGGGCTGATCATGGCCTGCACGTCCTCGGAGGAGGATGACCTGGCCTACCGGCTCCAGGGCCGGACTCGCTACGCGCTGCCTCTGGCCAACCGGGTCCTGGTCAGGTATGCCGCCGAGGCGCTGATCGCCGCCGGTGTCCAGGACGTGGCCGTGACCGTCTCGCCCGCCACCG
This sequence comes from Solirubrobacteraceae bacterium, assembly GCA_045805485.1. Taxonomy (GTDB): domain Bacteria; phylum Actinomycetota; class Thermoleophilia; order Solirubrobacterales; family Solirubrobacteraceae; genus Palsa-465. The sequence continues at coordinate 16,217 of JBJMLC010000142.1, read as the reverse complement.
TGGCTGACGTGGCCGACCTGATCGGCGACGGCAGCCGCTTCGGCGCCCGGTTCCACTACCTGGAGATGGCCCAGCCCAGCACCGCGCTCCAGATGTTGAGCGCGGCCAGGGAACAGCTGGGTGCCCACCCGCTGGTCGTCCACCCCGGTGACGCGCTCATCACCAGCAGCCTGCGGCCGGTGATAGAAGAGTTCGAACGCAGCCAGCCGGACGTGCTCCTGATCTCTCAGCGCTCGCACTCCTATCCGGAGGCGGTGCGGGCCGGCGTCAGGGGCACCGACCATCGCGAGCAGCAGCTGGAGGGACTGGACCATGTGGCCCCGGCGGCCGTCATCTCCCCGGACGCCCTGCAGGAGCTGGATCGCTTCACGGCCGATACTCCGACGCTTGGCGGGACCGTGGCCGCGCTGGCCGAGGCCGGCGTGGTGGTGGCAGGACGCTCGATGGATGGTTGCTGGTGCTACGCGCCTGACTGCGACCACCTGCTTGAGGCCAACCGGATGATCCTTGACCAGCTGCCCCACATACCCCCTGAGGCCGAACCTGAGAGCGTTCGCATCGAGGGCCGGGTGGCGATTCACCCCACGGCCAGGCTTGAGCGGACCACAATCAGGGGTCCGGCGGTGATCGGCGGCGGCGCCGAGGTTCTGGACACGTTCATCGGTCCCTACACCTCGGTGGGGGCCGACGCCCGCCTGGAGGGAGCCGAGATCGAGCACTCGATCGTGATGGAGGGAGCATCGATCCACCACGTCGGCCAGCGCATCGAGGCCAGCCTGATCGGCGCCCGCGCAGAGATCACCCGTGATTTCGGCATGCCGACGGCGCTCCGCCTCCGCGTGGGCCGAGACTCGACGGTCACTCTGGCCTGACGCGGCTCTGCGTCGTTACCTCAAACGGGGGAGGGCGTTGTGGCGCGCTCCTAGTAAGCTTGCCTCGCCACCACCGGCCAGAGACGGGATCCGCCGCTGGACCGGTGAGAATCCGGAGCATGAGGGGCATTCGCATCAAGGTCATCCTGGGGTTCGCCACCGCTGTCGCCGCGACCGCGGGCGCGATGGCCTGCGCCGCGGCACCCGCCGCGGCCCGGCCGTCGTACACGATCTACAGCGTGGCGGGAAGCTCCCGGCAGTGCACGACACCTCCGCTCTGCGGAGACAGCCGTCCCGCCGGTGGTGCCCGCCTGGCGTTTCCCCAGTCAGTGGCCATAGGCCCGGAAGGCGTCATGTACTTCACCGACTCAGGCGACAACGAGGTGCGCCGGGTGGGGCCTGGCGGCACCATCAGCCTGGTGGCCGGCCAGGGCGCGATCTGCCAGAGGCCTCCGGCCTGCGGTGACGGAGCGAAGGGCCCGAATGCCGAGCTGACCTTCCCGGTGGGGTTGGCCGTTGACCGGGCAGGCAACGTTTACATCGCCGACACCGGAGACAACGAGATCCGCAAGGTCACCCCCCAGGGCCGGATCACCCGGGTGGCCGGCACCGGAGCGCCCTGCTCCAAGCCACCCCGCTGTGGAGACGACGGTCCGGGGAAGGCCGCTCGGCTCACCCGACCCACGGGGCTCGCCATTGACCGGTCCGGGGACCTGTACATCGCCGACACAGGCGACCACGAGATCCGCAAGCTCCTTCGGTCAGGCAAGATGACCCGGTTCGCCGGCACCGGACACCCGTGCCACAAGCCGCCCGCCTGCGGTGACGTCGGCCCGCCCAGGAAGGCCCGGCTGAGCTTCCCCCAGGCGGTGGCCGTGGGCCACGGCGGGGACGTGTACATCGCCGACGAGGGCGATCACGAGATCCGCCGGATCTCAGGAGGCACGATCACCACCCTGGCGGGCAACGGCACGATCTGCAACAGCGCGCCGAAGTGCGGGGACGGTGGCGCGGCCGACAGTGCCCAGCTCAACTACCCGGACGGCGTCGCCGTGTCTCACTCCGGGCGCGTGTTCATCGCGGACACCGGCGACGACGAGATCCGTGCGGTATCCGGGGGAAAGATCACCCGGGTGGCCGGGAACGGAAAACCCTGCACCAAGTTGCCGGGCTGTGGCGACAGCCACCAGGCAGCCACGGCCAACCTCAGCTATCCCAACGGCGTCGCCGTGGACCGGGGTGGAAACGTGTACATCGCCGACGCCTACGACAACAAGGTGCGGTGGCTGTCCGCGGTTCGACCGTCGCACATCGCCACCGAGTTCGGCTCGGTGGCCATGGTGGCTTTCTCCGGCGTGGTCACTCCCAGATCGGTGGGCGTGCGGTACGTGGCCGGGCACCGGGCAAAGGTCACATTGACGGTTCGCTTCCAGAACAAGTCGACGGTCGTGGCCCATGGCCGCGCGTTCGAGGGCTTTGGAGAGATCTTCTGGAATCGCAGGCTGCGAGGCCATCCGGCTCCACGAGGCCGGTACAAGCTGATTGTGCGAGCCAGCATCAGCCACCACAGCGCCACCAGTTCGGTCAAGGTCAAGTTCTGAGCCCGCTTAGCTGAGCGACTTCCGGATCTGACGGTCCGTGATGGCCGCGATCCTGAGTGCGTCGGTCAGGGTGTACGCGGCCCGCGGACCGTCCAGCTCCACGTAGGACAGAGCATTCTGATCGCGGAAGGCGTAGCGGTAGCTCATGCACGTTTTGTGCGGACAGTAAGCCTGGACCGAGGCCAGCCGCTGCTCGCCCGGAGCCCCTGAGCCCGGCTGAACCAGCTTCCTGAACCCGGTGGTGGCCCGGAACGCTGGCCAGAGCGACCTGGCCCCGGTGAGCGTTTTGAACACGAAGATCCTGACGTAGAGATATCTGCCGCCCCGCCCGGTCACATCCAGTTCCGCCGTCCCTGCGGCGAGCCTTCTGGCCCGCACCGTGGCCGTGGCGAATGCAGAGCTGAGCGTGTCCATGTTCAGCACCTGGGCGGACCGCGTGGGGGAGGCGGTGGGCCGGATGACGCTTCTCACCTCAGCCGAGGTGGGCAGGAGCTCCACCGCCTGGGCGTGGGTCAGCTCATTCGAGTTCGTCGTGCCGTGAACGGCCGAACTGACACCGCCGCCACCACCGCACCCTGACACGAGCACGCCGACCGCCACGGCGGCAGCGGAAAGCACGAGCTTTGGGCGAAGCATCGCGGCGATCGTACATAGCACCCGCCGAGCGCCCCTCCAAACGGCGGCAGCGTCGCGGTCAGGTACCCGCTAGCCGCCTGCGCCCGGCGCGCCAGTCTCCTCGATGGCGGCCACCGCCACCTCCAGGGTCTTGTTCCAGTACCGGCGGCCATGCTCGGGGCTGGCTCGGCTGGGGTCGCCAATCACGCCGTTGGGACTGACCGTGTGGACACCGGAGGTGAAGATTGCTCCCAGGGCCGCCTCCGGGTCGCCCGTGTACCCCGCCTCGGCTCGCTCCGGATGCACCAGCTCCGGATGGATGGCGGCCAGCATCGAGGTCTCCCATTCGCCGGCGTGCAGCCCGCCCTCGTTCATCGGCACACCGTGCTCGTCCGCGCCCAGCTGGGCGATCGCCAGGAGGGCCTGCAGGTCCGTCAGCGCCTGAACCTCGATTCCCGGGACCGATCCCAGCTTCTCGATCGCGGCCGCCAGCGGCCCGAAATTGCCTCCGTGGGTGGGCAGCAGCACGACACGCCGGAAGCCTCCCCGGGCCAGCGACCGCACCAGATCGCCCACCACTCCGGCAAAGGTCTCCTCGGAGATCGAGAGCGTCCCCGGGAACTCCAGATGATGTTCTGAGCAACCCACCCTGACGGTCGGGGCCACGAACGCGTCAAGCTCATCCGCCACCAGGCGAGCCAGATGGTCGCCGAGCAGCGCATCCGTGGCCAGCGGCATGTGGGGCCCGTGCTGCTCCGTGGCCCCAAAGGCGATCACCACCGTGTCACGGCCGCCGGCCAGCTCGGCCTGGACCTCTGGCCACGACATGCGATCAAGCTCTAGAGCACCCACCTGAACCTCCTCATTCGGGTCTGCCGGCCACTGACGGAACCTCCTCACCGAGCGCCGCCGGCCACTAACGTACACGCCCTCTTCTTGGCAGCGGCACAGGGAGGCCGGGATCTCGACCCCACGACGGCTTTTCATGCTGGCTCTCCTGTCGGCGGCGTCGATGCTCGTCCCCGGGAGCGCGCTGGCGGTCCCGCGGGGATGCGCCGCCCATCGCCCCGCGATCAGATATCGGCCTGGGGGGCGGCCGCTCCGGCACCACCGGGGTCCGGTATTGATCCCCTGCCGCTACGACACCGGCTACGGGGCCATGGAGCCGAGCTTCGACTTCGGGCGGGACGGGCGCATCCTGCTCCAGGCCTGGCATACCCAGGCCGGGACGCCGGGTGGAGTGCCGCCGTACTCACAGGTGATCCGCTCCAACCTCTCGCACACGGCCTGGCGTGACGTATCCCCGTCCGGCGGGGGTGAGCATCCGCAGAGCTTCGATCCCCAGCTGCTGGTCGACCCGCGCACCGGTCGTATCTTCAGCGTGGATTTCCTCTCCGACGCTCAGCCGGCCTGCTCCACGATCTCCTGGAGCGATAACGAGGGCAGGACCTGGACGACCAGCCCGCTGGCCTGCGGAGGATTTGACGGCGAGAGCATCGGGGTTGGTCCGCCGGTGAGCAGTCACCCCGTGGGCTATCCGAACGTCGTCTACTACTGCACGGGCACCACGCCGACCTCGGCCCCTCCGACCACCACGCCGGAATGCAGCAAGTCGCTGGACGGCGGGGCGCTGTGGGTGCCCACCGGCGATCCGCCCTTCCCTCCGTTCAGCCCCACCCAGGACACGTACGCGCCGTGGGGCGGCGACCCGTTGGTGGGCCCTGACGGGACCCTGTACGTGCCCAAGCGCTTCGACGGCCAGCCCTGGATCGCCATCAGTCACGACGAGGGGCTGACCTGGAAGGACAGACAGGTGGCCCGCAACGGTTCAGGGGGCGAGGCGAACCGGGGAGCCGTCGACTCCGCCGGGAACGTGTACTACGCCTGGGTTGACGGGGCTCACCACAGGCCCTACCTGGCTGTGTCCCGGGACCACGGGCGCAGGTGGAGCCGGCCCATCCCGCTGGCTCCCAGGGGTGTGCGGGAGGCGGCGCTGCTCCGCCCCGCCGCCGACCCGACCCGTCCCGGCCGGGTCGCCGTGGCCTGGCTCGGGAGTACGAACGCCCCAGGGCAGGCTCCCTTCTACGCCTACTGCGATGTGCTGCTGAGCCCATGCAGCGATATGAACTACAGGGGCGCGACCTGGAACGGATACCTCACGGAGATCAGGAACGCCTTCGCCCGGCGGCCGACCCTCCGGACGGCAACCATTGATCCAGCGCGTCGCCCGCTGTTCGTGGGCGGCTGCAGCGCCGACGGCGCCTGCAAGGCCGACCTCGATTTCATCGACGCAGCCTTCGGGCCCGACGGATCGCCGTGGGGCATCTTCGTGGACGACTGCGCCTGGAAGCGGCGCTTCAGGCCGCTGTTCAACCCGGCGGCCGGAAGGTGTGGGGACGGGGTTGGCGAGGGGGTCTTTGGCCGGCTGGTGGCGGTGTCGCGGCGCTCAGGCCGGCGAGTCGGCTGACGAGTCCGGGCGCTCCGGCTCGTCCACGGCCTCCTGCGGGCGATCCGCCCACTCGGGATCGATCTCGTCTGGATACACGACACCGGGATTGGCATCCTCGGCCTGCTCCACTCGGGCCGGAGCGCCGGTGATGGCGTCAAGTCCAGTCGGCCTCCGGCTCCACTGCTGGCGACTCGACGCCGACTCGTCCTCCGGGGCGTTCTCCTTCTTTTGCCAGGGCCATCGCACGATGCGACCTTACCGCGCCCCGGCGCCGTGATCCAGCACGGTGCCGTCCCGCAGCCGGGCGACGGTCTCCGGGTCGTGCGATGGCAGGTACACGGTGGGGTGCTGCTGGGCGTGGGCCAGGATCGTCTCCATCGTGGCCACCGAGACCGCCGGCTTGGGAGCCACAGCGTCCGCGCGCCGGGCCAGCAACTGCTCGACCGTGTCCGTGGCGTCGCCGGCCAGCAGGACGTGCCTGCCATCGTCATCGACGCACAGGACCGAGATGTGCCCGGGCGTATGGCCCGCTGTGTCCACGGCCACGATGCGGCCGTCGTCTGAGAGCGACCGGCTGCGGGGAAACGCTCCGAACGGCCCGCCCTCAAGCGTGAAGCCGCGGAAGTCGACGCCCGGGGGCATCGGCTGACGCAGCAGCCGTTGCACGACGCGGGCGCCGAAGCTGCGAGCGTATGCCAGGTCCTCCTCGTGCACCAGGACGGGGCCGGAGACATGGACGCCGCCGTCGATGTGGTCTCCGTGCATGTGGGTCAGAACCACGGTCTCGACATCGCCCAGGGACAGCCCCACGGCGGCCAGCGCGCCCGGCAGCTCCTGCTGGGGGGTCACCTCGAACTTGGCGAACGGGATGTCGCGCACGCGGGCCGTCTCGCCCGTGTCCACCACCAGCAGACGGCGGTCATGCTCGATGGCCCAGCAATGGATCGGCAGGGGAGGAGACCACTCGTCAGGCAGGAATAGGTCGACCTGACGCCGCCAGCCCTGCCTGGCGTGCAGGAATGCCCGCTTGAGCCGCACCGTCCCGGTGCTCAGTGCGTGGATTTTCATGCGTTGTGGGTCGGACTCTAATGCGCGCCCGTCAGGGGTTGACGCCCGAGGCTGGACGGGAGACGATCCCGCCGGCAACCGAGGAGGAATACATGATCGTGCACACCGTGGAGATTGCTCGTTCCCCGGCTGATGTGTTCGCGTACCTGGACCAGCTCGACCGCCACGGGGAATGGCAGCCCGCGATCCAGGAGGTGACCAAGGTCTCCGAGGGCCCGACGGGCGTGGGGACGAAGGCCACCGAGAGGCGCAAGCTCCCGGGTGGCGAGCGCGAGATGACCTACGAGATCACCGAGCACGACCCGCCCCGGCGGACGGCTTTCCGGGGTCTCGACGGCCCGGTCCGGCCCGTCGGAGTCGTCACTGTCGAGCCGCTGGACGGCGGCGCACGCTCAAGCGTGACGATCCAGTTCAGCCTGGAAGGCCACGGCATCGGGAAGTTGATCGCCCCGTTTGCCCGGATGGACGCCAAGCGCACGATCACCAAGGATCAGGAGCTGTTGAAGGAGAGGTTGGAGGCCGGCGCGTAGTACGGCGCCCGGCGCCGGGAGCCCGGCTCTTGTGAGCCCTCGACTGCTGGGCCTTGCAGGCGTACGATCGGAGGTGTGATAGGGACGAGATCGGTGCGCGGTGCGGCGATCACGGTGCTCTCCGCGGGCGTGATGCTGGTTATCGGCGGAACGCCGGCGATGGCGGCCGTTCTCACGGTCACGACCACTCAGGACGAAACCAATCCCACCGACGGTCAGTGCTCGCTTCGTGAGGCGGTCGAGCAGGGAAACAGTCCCGGCGCGCCCGGGGATCCTGCCTGCGGGAAAGCCTCCTCCGGTGGCCCGAACACGATTGCCCTTGGGCCGCATGACTACCACCTCACCATTCCGCCGACGGTCTTCGACTTCGACCACGGCGACCTGAAGCTCTCCTCCATACGCACCCTGACGATCCAGGGCGCTGGCCCGGGGTTGACGACCATCGACGCGACGGGCCTTGGCGACCGCGCCGTGTACGGGGTGGCTGGGGGCTCGGCCGGTCTCAAGGACCTGACGGTCACCGGCGGCCATGCCATGGACGGAACCAAGGGAACGACTGGGTCAGCGGGAACGGCGATGGTTTCCGGAGGCGACGGTGGCGGGGGAGTGGCGGGGGAGAACGGCGGGGGCATCGAGAACTTCGGAACGCTCACGCTCAACGATGTGGTCGTGACCGGCAACCACGCGGGCAACGGCGGCGTCGGGGGCGACGGCGGACAGGGGGGCGATTCGGTCAGCAGCAGGGGCGGGAACGGGGGTCAGGGAGGCAGCGGCGGGAGCGGGGGCGGCATCTACAACGAGGGTGGGCTGACCGTGATCGACTCCACGGTCAGCAGCAACTACGCCAGGAACGCTGGCGCGGGAGGCCTCGGCGGCCCGGCCGGTACACCCGCTGGCTACTACGCCGGCAACGGTGGCGCGGCGGGGTGCTGCGGGGACGGCGGCGGGATTGCCAGCGTGGGCAGTTCCGCCACGATGACCGTGATCGGCAGCACCATCACGGGGAACTTCGCGGGTAATGGTGGTGACGGAGGGTCGGGAGGTGGCTATCCGGACATGATCGGGACCTATCAGGGAGGAAACGGCGATAACGGGGCCGCCGGTTCGTGGGGCGGTGGCATCTCCGACGTGAGCGGGACGATCTCGGTCAGGAACAGCACGATCACGGCCAACCAATCTGGGAACGGCGGTCAGGGAGGCCCGGGCGGATTGAGCTGGGCCGGCAACTGCGGCGGGTGCAGGCTTTATCCGGGCTTTCCGGGCGCCTACGGCGCGGGCGGCGATGGCGGCGGTCTCCGGATCACCTTGCCGAAGGCGGCCGTGCTGAGAAACCTGACCATCACGCGAAACGCCACCGGCATCAACACCGACCCCTCCCGGTTGACGCCCGGGCAGGGCGGTGGGATCTGGGAGCAGTCCCCCGCCACGCTCCAGAACACCCTGCTGGCCTCCAACGGAGCCGGCGGCAACTGCGCCACCAATAGCGGCACGGTCTCCAGCCAGTTCGTCGATGGCGGGCACAACCTGAGCTTCGGCGACTCCAGCTGCCCAAGCTCGTTTGCCAACGGGGACCCAAGGCTCGGGGGCCTGCGGGGCAATGGCGGCGTCACTCAGACGATCGCCATCAAGGCCGGCAGCGCAGCCAGGGACCGCGTTCCCGCCACCGGGGCGCATTGTCCGGCCGTCGACCAGCGCGGCGTCCGGCGCCCCAGCGGGTCGGCCTGCGACATCGGTGCCTATGAGCTGGCACCGCCGAAGATCTCCGTGGGCCGCGTGACCAGGGTGACGCCCACGCGCGCCACGGTCAGTGATGTCCTTCGGAGCAACCAGGCGGTGGCCAGCGCGTACTTCCAGTTCGGTCCCGGCCGAGCCTACGGATCGCGAACCTCAGTCCGACACGTGTCTGGGCTTCCGCCCACCCACCTCTCGGCCACCTTCACGGCGCTGCGGCCGGACACGACGTACCACTATCGGCTGGTGGCCAGCTCCGCCGACGGCACGAGCAGGGGCCTGGATCAGATGTTCACCACCAGGCCGATAGCGCCCGTCATCAGCAGCCTGAGAGTGGATACATCCCTTTATCGAATCGCCTACAGCGACTCCGAGGCGGCGACCACGACGCTAACGGTTGGCCGCTGCCAGAACCGGCATTGCACGCGCCGGACGCACGTAGAAACCACCAGCCACCGTGACCGTGCCGGCGCCAATACGGTCCGCCTGCCGGTCCTGCCGGCCGGTCGCTACCGCCTGGCCGCGGTTCCCCGCATCGGCGCTCTTGCCGGGAAACCGCGCGTCGTTGTCTTCGTGGTCGGCCACGCTTGACCGCCCCTGTCCTGAGGCCAGCGTAGGCCGGCGGCTTCAGCTGGGCGGCGGCGTGGCGGCCAGGGCGGCCAGGACACTCACGCTGGCGGCGTGGGTGCGGAGCATGCCCGGGTCTGCGCCGGGGACGCGGGTGGAGCCGTTCCAGTTCTTCAGGAAGCGTCCCGCGCTGTCGGCCGAGTTTTTCAGGAAGCGCCTCGCCGCGGTGGCGGCGACCTTGTACCAGGTGCGGTTGTGGTCAAGGCTGTAGAGGCTCAGCAGCCCGCGGACATAGATGGCGTCGTACTGCGGGCCGTCGTTCAGAGGCATGTACCGATCAAATGTCCTGCCGCCGATGTTGACCCCAAACGCAGTCTTGCGGGCCACCGACTGGGCCCAGGAGCACCAGGACGTCGGATCGGATGGCCGGCGGAGGCTCGGGTTGCGGTGAACGCTGTTGGGCGGCAGGCGGTCATACAGACTGGCCGGCACGTTCGCCTTCATCTCGCACAGGGTTGTGAAGGCGTCCACCATCGCTCCCTCGCCGTCATGGGGCATGAGCTGCACGTTCGGCACCTGGGCGGCGTAGCTGCCGTCCCACTTGAGCAGGTGCTGGTTGGCCCAGGCGGTGTATTTCAGAGCGGTCTGCAGATACAGCGGGGTCCCGGTGGCCTGGTAGATCCGCGCGGCGAGATCGGTGGCCATGGCCAGGACCTCGGAGTGGCGCCGGGGGTAGTAGGTGTTCCACCACAGCCCTCCGCCGTCCTTCGCGTCCCAGGCGTAGGCGATGACAAAGTCCATGGCGCGTTTGGCATCGGCCAGATAGCGCTTGTTGCCCGTCGCCCGGTAGGCATCCATGAAGGCCAGCCCCCAGACGCTGTTGTCGTCGAAGTAAGTCTTGGTGTGCGTGCCCCGGCCTCCGGGATAGGGCACATACCCGGGTCCGGGCTTCAGAACGGGGTCCCAGTAGATCTCGGCGTGGTTGGCGAAGCGAACCACCGCCGCGATATGACCGCTCGTCGGGGCGGCCAGGGCAATCTGGTCCAGGGATTCGAACACCGGCACCGCGTCCCAGATGGAGGCCTGCGGATAGGGCTTGGGATCCTTCAGCAGCCCGTTGTACCAGTGGAACCTGGCGTTCGGCCAGTACCGGTCGACCAGTTTCACCCCGTGCTCGGCCAAGGACAGATATTGGCTCTGCACACGGGTGAGCGCTCTCGCGTGGGCCGCCCGCGGGTGTGCCTGGGCGCCCCCGACGAGGCCCACCAGCAGCGCTACCAGTAGCGCTAGAAGTGGCAGGCGAGGGGACAAGCGTATCTGCACAATGTTCACGATCGGCAGGAACCTAGCTTGCCTTGAGCGGTTTTTGGGCTCGCGGGAGAAAAGACTAGGGTGCATCCCTAGGGCGGGCGGGACCGCCGGTGGGAGGCCGGGACCGCCGGTGGGAGGCCGGCTCCTGCTTCGGGTCGGCCACGCTTGACCGCCCCACCATCTCCTGATAGACCTGCACGAAGCATGGAAATGCCGTGGGGTGCCTGGGGGCATGTGCAGGGCGTGCGGTCGCGGATGGCGATTGCGATCACGGCCGCTGCGGTGCTGATCATCTCGTGCGCCGACGCGTCATCCGCAGTGGCCGCGCAGCAGCACGCCCAGCACCACAACCGGACGATCTATGGCTGCGTCAGTCAGGGCGCCGAGCGCAACGAGCTCTACATCCGCCACAGGGGCCAGGGATGTCAGAACGGCTCGATCCCGATTCAGTGGAACGAGCAGGGACCGACCGGCGTCAGGGGCGCCACGGGCCCGAGAGGACCCAGAGGCGCGAGGGGATCCAGGGGCCCGAGGGGGACAAGGGGCCCGAGGGGGACAAGGGGTTCCGGAGGGCCGACCGGCGCGACCGGCCCCATCGGGCCGATGGGCCGGATCGGCCACAGGGGGCCGAGGGGGCCCCGTGGCCTCAGGGGTGTGACCGGCGCCACGGGAGCAAGGGGGGCAACCGGTCCCACCGGACCGACTGGGAGCACCGGCGTCGGCGGAGTGACGGGCAACACCGGTCCCACGGGCAACACCGGGCCAACCGGCCCGACCGGTGACATCGGGCCGACCGGTCCCACCGGCGACGGTGGAGCCACCGGGCCGACTGGGACCACCGGCGACGGTGGAGCCACCGGGCCGACTGGGACCACCGGCGACACTGGCTCCACGGGACTGCAGGGCACCGCCAGGGCGTACGGTCACATCGCTGGCGGCGGAACGGTGAGCAGATCGAAGGGCATCATCGCGGTCGCTCATCCCAGCGCGGGCGTCTATTGCATAACGCTTGACCCCAGCATCGATGCGGCATCGACCATCCCGATCGCTACCGCGGATTTCACGGACGACGAGACCGGTGTCGGACTGGACGAGCCTCAGGTCATCGTGGAGGCCGGAAGCGGTGCTTCGACTCACCTGAGTTGTCCGGCTGGCCAGATGGGCGTGGTGACGTTGCTGCACACGATCAACTCCACGACCATCAACGGCCAGGACGTCGTCTCAAGCACGGACAACGAACTGACAGACGAGCCCTTCTTCTTCGCCGTGCCGTAGCCGGGTCGCGCGGCCCGGCGGCCCCTACAAATTCACCGCCACATACTTCGTCTCGAGGTATTCCTCGATGCCCTCGGGGCCGCCCTCGCGGCCGAAGCCTGATTGTTTTATGCCGCCGAAGGGGGCGGCGGGGTTGGAGACCATGCCCTGGTTGAGTCCCACCATGCCGGTCTCCAGGCCCTCCACCACGCGCAGGGCGCGCTTGATGTCATTGGTGTACAGGTAGGCCACCAGGCCGAACTCGGTCTCGTTGGCGGCGGCGATCGCCTCGTCCTCGCTGGCGAATCCCTTGACCGGCGCCACGGGACCGAAGATCTCCTCTCGCAGCAGCTCGGCGCCCTCCGGCACGTCGGCGAGCACGGTCGGGTCGTAGAAGTAGCCCGCGCCATCTCGCTGATGACCACCGACGAGCACTCGTGCGCCCTGGCCGACCGCGTCCTCCACCAGGTGGGCGACCTTCTCCCGCTGGTTGTCGTCGATCAACGGGCCCACCTCCACATCGTCCTCGGTGCCCCGTCCCACCTTCATCGCGCCCATGCGCTCGGCCAGCTTCTCCGCGAACGTGTCCGCCACCGCCTCGGAGACGTGGAAGCGGTTGGCCGCGGTGCACGCCTCGCCGATGTTGCGCATCTTGGCGATCAGGGCGCCCTCGACGGCGGCGTCCATGTCGGCGTCGTCGAACACGATGAACGGTGCGTTGCCGCCCAGCTCCATGGACAGCCGGAGCAGGTTCGTGGACGCCTGCTCCATGAGCTTTCGTCCCACCTCGGTAGACCCGGTGAAGGACAGCTTGCGCAGGCGTGGATCCTCAATCAGCGGTCCCGTGGTCTCACTGGCCGACGAGGCGGTGATCAGGTTCAGCACGCCGGGCGGCAACCCGGCTTCCTCCAGGATCCTGGTCAGCATCAGCATCGAGAGCGGGGTCTGCTGGGCGGGCTTGACGACCATCGTGCAGCCCGCGGCGATCGCCGGGCCCACCTTGCGCGTGCCCATGGCCAGCGGGAAGTTCCAGGGCGTGATCAGCAGGCAGGGCCCCACGGGCTGCTTCATCGTCAGCAGTCGACCCTGGCCGTTGGGGGCCACGGCATAGCGGCCGTCGATGCGCACCGCCTGCTCGGAGAACCAGCGCAGGAACTCGGCCCCGTAGGCGATCTCGGCCTTTGACTCCTTGAGCGGCTTGCCCATCTCAAGCGTCATGAGCAGGGCCAGCTCGTCGGTCCGGCTGACGATGGCCTCGAAGGCCCGGCGCAGGATCTCCCCCCGCTCGCGGGGCGGATGCTGGGCCCATTCCGGGCCGGCCTCAACCGCGGCGTCCAGAGCGGCCCGGGCGTCCTCCGCGGAGGCGTCGGCCACGTCGCACAGCGTCTGGCCGCTGGAGGGATCTTCCACCGGCAGCGTCCCCTTGGCGCCGTCTCGCCATTCACCGGCGATGTACACCTGCTTGGGGACCTGATCCAGGACCTGTTGCTCTCCAGGGGCGGTGACGGTGCTCATGAGCAGACCGTACCCGCCCCGGGCGAAGAGTCAAACGGCGGCGGCGAGAGGGGAATCGCCGCCGCCGTCAGGGCCTGAGAATCAGGCGGCGTGGGCCACGGGCGCGGGCTCCAGCGCCACGTCCAGCACCTCGTCGATCGACATCGCGAAGTGGAACCTCATGACGTCTCGAACCTCGTCGGGCACCTCGTCCAGGTCTCCGCGGTTGCGTTCGGGCAGGACCACGTCGGTCAGGCCCGCCGCATGCGCCGCCAGCACCTTCTGCTTGACGCCGCCGATCGGCAGCACCCGACCCTGGAGGGTGACTTCGCCGGTCATCCCGACGGTGTGGTTGACCGGACGGCCGCTCAGCAGCGAGGCCAGAGCCGTGACCATGGTGACGCCGGCACTCGGACCGTCCTTGGGGATCGCCCCCGCAGGAACGTGCACGTGGAAGGAGCGCTCGTCAAAGCTTGAGGGGTCGATCCCCATCTCCTCGGCATGACCGCGCACGTATGAGAGCGCGATCTGGGCCGATTCCTTCATCACGTCCCCCAGCTGGCCCGTCAGGGTCAATCCACCGTTGCCGGACGTGCCGGACATCGCGGTGGCCTCGACGAACAGGACGTCGCCACCCGCGCCGGTCACCGCCAGGCCGGTGGCCACTCCGGGCACGGCGGTCCGGATGGCCGACTCCTGGAAGTGCCGCTGGCGTCCCAGGGCGTCTCGCACCGCGTCCAGGTCGATCGCCACGGGGGCGGTCGCCTCGCCTGAGGCGATCCTGGTGGCCGTCTTACGCAGCAGCGTCCCCAGGTCGCGCTCCAGCTGGCGCACGCCCGCCTCCCGCGTGTACTCGACCGCGACCAGCCTGAGCAGCTCGTCGTCGATCTCCACCTCCTCAGGACGCAGTCCGTTTTGCTCCAGCTGACGCGGCCACAAATAGCCACGGGCGATGGCGACCTTCTCAGAGGTCGTGTAGCCGTCGAAGCGGATGACCTCCATCCGGTCCAGCAACGGGCCTGGGATCGTGTCGGCCACGTTGGCCGTGGCGATGAACAGCACGCCGCTCAGGTCAAGCTCCACGTCCAGGTAGTGATCCCTGAAGCTGTGGTTCTGCGCGGGGTCCAGGACCTCGAGCAGAGCGGAGCTGGGATCTCCGCGCCAGTCGGCGCCGACCTTGTCGACCTCGTCCAGCATGATCACCGGGTTCATCGTCCCCGCGTCACGCAGGGCGCGGGCGAGCCGTCCCGGCAGGGCGCCGATGTACGTACGGCGGTGACCGCGGATCTCGGCCTCGTCACGGACGCCGCCCAGCGACATGCGCACGAACTCCCGGCCGGTGGCCCGGGCGATCGACTCGCCGATGGAGGTCTTGCCGGTTCCGGGCGGTCCGATCAGGGTCAGGATCGCTCCCTCACCGCGTCGGCGGCGCCCGGAATCGGCCTCCGGGTCAGCGTCGGCCAGCCCGCGCTCCTGGCGGAGCTTCTTGACCGCGAGGTACTCGACGATCCGCTTCTTGACGTCCTCCAGGCCGGCGTGATCGGCGTCCAGGACCTCCTGGGCGTGCTGGGGGTCAAGCCGCTCGTCGGAGCGCTTGCTCCACGGCACGGCGATCAGCCAGTCCAGATACGTGCGGATCACGCTGGACTCAGGACTCTGCTCGCCGAGGCGGTCCAGGCGCCCGAGCTCCCTCTCGGCCTGCTCGCGGACCTGCTCGGGCATTCCGGCTTCCTCGATCTTGGTCCGGTATTCCTCCACCACGGAGGCGTCGTCCTCGCCCAGCTCCTTGCGGATCGACTCCATCGGCTTGCGCAGGAAGTAGTCGCGCTGCTGCTTGTCGGCGCCGGACTCCACATCGTCCCGGATGCGCTTGCGGACCTGGAGCTCGGCCAGGCGCTCACGTTGGAAGGTCAGAGCGAGCTCCAGTCGCTCGGTTACGTCCAGAGTCTGGAGCAGGCGGACCTTCTGCTCGAAGCTCAGATCCGGGCTATAGCCGCTGGTATCCGCCAGCGCTCCCGGCTCGGTGATGCTGCGCACGAACGCGGCCACCCGGCCGTCGTCGCCGCGCAGCTCCAGGATCTCCTCCACCACGGCGCGATATTCGCGCTCCAGGTTGCGGGTTCGACCATCGACCGGGCTCGGATCCGGACGCTCCTCGACCTCCACGAACAGGCGCCCATCAGGAAGCGTGTGAGCGGCTCCAGCCTCACCGCGATGCAGGCCCTGCAGAACGATCGCGCCCGCGCCGCCCGGCAGGCGGACGCGGTCTGCCACCTCGGCCACCGTGCCGACAGAGGCGAATTCCTGCTCGTGCCTGGGCATGAGCAGCACCCGCTCTTCCTCTCCGACATCGATGGCGAGGGTTATGGACATGCCCGGGAAGACGACCGCGTCCTCCATCGGCACGAGTTGAAGACGAGTGGGCACTATTCCTTCACTTCACTTTCAGTAGTTTCTTATGACCAATAAGGAAGGATACCATCAGATCAGGTCGCCCCGGGGAAAGATCTAAGTCCGATTGGCTCAGATTATGACAGGCGGGTGGTCCCTCGATCGACAGACCGCTCTGCGATGATCCCGTTCGTGCGAGATCCCCAGCACAAGCATCCCGCCGAGGAGCCCGCGCACGACATCCTGGCCGCCGAGGCGTTCGCGGTACCGGCCCCGGATCCCAGCCTGCGCCGCGACCTCATCCTGCCCGAGGATCCGGCCGGGATACCCGAGG
>JBJMLC010000141.1:0-14988 GCA_045805485.1 Solirubrobacteraceae bacterium | reverse complement strand
GATTACCTTGGGCCGATGCTCCTCGGCCAGCCGCTGGACCTCGTCCATGTTGAGCCGGCTCGTCTGGCGGTCGACCTGGTAGGCCACGATGTTGTACAGCCGCCCTGAGAAGTTGATACGCATGCCGTGGGTCAGGTGACCGCCGTGGGCCAGCTCCATTCCCATCATCGTGTCCCCGGGCTCCATCAGCGCCTGGTAGGCGGCGGCGTTGGCCTGAGCTCCCGAATGGGGCTGGACGTTGGCGTGCTCGGCACCGAAGAGCTCCGTGGCCCGAGTGATGGCCAGCTGCTCGGCGATATCGACGTACTCGCACCCTCCGTAGTACCGCTTGCCCGGGTAGCCCTCGGCGTACTTGTTGGTCAGCACGGAGCCCTGGCACTCCAGCACGGACAGGGGCACGAAGTTCTCCGAGGCGATCAGCTCCAGTGTCCGCTGCTGACGTTCCAGCTCCAGCGTGAGCACCTCGGCGATCTCCGGGTCGACGTCGGCCAGAGGCCGGTTGAAGAAGTCGGATGGGAGCTCGACGTTCACCGTCAGCCGACGATACCAGCGGGCGTGGCGGCGCTCGGACTGGCGGGTGCCGGGCTGAACATCCTTCCCAACTGCAAGCGTTCATCGGGCAGCAGCTGATCAGCGATGCCAGGTGCAAGTTCGCCCCAGACGGGTCGTTATGTGAGCTGTAGGGGTCAACTAGCGGCTTCGCCGCCCGTTCATCTGGAGGGGAGAACCACTTGCCTTCACGCTTCACTCGCCTCGCGACGCTGGCCGCTGCTGCGGGCGCCATGTTGCTGTTCAGCGGAACAGCGGCGGCCAAGCCGATGACGCTCTTGTCCTTCAAGGCCGAGTTCGCCAAGCACGCGAGCCAGTATCGGAGCGCGAAGGCCAACGGGGCGATCGTGCCGCCCCCGTCACCGTGTCCCCAGAACGGCCTAATGCCCAACCCGCAGGTCGACGGAATCGGCGTCGTCCCCAACTGCGGGATCCCTGAGCTGCCGATCGCCTTCGGCGAGCCCTATCCGGGCACGATGTCCTACTACGGCGGTCACGTGCAGGTCCACCCGCACGAGTACATCATTTTCTGGGGATGGGGCGAGAAGGGCGCCTTCAAGCAGGACTGCAAGCGCGAGCGCATCGTCGAGGGATCGACCAAGGCCACCCTCCGCTGCGATCCTGACGGCGCGGGCCGGTACATGGCGAACTTCGTCCACGGCATCGGTGGAACGCAGTGGGCCAAGGTCCAGGACCAGTTCTACCAGAGCAATCCTGACGGCAAGCACTACATCAACGAGAAGGGCAACCTGCTGGCCGGGATCTGGGTTGATGACCACTCGCCGGGCGCCAACCTCCAGAAGACCAGCTCGCAGAACCCCTATGGCCCCAAGCACACGTACACCGAGATGGCGTTGGAGGCCACTCGGGCCGCGAGGCACTTCGGGGTCCACGGCGAGGCGCTGAAGAACGCCAACTTCATCATTGCCCAGCCGCAGAACTTCAGCGATCCGCAGTCAGCCTCCGGCGGCGCGCTGATCGGCTACTGCGCGTTCCATGACTACACGCTCTACGGCGCGACGGGCAACAAGTACTACAACCCGAAGTTCGGCGTCGGCCAGCACATCTCATACACCAACCTGCCGTACATGCCCAACGCCGGCGGCGGCTGCGGCGCGGGCTTCGTCAACCACCCGGGCCCGCTTGATGGCATCTCGATCGGGCTCGGCCACGAGATCCAGGAGACCGTGACCGATCCCGGTGCCGAGGATGTGATCGGAAACATCACCAATGGCGGGACGACGTACTACGGCGGCTGGTACGACCAGCTTGACGCCAACGAGAACGGCGACAAGTGCGCCTACGTCGGCCTGTCACCCACGGCCGGATTTGTGGGCCCGGACATCCTCCCCATGCCCGGAGCCATGGGCAATATCAAGGGCAGCCACGGCGGCAAGTTCGCCGTCCAGGCCATGTGGAGTGATGCTGCGGCCGGCGGCGCGGGCTGGTGCGCCGGCGTTGCCAGCACCGACCTCCCGGGCTCTCTCTCAGGCGAGCCGCCGTACTAGCTCGCCGAATCGGTCCCGGTCCCGTCATGCCGTGGGACCGGGACCGACCCCCGGTCCCTCGCCCCTCCGCGAGCGCAGACGCGGTGTAATACCGGTATGTACAAGCTGTACGTCATCCCCGGTTCGCACGCCTGCCGCTCGGCGATGCTCATGCTTGAGCACAAGCAGGTCCCATATGAGCGGGCGGAGATCGTCACGCTCATGCACTCGCTCGTCGTCCGCCTGCACGGGTTCGACGCCGGTGGGCAGACGCGAAACTCCGGCGGCCACCGCTCTCTGGGGCTGCAGATGGGGGACCGACTGGGCACCGTGCCCGCGCTGGCCGCGGACTCAGAGCGGATCTCCACCAACTACCGGATCGCCCGCTTCCTGGACGAGCGGCACCCTGATCCCCCGCTGTTTCCGGCCGACCCAGCGAAACGGGCCGCGGTGGAGGAGGTCGAGGCCTGGGCGAACGACACCCTCCAGATGGAGGCCCGCAGAATCGTGTTCGCCGGGGTGAACCAGGACCCGGCCGGCTTCAGCCGGCGAGCGGGCGACGGCCGGCTCGGTTATCTCCTGTACCGCCACGAAGCGACGCGGCGCCTGGTCGTCCCGATGATCGGGCGAACGGTGTTTGCCTCCAGCAAGGCGTCCGACGCGGCCCTCCTATCCGACCTCGCCGCAACGCTCGACGGCATCGACGCCTGGATTGCCGATGGCGTGCTCGGCGGCCCCGAGCTGAACACAGCGGACTTCATGGTCGTCCCCAGCCTGGCACTGATCCTCTACCGGCCTGACGTTCAGTCTCTGTTCGCCGGGCGTCCGGTCCTGGAGCTCGTCGATCGGCTCCTGCCTGATCCGACGTCAGCGGTTGCTGAGGCGGCGTGAGCGCTCCGGCGCAGCTGCCGTACATCGACGAGCATTCCCGGGAGATCGCCGCCCCGGCCGAGCAGGTCTGGCATGGGCTGCTCATGACAATGGGCCGAGGCCTTCCGAGCGTCCCGGGTTGGCTGGCCGCGGCGTGGGGCCTGGAACATGCCACCCGGCGGGGTGACTGGCACCAGACGGTTTCGATCGGTGACGCCGTGCCCGGCTTCACGGTCGCCGAAGCCGAGCCGGCCCGTCTGCTGGCCCTACGAGGGCGTCACCGGTTCTCCGACTATGAGCTGCGGTTCGAGCTGGGCGATACCGCAGGGGGCACGCGGCTGCGGGTCATCACCTTCGCCGACTTTCCCGGCCACAAGGGCAGCCTCTACCGCGCCGCGGTCATCGGCACCGGTGGCCACCGGGTGGCCGTGAGGCGGCTGCTGGCGCAAGTGGAGCGGCGGGCCACGAGCGATCCGGCGCGAGCTACTGCTGCGTGAGCTGGGGTAGGCAGGCCACGATCGTTTTCTTGAGCGCCGGCGGATAGACGATCACGCCCTTGGCCAGGAACGAGCGCCGCCACGCGGCCAGCAGCGTCTCCCACTTCGCCTTGGTGTCAAATCCACTGGCCTGGAGCCGACTCCAGGCGCAGTCACAGAAGCTGGTCCGCTGGAAGTCGCCCTGTGTGCAGCCGGCCATGAAATCAGGCCTCGCCGTCTGCGTGAAGGCCGAGTTCTGAGCGCTGGGTGACGACGCCCCTGACGCCGATGAGCCCGAACCGGACGGGGATCCGCCGCGGCCCGAGGATCCGCCGCGGCCCGAGGCTCCCCTCCTGTGGTCCCGGTGCCGGGGCAGGATCTTCCCCGAGTACCGCACTGCGATCACCGTCGACGTGCCTTTGAAGCCCTTGGCCGTCGCGTTGACCGAGATATGGGTCAGCGGCCCCAGGAGTACCAGCGGCTGGCGGAACGTTCCCTTCAGAACGTGCACCTGACGGTGGCCAATGGCCACCGTGGCATTCGCCGGGCTGACCTTTCCCACGATCTCGATCGACCGGACTCCGACCGTGGAGCCGTCGGTGGGCGCGACGATCGACAGACCCACCGCCGGCGGACCGCTGGGTGTGCCGGCACAACCGGCCGCGCCAATACAGGCCAGCCCGAAGACGGCCAGTCGCGCTGCATTTCCAATCCGGCGCTTCATCCGAGAACTCCTCCCGCTCCGCCTTCCGGGCGAACGAGATGGAGTATCGGCAGCCAGAGGCGCCAGCCAAACCCTTGGCCGCGCCGGGTGGACCGAAGCGGGTGGCGCCGATTGAGAAACGCCACCCGCTCCGGTTACCCCGTCCGCCTCACCGGCGGTGTGGCCGCTCCTCGGTCGTGTTGGCGTCAAGCAACGCCCAGCCGATCCGCTCGATCAGCTGCGCCGCGAAGTGACCGCTGGCCAGATCGTCCGTGGCGATGCGCTCATTCAGGAGCACCGCCCTGTCGTTCTGGATGGCCGGCTCGGTGGTGACGAGGATTCTGGGCATGTGCTGTCTCCGTTCGGTCAGTAAGGGTTGGGTTGGCCCTGGAGACGGGCCTCGGGCCGGCGGTGTCGTTCACCGCCCGAAGGCTGCGGCCAGCGATCGCTCGGCTCGCGACCTGGCCGCGCGCATACATCGCACCGCCGAGGGCGTGCGGCTGCGGGAGTGCGTCGCGAGCGGGCTTGCAGGGCTTTGAGACGGCGGTCCCGCCGGGCGCGGAGTCCAAATGCTCATGCACATATTCTACACTAAATCTATTGAATTACTTCGGAGTCGGTCGTTGCGGGGCGGTACGGTGCGAGGTCAGCAGGGGCAGTGCGGCCAGCGGTCGTCCGCGGCGAGCATCAGCCCGACCCCCAACCTGTCCTTTTTGTAACACTCGATCACGGCAGGCTGGACCGGGTAACAAAAGGGGGTCATATATGCACCTTCCGTAGCCCTCGATGCCCAGTGGTGATCGAGTGTTACGAAAAGAACATCTGCGCCCGCCGGCCGCCAACCGCGGCGACCGGGCACGCCGCCTCGCCGCTGCCCACCGCGGCGACCGGGGACGCCCCACAACGGTGACCTTCATCGATCCACGCCGGGCGCCGGCAACCGCTCGGCCTGGCAGAGCATCAAGTCGCTCGTTAGCGGTGCGGGCCCCACCCGCGCCGCTACGCCGTCCCAACGATCACAGCCAGATCGCCTGAGGCCCAGACCACCTCAGCCCTGAACCCGGCCTGCTCCAGCCACGGCAGCTGGTCGGCAACCGAGCTCGGCTTGTCGAAGCCCGGGGTGAAGGGGGTGCGCTGGGCGGCCGGATCCTCCGGGAGCACCAGGTCCGCCAGCACGAACCGCCCACCATCCACCAGGACGGCTCGGACACGCCGGAAGAGGTCGGCCTTTTCCGGTCCGTCAAGATGATGGACGCACAGAGCGCTTGCGGCCAGGTCAAACGGGCCGGCCGGGAGCGGATCCTGGATCCGCTTCACGTGCAGCTCCACACGCCCGGCCGGCAGAAGGTCGCGCGCAGCCGCCAGCATTCCGGCGCTGGAGTCGATGCCCACCAGCGTCGCGTCCGGATGTCGAGTCAGCAGGCGTCGCGCGGTCTCGCCGGTGCCCGTGCCCAGCTCCAGGATTCGCCGCGCACCGGTGCCGCTGGCGTCCGACAGCTCGTCCTGGAGCTGCTCGAACATCGGCAGGTCGGCGTGGATCATCTCCAGATAGGTGGCGGGGTTGAAATGCCATTGGCCCTTCAGCGCCGAACCCAGCTCCTCTTCGCTCACCGCGCCGGGCCGAACGAGCCGCCACGACCCCTCCTCCTCATAACGCCGCAGATCGACCACGCTCGAGGACGTCCCCGGCAGCTCGCCTCCGTCGATCTCCAGGTCCACCGCAGACCGGATCTGCGCAGGCACGTCGTCCAGACGTCGCGGGTCGGGTCCGCCGGCCAGGTTGGCACTCGACTGGAGCACGGGCCGCCGCATGTCCTTCAGACGCTCCACGACAGGGACTCGGATGCCCAGGGAGTCCGGGTCTTCGCCGCAGGCCAGCGGGAAGCGATGCGCTGGGTTGGGCACGAGCAGAGTCACGCCGCCTGGCAGCAGGCGGCCCAGGGCGTCGGCCGTTCGCGGGCCCAGCTCGGGCAGCGCGGCCACCGCCACCCGGAGATCGAAGAACATCACGGCCGAGGGCTTGCCAAGCGGCCGACCCTTCAGGCGGTACAGACGCTCCACGGCCGCGCCATTGGCCGGGTCGCAGGCCAGCCCGTAGACGGTGTCGGACGGGAGCAGCGCAACGCCGCCCCCGGCCAGGCACCGCTCCAGCGCCGCGGCGTCGCTCACCGCCGCCCGACGACCACCCGCTCGTGCCCGGCCAGGTCCGGGAGCCGGTGCACCGACGGGAAGCCGGCCTCGCGCAAGAGTTCGGACACCGCCTGGGCCTGGCCTGACCCCACCTCCAGGGCCACCAGGGGCACATCGTCAAGCGTGCCCACCAGCCGCCGGATCTGATCCAGCCCGTCGGGGCCGGCGAACAGCGCGCCCACCGGCTCGTAGCGAAGAATCTCCGGCTCCAGATCCGCGTCCTCTTCGACGTAGGGCAGGTTGGCCAGGACCGCGTCGGCCCTCAGCTCGATCCCGTCCAGAAGGTCGGCCTGCACGAAGGTGACCTCCAGTCCGAGCCGGGCCGCGTTGTCCCGCGCCACCGTCAGCGCGTCACCGCTGATCTCGGTGCCCGTCACCTCCAGGTCCGGCCGCTCGTGCTTGAGCGCCAGCGCCACGGCGCCGCTCCCCGTGCCGACGTCCACGACGCGCGTGCCCTGACCGAGCGCCAGCCCCACCTCCACCAGCAGCTCGGTCTCCGGCCGCGGAATGAGCACCCGCGGATCGACCGCCAGCTCCAGATGACGAAACGCCCGGCGCCCCAGGATGTAGGCCACGGGCTCTCGCGCCGCCCGCCGGTCCACCAGCTCCTGAAATCGCTCCAGTACCGCGGGATCGGCGGGCTCGCCCGCCCGCAGAACCACCTGCTCGCGGCCGCCGCCCAGGACTTCGGCCAGCAGGATCTCGGTGTCCAGCCGGGGCGAGTCCACCCCCGCCGCCGCCAGTCGCGCGGCGGCCCCCGCCACCGCCGCCCCCACGGTCGACGGGGAGGCGACCGACCCGGTCAAACCGTGCTCTCCTGGAGCTTCCGGTGCTTCTCGTCGTCCTGGAGGGCGTCGGTCATCTCGTCGAGCTCGCCCATCAGGATCCCGTCCAGGTTGTGGGACAGGAGGTTGATGCGGTGGTCCTTGACCCGCTTCTCCTGGAAGTTGTATGTCCTGATCTTCTCGGCCCGCTCCCCGGTACCCACCTGAGCCTGGCGCGAGGCCGCCAGCTCGGCCTGCTGCTCGGCCAGAGCCCGCTCGTACAACCTGGCCCGCAGAACGCGCATGGCCCGCTCTCGGTTCTGGAGCTGGGACTTCTCGTCCTGCATCGACACGACGAGGCCCGTGGGCTTATGGGTGATCCGAACCGCCGAGTCGGTCGTATTAACTGATTGCCCACCGGGACCGGTGCTGCGGTAGACGTCGATCTGGAGGTCACCAGGGTCAATCTCGACCTCCACCTCGTCTGCCTCGGGCAGCACTGCGACGGTGGCTGTGGAGGTGTGGATGCGGCCCTGCGACTCGGTCTCAGGCACGCGCTGCACCCGGTGCGTGCCCCCCTCGAACTTGAGCACCGAGTACGCGCCGTCCCCCTTGACGGCGAACGTATATGAGCCGTCTCCCACGGCAAGCGGCTCGACACTGAACCCGCGCCGCTCGGCGTACCGCGTGAGCATCCTGAACAGGTCTCCGGCCCACAGACCGGCCTCGTCCCCGCCGGCTCCGGGTCTGATCTCCACGATCACGTTCTTGTCGTCGTTGGGATCGCGCTCCACCATGGCCAGCCGGATCTCCTCCTCCAGCTCGCTGGCCCGCCGGCGCGAGTCCTCCAGCAGTGTCCGCAGCTCCGGATCATCGCCGTCCTCGCTCAGCAGCTCCCGGGCCCCCTCCATGTCGTCGCGAGCCCGCCGGTACTCGGCAGCCAGCCCCGCCGCCGGCTCGAGTTCGCTGTAGGCCTTGCTGGCCTCGCGGAAGCGGTCCCGATCCCCGATCACCTCGGGGTCCGAGAGCTCCTGCTGCAGCTCGCCGAAGCGAGCTTCGATCTGCGCTACCAGGTCGTCGATCATGGCGCCTTCGAGTGTAGGCGCGGGCCTGGCGGTCGCGGCAGGGGGACGCGGATGCCCCGAGTCAACCGACGGTTACCCGCCCATCGCCCCCGGGGGCAGGTGGTTTGGGGGATTTCTTACGTATAGCGATAGTTTCTCCCCACATCGCCGTGACAACTTTGTGACGTACGCGCGGGGAGGTCCGCCCCCTCGGCGCCCCAGTCGCCCCCGCCTGGGATGCAGCCCGCGGCAGCCAGATGGAACGTAGCCCGCCCCCCTAAGCCGCGATCGGCTCCGGCTCTCGCGTGGGGGCGGGGATCAGGCGGTACTCGCTGGGGTCGATCGTTCGGACTCGATCCTCGTACTCGCGCATATAGCCGGGCCAGTTGGCCACGATCCGGCCGCTCTCGTCGCGGTACCAGGAATCGCAGGCCGTCCAGGCGGTGCCGTTGAAGCGGGCCTGAAGCTCGCGGTCGCTCGCCGCCTCCACCTCCGGACGCACCTCGATCGCCCCCGCGGAGCGGTCTCGCACCAGCTCCAGGGCCTGGCGGATGTAGGACGCCTGGGCCTCCTCATAGAAGATGATCGAGCCGCCGGAGGTGTTCGTGTTGGGTCCGTACATCATGAACAGCGACGGAAAGCCCGGGACGGTGATGCCGAGGTGGGCGTGGGCCCCGCCGGACCAGACCTCATGCAGGCTGCGGCCGCCGGTGCCCGTGATCTCCATGGGGAACATGAACTCCGTCGTCCGGAAGCCCGTGGCGCAGATGATGCAGTCGACCTGCCGCTCGGCGCCGTCGTCGGTCACGATCCCCTCAGACGTCAGCCGCGCGATGCGGTCAACCACCAGCTCCACGTTCGGCTCCTGGAGGGTGGGCAGAAACTCCGAGCTGAACAGGATCCGCTTGCAGCCGAACGTGTAGTCAGGCCAGGCCTTGCGTCTGACCTCAGGATCCTTGAGCTGCCTGCGCATGAACAGCGTGGAGTTCAGCCTGCCCACCCGCCCCCAGGTCCGGGGGTGGCGGATCTGGAGCGTCAGCGCCTCGGCGTAGTAGTAGATGAACACGCGCCGGAATGCCTGGAGGCCGGGCACGTACTTGATCAGCGCGCTGACCAATCGTGCGTAGGGGCGGTTGCGCCGAGGGAGGAACCAGTTACCCGTGCGCTGGAACACGTAGAGCCGGCCGGCCCGCTTGGCGATCTCGGGAATGAACTGGATGGCGCTGGCCCCTGTGCCGATCACGGCCACGTTCTTCCCCTCCAGGGGGTACTCGTGATCCCAGCGGGCGGAGTGGAAGCTGTGGCCGGCGAACTGCTTTGCCCCCTCGAAGCGGGGCGTGGCCGGCTGGTTCAGCTGGCCGGTGGCCACGATCAGGGCATCGGCGATCCAGGTCCGGCCATCGGCGCTCCGGATCGTCCACTCACACCGGTCCTCATCCCAGGCGCATGAGGTGACCTCGACGTTCGGCACCACCAGCCGATCCACGCCGTGGCGGCGGGCCACGTCCTCCAGGTAGCGCAGGATCTCATCCTGCGGGGAGCACAGCCGTGACCAGTCCTTGCGCTGGGCAAAGGAGTAGGAGTACAGGTGGCTGGGCACATCGCAAACGCACCCGGGATAGGTGTTGTGGCGCCAGGTCCCCCCCAGCCCCGGCGCTCGCTCCAGCAGCGTCACGTCCCGGAAGCCGCGGCGCTGCAGCTCGATGGCCTGCGCGATGCCGCCCACACCGGCGCCGATGATCACCACCCGGAGTGACCAGGGCGCGGACACTGAGGGCTATGCGCCGGTCGGAGTGCGCTGCGTGCGCCGGCCCTTGGCCACGCGCCGCTGGAACCGCTCCACACGCCCGCCGGTGTCCACCAGCTTCTGCTTTCCGGTGTAGAACGGATGGCAGGCCGAGCAGATCTCGACGTGGATCTCAGGCTTGGTCGAGCGGGTCATGAACTCGTTGCCGCACGTGCAGCGGACGTGGGCATCTTGGTACTCGGGATGGATCTCGGCCTTCACGAAACCTAGTTTAGCTACCGGGCTTGCCCTGCCGGCAGCCCGGGCTGAGCAGCACCGTCTGCTTCTTCTGGCCTGAGGCCGTATCGGTCCAGCGGAACGTCACCCGGAACCGGTAGGTGCCCTGATAACCCAGGTTGCTGACCGCCTTGGTCACCCGCCACACATCGTCCGGGCGCTGGCCCAGCGTGGATGGGTCGGTGGGATGGCGCCAGTGGCCCAGGTCTCCCCCCCGGAGGCTTGAGGAGTAGGTGGCTCCGGGGGCCCTGAACAGCAGCTCGAACCGCAGCGCCATCCGGCTGGGGTGGGGCTGCGCCCGCATCACCGCCCGCACGGAGATCCTCCGGTAACGGGGGTCGGACCCGGTGCGGCAGGAGAAGTGGTCAAGCGAGGCTCGGGGCGGGGTGGCGGCGTCTGCCGGCGAGGCTCCGCCGGCCACCAGCAGAGCGCCCACCAGAGCTGTCAGTGCCAGGACACGGTGCATGGCCGTAGATAACAGTCCCCAGGCACGGAAGTTTTGATCCGGTTTGGCCGGAATTGCCATCACCCCGCATTGCTCGTCGGTTCAGGTCACCGAGTACAGCGGCCCATCGCCCCCTTCGGGTGGGGTCAACCGCCCCCCCTTGGCGGTGATCGCTCCGCACTGCACGCAGTTGGTGTAGTTGACGATCACCTCCACGTTCCCGCTCTCCGGCGCATCGTCGGGCAGCTCGTAGACCCCGGCCGGACACATCCAGACCCAGGTCTCGGCGATCTCCCTGGGCACGTCCTTGCGGACCCTGATGTGGTTGGGTGCATCGTCCCGAGTGGCGTTCCCGCTGATGTAGACGCTGGAGAGCTTGTCGAACGTGTACTTGCCGTCCGGCTTGACGTAGCGATCCTTCGTGTCGCCGATGAACACCGGCTCGGAGTCGTCGCGCTTCCAATGCATCCGGCCCGGGGGAAGCTTCCCCTTGGTGACGATGGAGATGCCGGACACGGGCGCGCCCTGGATGAACCCCTTGTGGAGGGGCTGGCGGGTGTTGCGCATCTGGTAGAGCTCCTGGCCGACCGACGAGTTCTCGATCGCCTCCTCGTAGCCCTCCAGTGACGCTCCGCTCTTGAGCGCGGAGTAGATCGCCTCGGCGGCCAACTTGCCGGACTTCAGGCAGTGATGGACGCCCTTCAGGGCCGCCGTGTCGACCATTCCGCCTGAGTCTCCCACCAGCAGGGCTCCGGGCATCGAGAGCTTGGGCATCGACCAGTAACCGCCGCCCGGCAGCGCCTTGGCTCCCCACGCCACGCGCTCGCCGCCCTCCAGGATCCCCCGGACCAGCGGGTGGGTCTTCCAGAGCTGGAGCAGGTCGTGGGCCGAGGTCGTTCCGTCGCGGTAGTCAAGGTCCACGACGAAGCCGATCGACACCAGATCGTCGCCGGTCTTCTCGTCCTTCATGGGATAGAGCCACGTGCCACCGATCTGGCCGTACTTCGGCGAGAGCTTGAGCGGCCAGGGACCCAATGTGTGGATCACCCGGTCAAGCGGCTTGGGGACCTTCCAGACCTCCTTGACCCCGAGCTCCCAGACCTGCGGCTCGCGGTCCTCGGCCAGCCCGAACTCCTTGATGGCCGCGCCGGTCAGGTGGCCCCAGCTCCCCTCGCCCAGGACGGTGAACTTCGCCTTGATGTCGGTCCCGGGCTCGAAGTTGCCCAGCGGCTCGCCGTCCTTGCCGCGGCCCTTGTCCCCCGAGCGCACGCCGACGACCCGCCCGTCCTCCACGATCAGCTGCGTGGCGGCGGTCTCGGTCAGGACGTAGGCCCCGCCCTCCTCGGCCTGGCGCTGCTGAAAGCGGGCCAGGGCCGAGACCGACACGATCTCGTTGCCCTTGTTGTGGAAGTTGGGCGGCACCGGAACGCGCAGCTTGGCCTTGCCGTTGGGCAGCACGTAGACCGCCTCCCTGGTCACCTCGCCGAACGCGAAGCGCTCCTTGCGCCAGTCCTCGCGGGTCATCTCGGGGAAGAGCTCCTCCAGCGGACCGGGCCGCATGACCGCCCCGGACAGCGAGTGGCCGCCGCACGTCTTGGCCTTCTCGACCACCGCCACCGGCACCTCGCCCAGGCTCTCCATGAGCTCGGGGTCATCCCCCAGGAGCTGGAGCAGCCGGTTGGCGCAGGCCAGCCCGGCCGTGCCCCCGCCCACGATGGCCACACCGACCTCGATCAGCTCGTCCTCCGGATCAAGCTTGCGCTTGATGAACTCCTGGACGGAGTCGACGGGAGGCGGGAACTCGCTCGGAGCGGGGTGGCCGTTGTTGGACGACATCGCCGGCTAGGAGCCCTTCTTGGCCTTGATGGCCTCGGCCAGCTTGGGCACGATCTTGTTGAGATCGCCCACCACGCCGAGGTCGGAGAACTCGAAGATCGGGGCACCGGAGTCCTTGTTGATGGCCACGATGTTCTCCGAGGACTGCATCCCGACCTTGTGCTGGATGGCGCCCGAGATCCCGGCCGCCAGGTAGAGCTTGGGGGCCACGGTCTTGCCCGTCTGGCCGATCTGGGCCGCGTAGGGATACCACCCGGCGTCGACCACGGCACGCGTGGCCGCCACGGCGGAATTGCCGCCGAAGGACTTGGCCAGCTCCTCCATCATCTCGAAGCCCTCCGGCTTGCCCAGGCCGCGACCGCCGGCCACCAGGATGTCGGCGCCCTCGATGTCCACGTCGGCGCCACGCTGCTCGCCGCGCTGGACCATCGTGGCCTGACCCGTCCACTCGGAGTACTCCACGTCCACATCCACGACCTCGGCTGAGCCGCCATCGCTCTGGCTGATCTCGAAGGCGTTGATCCGCCCGATGATGATCCCCAGGTCCCCCTGGTAACGAGAGACGGAGATCTTGGAGTCCTGGAGGATGGGCCGCTCGGCCACCAGCTTGCCGTCCTCGGCCCGCACGGCCACGACCTCCATGGTCACGCCGGCGTGCATCCGCGCGGCCAGGCCGGCCCCGATCTCGAATCCCAGCAGCCCGCCGCCGAACAGGGCGTAGGAGTGGCCGTTCTCGCCGATGACCTTGGCCATGGCGTCGACCACCGGCTGGGCCAGGCCCTCGCCGCCCTTGGCCCGGAAGACCTTGGTGGCGCCATAGCCGCCGAGCGACTGGCAGAGCTCGTCGCTCAGGTCATCGCCGCCGAGCACGAGCGCGTGGCATTCACCGCCGATCTCCTTGGCGCGGGCGGCGCCCTCGGAAACGGCGCCCAGCGAGTTCTTGTTGAACTCGCCCTCGTAGTGGAGGACGTATGTGAGAACGTCAGCCATCAGATGAGCTTCCTTTCCTCTAGCCAGGCGACGATCTTCTCGACCGTCTCGTTGGTGTCCTCGTCCTCGATGATCTGGCCCGGCGGCTTGGCCTCCGGATCCTTGAAGTCTCCGCACTGCACGCGCGAGCCCTCCTCGCCCACCATCGAGCTGTCGATGCCCACGTCACCGGCGGACTTGGTGTCCAGCTGCTTCTTGCGCGCGCCCATGATCGCCTTGAGCGACGGGTAGCGCGGCTCGTTGATGGCGTCACCCACCGAGATCACGGCCGGCAGTTTCACCTGCACCGTGTCGTAGCCGTACTCGGCCTGGCGCTCACAGCGCAGGGCGCTGTCCTCCACGTCCATCTTGATCACCTGGGTCAGGGAGGGCATCTTCAGGTGGTCGGCCACGACGGCGCCGATCGTGTAGCACTCGCCGTCGTCTGACTGCTGGCCGAGCAGGACGAGATCCGGCGCCTCGCTCTCCAGCGTCTTGGCCAGGGCATAGCCCGTGGCGGCGACGTCGGAACCGGACAGCCCGTCGTCGGTCAGGTGGACCGACCGGTCGGCGCCCAGTGACACCGCCTTGTGCAGGGCCCGCATGGCCGACTCGGGACCCATGGTCACGGCCACGATCTCATCCACGCTGACCGCCCCGCCCTCACGGATCTGCATCGCGGCCTCGATGGCGTGGGTGTCGTAGGGGTTCAGGTTCTTCTCACCTGAGCGATCCAGCCGTCCTGTCGAGGGATCAATCCGTTTCTCGACGGCGGCGTCTGGCACCTCTTTGACCAGGACGCAGATCTTCAATGGGTCCTCCTATGGCTTCGGATGGGGCGGAAGGCGGCGCTTGTCCGCCTTGCAAACGCGGCTGAACCGCCGGTAAATATACCCGTTGACTGACGAGTCAATCAGTGTGGGGAGCGGCGAGCTCACGCTCGCTGGGACACGGCATCGCGGATGAAGTCCACCGCCTCCTGGGTCGAGGCCCCCGGCGTGAACACCTGGGCGACCCCCAGCTGCTTGAGCTCCTCGACGTCATCGCCCGGGATCGTCCCCCCCACGGTGACCACCACGTCATCCACCCCCTCCTGGCCCAGCAGTTCCATCACCCTGGGCACCAGGGTCATGTGGGCGCCGGAGAGGATCGAGAGGCCGATCGCGTCCGCGTCCTCCTGGATCACGGTCTCCACGATCTGCTCGGGCGTCTGGTGCAGCCCGGTGTAGATCACCTCCATCCCGGCGTCCCGCAGCGCCCGGGCGATGATCTTGGCCCCCCGGTCATGTCCGTCCAGGCCGGGCTTCGCCACCACGACGCGAATCTTCTTCTCGGAGGAGGACATGCCGCGAGCGGGCAGTGTAGGTCGTTGGGGGTGGCACATGTGCCACCCCCACGGCCGGTGCATGCATCGGCCGTCCCGGCGGCGCATGCGCCGCCGGGGGCCCCCGCGCATGCGCGGGGGCCTTACCTACCAGGTCTGGAGCGCCGCCTTGACCTGGGCGCGGAACTCCTCGGCTCGGATCTGGCGGGTCGTGCTGTCGGCCTGGTTGCGGGCCGCGCAGTTGGGCTGGCCCTGCACCGGGAAGGTGCACGGAATCAGCACGTCGTT
>JBJMLC010000140.1:0-3861 GCA_045805485.1 Solirubrobacteraceae bacterium | reverse complement strand
CCGCTCCTTGGCTCGCTCGTAGGGCTCGGCCCCCGCGAACGCGGGCAGGAAGGAGTGGTGGATATTGATCAGGGGAACTCCCACCCTGCCCAGGAAGTCCGCGGACAGGATCTGCATGTACCGGGCCAGGACCACCAGGTCGCAACGGCCGGTCAGGAGCCTCAGGAGCTCGGCCTCGGCCTCCCGTTTGTCCCCTGGCGGCACGGGCACGTGGTGGAAGGGAAGCTCAAAGGACTCCACGGCGCTCCGGAGGTCCTCGTGGTTTGAGGCCACCAGCACCGCCTCGGCCTCCAGTTCATCCCGGCGCCAGCGCCACAGCAGATCGAGCAGGCAGTGTTCCTCGCGCGACACGAGGATGGCCATCCGCTTGCGGTGGCGGGCATCCCAGAATCGCCACCGCATCCCCAGCGGCTCACCCACCTCCTTGGCGAAGCGCTCCTCCAGGCTGGCGACCGGCTCGGGGAGGGTGAACTCCATCCGCAGAAAGAACGTCCCGCCCTCGGGATCGCTCGAGTACTGGTCCGAGCGCACGATGTTCGCCCCGGCCTCGAACAGGAAGCGGGAGACGGCGCTGATGATCCCGGGGCGATCAGGACAGACGATCAGCAGCCGAAGCACGTCACTGAGACTGCCGTGCTTCCTGGATGGCCCGCCAGACCCGCTCACCGTGCAGCGGCATCTCCACGTGCCGCACCCCCAGCGGGGCCAGCGCGTCGACCACCGCGTTGTGCACGGCCGGCGTGGATCCGATCGTCCCGGACTCGCCGATGCCCTTGGCCCCGAGGGGGTTGAGCGGCGTGGGCGTCTCCATCTCCACCCGCTCGAACATCGGCAGCTCGGGGGCGGCGGGCATGCAGTAACTGACCAGGTTTGCGCTCAGCGGGTTCCCGTCCTCGTCGTAAGCGATCTCCTCGTACAGGGCCTGGGCGACACCCGCCGCAACCCCGCCGTGGACCTGCCCGTCTACGACCAGCGGATTGATGATTCGTCCCGCGTCGTCCACCGCCACCAGCCGCTCAAGCCCCACCGCGCCCGTCTCGGTGTCCACCTCCACCACGGCCACGTGGGCTCCGAACGGGAACGACGGCCGCTCGGCCTGGAAGTCAGTCTCCGCCCGAAGCTCGGCCAGGCGGCCGCTCTGGTCAAGCCGGCCGGCCAGCTCGCCCCAGGTCAAGCCGGGCTCCGGGGCGCCCGTGACATGGAAACGTCCCGCCCCCAGGTCAAGCACCATGTCCTGCGGGCTGGCCTCGAGCTCCTCGGCGGCCAGCCGCTTGGCGAGCTCCACCAGCTCCTCGGATGCCTTGCTGGCGGCCGCCCCGCCGATCTGGGTCGACTTCGAGCCATACGTCCCGGTGCCCCGGGCCACCGCGTCCGTATCGCCCTTGACGATCGTGATCTTCTCCATCGGCAGGCCCAGCCTGTCCGCGGCGATCTGGGCGAACGTCGTCTCGTGCCCCTGGCCATGGGAGAAGGAGCCGGTCTTCACGATCGCCTCACCCTCGGCCGTGATCTCCACCGCGCCGAATTCAGATTCGCCGATCCCGTTGGTGATCTCCACGTATGTGCTCAGGCCGATGCCCAGCTGCTTGGCGTCACCGTTGCGGCGGCGCTCGGCCTGCTGCGCACGCAGCTCCTCATATCCCACCCGCTCCAGGGCGAGGTCGAGCGCCCGCCCGTAGTCGCCGATGTCGTAGGTGGCCCCGGCCGCGGTGGTGACGGGCCAGTCGTCGGTGGCGATGAAGTTCCGGCGCCTGATCTCCGCCGGATCCACTCCCAGCTCCGCGCCCAGTGTGTCCATGGCCCGCTCCAACGCCTGAGTGGCCTCAGGCCGGCCGGCGCCTCTGACCGCGGCCACCGGCGTGGTGTTCGTAACCACCGAGTTGACCTCGACGTCGATCTTCGGGATGTCGTACACGCCGCTGGCCATCAGCCCAGTGAGCATCGGGAGGAATGAGCCGATGCCGGGATACGCGCCGGCGTCCTGGAGCAGGCTGAGCCGCAGCGCCTTGATCCGGCCCTCGGCGTCGGCGCCCAGCTTGAAGTCGATCCGCTGGGCCCTGCCGTGGTGCATGGCCACCATGTGCTCGCTGCGGGTCTCCGTCCAGCGCACCGGTCGGCCCGTCGCGCCGGCCAGATAGGCCACCAGCACGTCCTCCACGTCCAGCCCCTTGCCACCGAAGCCGCCGCCCACGTCCGGCGCCATGACCCGGATCTGGCCCGGCTCCTTGCCCAGCACCCGGGCCAGCCCGTCCCGGTCCTGGTGGGGAGTCTGGGTGGACAGCCACACGGTCAGCCGCCCGTCCTCCTCCAACCGCGCGGCGTGAGAACGGGGCTCGATCGGAGCGGCGGCGATTCGCTGACTCGTCATCCCGCCCTCCACGACGACCGGACAGTCGGCAAACAGCTCGTCGTCGCTGGTTGCCCTGGGGCGGGCGACACATGTATTGGTGCCGGCGTCCTCGAACAGCAGCACCTCATCCCGGGCCGCCTCCGCGGGATCGATCACCACGGGCAGCGGGTCGTATTCGACCTCCACCAACTCAGCCCCGTCAACGCTGGCCTCGCGCGTCGGAGCCAGCACCGCGGCCACGATGTCCCCGGCAAACCGGACCCGGTCTTTGGCCACCGGCGGGCGCGGGAACTTCTCGCCGCCGGGGACGAAGGGGGGCGGCGGGATGGCCGGGAGCTCGATCTCGCTGCCCGCCAGGACCTGGACGCCCTCCGGCAGCGAGGAGCGGTCGACGTTTACCGAGACGACCTTGGCGTGAGCCCACGGAGAGCGCACGAAGTTGAGGTGCAGAGCCCCGTCCAGCGGCAGGTCGTCGACGAACTGCCCCTTTCCGGTGAGGAATCTCGGGTCCTCGCGACGGCGCACCCGTTGTCCGACTACGTTGGCCACGGAGCGGCAGCTTTGCACACCCGGCCCCCTGACGGCTAGAGCAGTTTTCTAAGAACTGCTGGCGAGGCCGCTGGCGGCGTCGCTCACCGTGACCGCAAGGCGGGCTGACGCGGCCCTATGAGGCCGCGCCGACTGGGGCCGACGAGCCCGCGAGAGACGAATTCGGTGCCGCTTCCACGCTCACGGCACCGAGCGCCTCGAGCTCTGTCGGCGGCGCTCCCCGGAGGAGCCAGTGCTCGCCCGTCCAGGTGACCAGCGAGCGGTCCGCCAGCTCGCCCAGCGCCTTGGTGACCGTCGGCCGCCGTGCTGCCACCAGGTCGGCAAGGGTGGCGTGCGTGAGGCGGACCGGGAGGTGCACGCCGTCCGGGTGGACGTGGCCCCAGCGAGCTGCGAGCTGCCACAGCAGCATGTGCAGGCGCACGTCGATCCGGGGCTGGTGGATGATCGCCATCGTCCCCGCCAGGTAGCGAGACCTTCTGACGGCGCGACCCATCAGGCAGGAAATCACCTCTGGGTAGTGTGCCGCCCGGGCTGCGAAATCGCCGTCGAGCACGGCCACCTGTCCATGCCGCAGCACCCTCCAGCGCCCGGCGCGCATCCCCGGTGCGCCCATGTCCTCATCCTGCCACGGCCTCAGGAGGTCCCCCTCTCCCAGGATTTCCGACCCGAAGCGGCCGGCCATGCCCACCCGGCGCATGACCATCCCCTGAAGTACCAACATGCCGAGGGCGCCGCGGGTGTCGCCCATCTCGTCCAGGGGCGACCAGTCGCCCTCCTCGAAGGGAACAATTCTGGCCAGGCAATGCTGGACGGCTCGCTCCAGCCGATCTCCGTCCAGGAAGTCGGCCAGGTCAGGGTCGTGGACCAACAGCTGGATCATCTCGTCCATCGACAGGAGGTTTCCCACAAACGCTGTTTTTCACCTATCCGCTACACGTACGACCGCTCGGCGCGAGGATCTT
>JBJMLC010000139.1:0-7261 GCA_045805485.1 Solirubrobacteraceae bacterium | reverse complement strand
TCTTCCGGGGCTGGTGGGTAAGGAGGGCTCCCACACCGCCGGCAACTCGCCCGGAGTCAACGACGGCGCCGGGGCGCTCGTCCTGGCCAGCGATGAGTGGGCCCAGCGCAACGGGCGTCAGGCATTGGCCACGATCGTGACCCACGCGCAGGTGGCCGACGACTTCGCCTATCTGGCCCGGACTCCGGCCAACGCCGCCAAGAAGGCGCTGGAGCGGGCCGGGCTGACGGCGGAGGACATCGATCTTTGGGAGATCAACGAGGCCTTCGCCTCCGTCGCCCTGAACTCGATCCGGATGCTGGGCATCGATGAGGAGAAGGTGAACGTCAACGGCGGCGCGGTGGCGCTGGGTCATCCCATCGGGGCCTCCGGAGCCCGGATTCTGGGTTCGCTGGTCCTGGAGCTGCGACGCCGAGGTGGTGGACTGGGCTGCGCGGCCATCTGCTCGGGCGGCGGCCAGGGCGATGCCGTGATCATCGAGGTGAACGGCAGCTGACCGCGGCAAGCGGCGATGGCGATCGGCGGTCGCCCGCGACCGCCGACGGTCAGGCCAGTCTGGCCGGGGCCGTCTTCTTTGACCTGGACCGAACTCTGATGCAGGGCTCGTCCGCCTTTCAGTTCGGGCGGGCGGCGTACCAGGCGGGAATGCTCTCCCGGCGCCAGCTTGCCTCGGATGCCTGGGCCAACGTGCGCTTCCGGCTGCGCGGCTCAACTGACGAGGGCACCCAGGCCCTGCGCGACCGGATCTCGCACTCGCTGGCCGGTACACGGGTGGTGGACATGGATCGGCTGGGCGCTCCCGTGCTGGCCCGGGTGCTGCCTCGCGTCTATCCCAGGATGCTGGAGCTGGCCCATGAGCACCAGGATGCGGGCCGGCGGGCATACATCGTCACGGCGGCTTCAAAGGAACTGGCGGAGATCCTGGCCCACGTGCTTGCCCTGGACGGTGGCATCGGGTCGCAGTTCTCAGAGGTCCGGGACGGCGTCTACACCGGGCACCCCGCCGGATTGTTCATCTACGGCCAGGAGAAGGCGCTGGCCATCGAACGCCTGGCGGGGAAGGAGGGGATCGACCTGGCCGAGTCCTATGCCTATTCGGACTCGTCCTCTGACCTGCCCATGCTGAGGGCGGTTGGTCATCCGGTGGCGGTGAACCCGGACCGCGAGCTGCTGGCAGCGGCGCGACAGGAGGGATGGGAGGTGCTGCGCTTCGACCGGCTGGGCCGCCGCCTGGAGACGGCGGCCGGAGTCGGCGCCACGGCCCTGGCCGGGGGGCTCATCACCGCGGCGCTGATCGCCCGGGCGCGGCGACACCGCTTCAGACGGGTTGCTCGGCGGCTCCGCCTGGCGAGGTGGGCGGCACGGGTGGCTCTGAGGCACGCCAAGAAGGACTGAACCGACAGACCGAACGCCGGGCCACTAGCATCGGCCCCCGGTGCCGTTGATCAGATCCAGCCCCGTCCGCCTCGCCTCTCTCATCGCCCTGGCGGCCGTGACGCTGGCGCCTGCCTGTGCGCAGGCGGCCACGACCTGGCACGTGACCACGCCGGGGGACCCAGCGTCAGGGGCGAGCTGTCCCTCCGCCCACAGCTGCTCGCTCCGGGAGGCCATCAAGGATGCGGTGGGTGGGGACACGATCGTCGTCCCGGCGTTCCACATTCACCTGAACAGCCCGCTGAGCATCAACCAGTCGATCACTGTCCTGGGCGCCGGAGCAGCCAAGACGATTCTCGACGGGGGCGGCGCGCATCGGGTGATCTCGGTGATCGGACCGCCGCCGAGCTTCCCGATCTCAGACGCGTCGCTGACCCTCCGCAACCTGACCGTCACCGGAGGCTCGGTGACCAAGAACAACGCCGCGCAGTTCGCCGGGGGAGCAGGCATCCAGAACAACAGCAACGGCACGCTGCACCTGGTTGGGGTCACCGTGACAAACAACAAGTTCACCGCCACCGGCACGACCAGCCAGCTTGTGGGCGGTGCGGGGATCCTCAGCTTCAGCACGGTCGACGCATCCACCAGCGCGATCAGCCACAACACCCTCTCGATCGCCGGGGCGAGCGGCCTGGACGGTGGCGGGGGGATTCTGGTGCTTGGGGGCGACCTCATCCTCGCTCAGAGCACCGTTCTCGCCAACACGGCATCAATCACCGAGGGGTCATCCTCCGAGGGCAACGGCGGGGGCGGCATGATGCTGGGAAACCAGGGCGGCGACGACGTGATCCTGGAGAGCGCCACGATCGCTCAGAACAAGGTCCACATCCACAACGGCACGAGCATCGGCGACGGCGGCGGCGGGTTGCTCCAGACCGGCTCGGTCTCGATCCTCTCCTGGGGTAGCACCTTCTCAGGGAACGTCGCGGACCTGACCCACGACACCGCGCCGGGCGGCGGGGGAGCCGTGCTCGACGCCGGGTCCGGCAGCGCCTACACCAACACGACGTTCGCCGGCAACTTTGTCAGGACCACGGCGCCGGCGACCCAGCAGGGCGGAGGCGCGATCTTCTACGGCCTGGCCGAGATCTCAAGCCTGGCCAACGACACGTTCGCCCGCAACTCCCCGGGCGGCGGGACCGGGGTCAGCATCTACGACGCCGGAACCCGGGTGGTCGTCAAGAACTCGATGTTCGCCACCGGGGCATCGCTGGCGGCGAACTGCGCCCAGGACCCGACGACGCCCGGCACCATCGCCAGCGACGGCTACAACCTGTACCTGGACCATGCCAACACCTGCACGCTGACCGGCGCTGGCGACCATCTGTCCAGCCATCCAGGGCTGTTGGCCCTGGCCGACAACGGCGGACCCGTCAAGACGATCGGCCTGCTGACGAACCCTAGTGTGTTCTTCAGGAGTCAGGCGATCAACGCCGGCGATCCCCACGGCTGCACGGACGCCTTCGGCCAGCCGCTGAGAACGGACGCCCGCGGAGTCGCCAGGCCGCAGCCGGCCAACGGACGCTGCGATATCGGGGCCTACGAGAGCGCCCCGGGACTGGCCTACACAGCTCTCCCGGGCGGGGTGGGCCACGGGAGCGCCACGCTCCAGGGCACGGCGGTCAATCCCGACGCCGTCCGGGCCACGACTCGCTTCCAGTACGGGAACACCACCTCGTACGGGAAGATGACTCCGGCCAGGGCGGTGCACGCCTTCAGCACCAGGCAGGTGCAGGCGGTGCTGTCGAGGCTGGCGCCGGGCCGCTACCACTACCGGCTGGTGGTGACCAATCCCGATGGCACCTCCCACGGAGCCGACCGGACCTTCGTGATCCCCTAGCCGGAGGGCTGGTGGTTGGTTCGCACCACCGGGCAACGGGGGCGGTTGCGAGTCCGGATGGGCGGTGAAGGACGACCAAAACGTCAGGATCGTCGCTTTCCAGGTCCAGGATCTCGACGTTGTGGTTGAAATACGACCACAACGTCAAGTTCTGACGCACGAAAAGTCCGGATCTCGACGTTATGGCTGTTTTGCGACGGTTCCGCGGCAAGACCCGCGACCGGGTTCGGGCACGACCCGCGACACGGTTCGGGGCAAGACTCGCGACCGATCGTGGCCGCTCGCCTCACCCCAAGACCTCGCCGACCACCCGCCACCCCCGGCCCTAGACTCCCTCCCATGGCCACCACGCCCCGGCAAACGGACCGTGAGCGCTGGGAGCGGGAGCGGTTCGGCGCCACCCCGGAGCGTGACGCCCTGTTCGACACGATCTCCGGCGAGCAGATCAAGCCGCTTTACACCGAGCGCGACCTGCCGGCCGACCTCGATGAGGCGGTCGGCCTGCCGGGCGAGTATCCGTACACGCGCGGTGTGTACCCCTCGATGTACCGGGGCCGCCTCTGGACCATGCGCCAGTTCGCCGGTTATGGAACGGCCCGCGAGACCAACCAGCGGTTCAGGTACCTCCTGAATCACGGGCAGACCGGGCTGTCCACCGCGTTCGACATGCCCTCGCTCATGGGGCATGACTCCGATCACCCCAGGTCGCTGGGCGAGGTGGGGCGGGAGGGTGTGGCCGTCGACACGCTGGATGACATGGAGACGCTGTTCGATGGCATTCCGCTGGATCGGGTCTCGGTGTCGATGACCATCAACGCCCCCGCGGCGATCATGCTGGCCTTCTTCGTGGCCGCTGCCGAGCGTCAGGGGGTCAGGGCGGACCAGCTCGCAGGGACGATCCAGACCGACATCCTCAAGGAGTACATCGCTCAGAAGGAGTGGTGCTTCCCGGTCGATCCAGCCATGCGCCTGGTGGGGGACATGATCGAGTGGTGCTCGCGGCACATGCCGCGCTGGCACCCGATCTCCATCTCCGGCTACCACATCCGGGAAGCGGGCTCGACGGCCGCCCAGGAGCTGGCGTTCACGCTGAAGGACGGCCTCACGTACGTGGAGCAGGCGGTGGGCCGGGGTCTGGATGTGGACGACTTCGCGCCCCGGCTGAGCTTCTTCTTCAACGCCCACATCGACTTCTTCGAGGAGATCGCCAAGTACCGGGCGGCCCGGCGGATCTGGGCCCGGGAGATGCGGGACACGTTCGGGGCGCGGGACGAGCGCTCGCTCCTGATGCGCTTCCACACCCAGACGGCCGGCGTCTCCCTGACCGCGCAGCAGCCGCTGAACAACGTGGTGCGGACGGCGATAGAGGCCCTGGCCGGCGTGCTGGGCGGAACTCAGTCGCTGCATACCAACAGCTTTGACGAGGCGCTCGCCCTGCCCACCGAGGAGGCGGTGAGGGTGGCGCTGCGCACCCAGCAGATAATCGCCGAGGAGACCGGAGTGGCCAGCACCATCGATCCCCTGGGCGGCTCGTACTTCGTGGAGGCGCTGACCACCCGGCTGGAGGAGCAGGCCCACGAGTACTTCGCCAAGATCGATGAGCTGGGGGGCATGGTGGAGGCGGTCAAGCAGGGCTTCCCCCAGCGGGAGATCGCCGATGCCGCGTTCCGCTACCAGCAGGAGGTGGAGGCCGGCGCCCGCCGGGTGGTGGGCGTCAACGCCTACACAGAGGGCGGGGACGATCAGCTGCCGATCCTGCGCATCGACCCGGCCCTGGAGGCCGACCAGGTGCAACGGGTCAGGGCCGTGCGCCAGGAGCGAGACGGGCAGGCGGTGAAGCGTGAGCTTCAGCGGCTGGAGCAGGCCGCGCGCGATCCCGCCGAGAACCTGATGCCCCATCTGCTTGACGCCGCCCGGGCGCACGTCACCGAGGGTGAGATGGTCCAGGCGCTCCAGGAGGTCTTCGGGACCTACTCCGAGGTCCCGGCCTTCTAGCAGTCTCGGATCAGTCTCATCATCGGGCGGCGGCCTTGACTGGGGCAAGCCCGGTGTTAGCTTGAGCTACAACGGTCCCGGTACAAGTGGGGTGAGGATATGAGCAGCAGATTCCTTCGGCACGTGAGAGCGCTGTCGGTGGCGGGTGTGGTGGCGATCATGGCTGCGGCGGCAGTCCCTGCGCTGGCGGATTCCACCGCCGCCACGGGTGACGAGTCAGTGTCCGTGCCCACGGCCTGGCATGTGTACACCGGACTGACTCCGGCGCAGATCACCCACGCGCTGGGGAACAGTAATCGCCTGGTGGAGCTGCGCAGGGCGGCCAACGGCACCTTCACCGTCGCAATGGTCGCCAACAGTGGCGCCTATGCGGTGTCGAGCTGGTGGTGGTACTACAACGCCAGCGCGGCCGCGGTGAACAACTACCTCTCGACCAACCATGCCCGGCTGATCTCGGTCGACCGCAACCCTGGCGGCACGTTCAACGTGATCATGGTGGCCAATACAGGAAGGGCCGCGCGGTCGTGGTGGTGGTACCACGGCGTCACTGCCGCGCAGATCTCCGGGTACGTGTCCGGGAACAACGCGCGGCTGGTGTCACTGAGCGCCGACCCGGGCAGCAGCCCTCAGAAATACACGGCCGTGATGGTGTCCAACACCAGGGCGGACGCCAAAAGCTGGTGGTGGTACTACAACGCCACGACCGCGCAGGTGAACTCCTACCTGAGCAGCAACCACGCCCGGCTGGTGGATGTGGACGTTGAGCCGAACGGGCACTTCGACGTGATCATGGTCCACGAGGCCGGCTCGGACAACAAGGCCTGGAAGTGGTACCACGGCACAAGCGCCAGCAGCCTGGTGAACATCGCGCTCAACACCGGCTACCGGGTGTTCATGATCGAGCCCTACCCGAGCGGCGGGAAAACCGTGTACGTAGGGCTGATGATCGACAACCTGGCCGCCGAGCCCCGCCGGGTGGAGAACCTCCTGGAGTCGGGGTACTCCAAGAACGGACTCTCGGGCGCCAAGTACGGCTTCGAGGTCAAGCCGATCGGGTCCTCACCCGTTCTGGCCTTCCAGAACGCCGCCAAGTACGAGCCCGCCTCGGCGGTCAAGGCGCTCTACAACCTGTACGCCGAGTTCCAGGTGCAGCTCGGGAACGATTCGCTGTCCAGTCCCTTCACGTACTGGTACAAGCCCAGCGCCCCTTCCAACAAGGACGTCTGCCCGCTGGACTACTCCAACACGGCATCCAACAAGGTCAACACGACGCTGGAGGACGGCCTGACTCGGATGATGCAGGTGTCCGACAACCGCACCACCCAGGGCACCGACCTGCGCTACGGGCGGGCCAACGTCAACAGCTTCGCCTCGATCATCGGGATGAAGGGGACGTTCATCCACCAGACCCTGGGATGCGGGACCAAGAACGGCGGCTATGTGACCACGACCCTCAATGACATGACCAAGCTCTACGAGGGCGTGTGGACCAACACGCTGCTGAACTCCACCCGGTCCGGGACGTTCTTCGCCCGGATGCTGGGCGGGACCCTGTCGAACAGCGACCCGCTGGCCACCGTGATCAACCAGGAGGCCGCGAGCCAGGGCAAGTCCGGCATTGCGTCTCAGTTCATCTCCAACACCACCTGGCGGGCGAAGGGCGGCTCGTATGACATCTGCCCGGCCTCCGGCAATTGCAGCCCGCCCTACGTCTATGACCGCTCCGAGGCCGGCGTGCTCACGCTGCCCTTCAAGTCGGCGGGTTCAATCTCCGGCCATACGTATGCCTACGGGTTCTGGGTCAACGACGTGCTGATCCCGTGCACATTCCCGGTGCAGGGCCAGCCCAACTGCGCGGCCCGCAACCAGGCCGACAGCACGACCCGCCAGATCCGAGCCGAGTAGTTCCGCGCCCAGGTCCAGGCGGCGCACCAGACCTGGTAGGTACGGCCCCCGCGCATGCGCGGGGGCCCCCGGCGGCGCATGCGCCGC
>JBJMLC010000138.1:0-9568 GCA_045805485.1 Solirubrobacteraceae bacterium | reverse complement strand
CTACTACAACCACCACCGCGCCCACACCGGCCGCATCACCCAAGGCGCCATCCCAGCCGACCTCGTCTACGGTGCCAGAAAAATGGCGCCCCGATGACCCCAAACCGTCGCTACATCCAGGAGACTGTTCAGCTTAGGCGGCGACGAGAGTCAGCTCACCGGAGGGAGGACCCTCGATGAGCGCCTGCGCGTATAGCCACAGAGCGGACTGCTCGTCCTCGGCGATGGGCGCCGGGTCGATGATCGTCTGCTCGATGTCGTCTATGTGGTTGCCGTCGCGCACAGCCACGGCGATCTGGCGCTGAAGGTCTGAGACCATCATCCCTCCCGGATGACGCTGTCTGTCGCACGGGACCCCGAGGCCCCGCGCCCGAACACGATCTAAGCAGACCCGGCTAAAGGGACCCAAAAGAGGCGCGTGATGCAAGCACGGTTGCTGGGAGCGGCGCCGTACCCCCGAGCGCTCACCTTCAGCGCCGGCTCTCGGGGATCTGCTCCAGCACGTTGGTCAGACGGTCGACCGCCTCCACCACGTCCTCGCGGTCGGCCTTCTTCTCCAGCGACAGCCTGATGCCGGTGATCTCCCGGGCCAGGAACTCCATGTCCGCCAGGCCGCGGCTGTTGCGCTCCCTGTCCCGCTCGGTCTCCGCCTTGTCACGGTCCGCCTGGCGGTTCTGGGCCAGGAGGATGAGCGGGGCGGCGTAGGCGGCCTGGGTCGAGAAGACCAGGTTGAGCAGGATGAACGGGTAGGGATCCCACTTGAACGCCACGCCCGCGGCGTTGAGGGTGATCCAGGCCACCACGATCACCGTCTGCCAGAGCAGATACTTGGGCGTGCCGAAGAAGCGCGCGAACCTCTCGGCCGCCGGCCCGAAGGCCTCGGCGTCGACCGCACGCCGGGGCGCGGTTCCGCGTGGCTTGTCGAGGTCGTCTTGTCTGCTCATGACGCTTCCGCACGGGTCAGCCGCCAGTTGGCGGGCAGGACGCGGTCAAGTACGTCATCGATCGTAACTGCGCCGACAAGTCGTCTGGAGGAGTCGCACACCGGAAGAGCCACCACGTCATACGCCGCCAGGCGGGCGGCCACCTCGCGGTCGCTCATCTCAGGCGCCACCGGCTCCCACTCCTCGTCCAAGCAGCGGCCGAGCGGCTTGCTCGGTGACTCGCGCAGCAGCCGTTGAACCCCCACCACCCCGTGGTAGCGACCCGT
Source organism: Solirubrobacteraceae bacterium (assembly GCA_045805485.1). Classification (GTDB taxonomy): domain Bacteria; phylum Actinomycetota; class Thermoleophilia; order Solirubrobacterales; family Solirubrobacteraceae; genus Palsa-465. The sequence goes on along the minus strand of JBJMLC010000138.1, from coordinate 8,358 downwards.
CGGGGTCTCGTGCGGCGGTTGGCACACGAACACCTGCGAGGCCAGCGGCACGGGTAGATCAGGGTCCCGGATCCGGGCCAGCGCCTCGGCCACGGTGCCATGAAAGTCAAGGATCACCGGCTCTGGTGTCATCAGTCCTCCCGCCGTGGCCGGATCGTACGTGAGCAGGCGGCGCACGGGCTCGGCCTCCTCAGGATCCATGGCGCCCAGCAGCTCGGCCTGCCGGCTGGCCGAAAATTCCCCCAGGAGGTCGGCGGCGTCGTCGGCCTCCATCTCGTCCAGCACCCTGGCCAGCCGATCCTGGTCAAGTCCCTCCACCAGTCGCACCTGGTCGTCCTCGGGAAGCTCCTCCAACAGGTCGGCCAGCCGGTCGTCCTCCAGCGCCTCAGCCAGAATCCTCCGCCGACTGAGCGGGAGGTTTCGAATGGCGGCGGCCATCTCCGCGGGGTGCAGTCCTCCGAGCGTCGCCGCCTCACGGTCGATCGACCGCTCGTCGGCAAATAGCTCGCCTGCCTCACTCCAGTCCAGCACCTCGGGCTGCCGGCGCCGTCCCGGGAGACCGCGCCCTCCGATTGCCACCGTGGCCACCTCCCAGGCGAACGGCTCCGGCGCCGGAGCAATCCCCACGTCCACCACGCGCGCCTTGCGCAGCCGCCGCCCGAATACCTCTCGCACGATCAGCCGCTCACCCGGCCGAAGCTCGAACTGGCGTAGGTTGACCGAGCCTCGTCGCATACGCAGGCCCTCGCCGCTGATCTCGCCCACCCGGCCCACGCCGACAAACACGTCGCGCCTGCCCACGCGCACCACAAACCCGTTGACCCGCGGCGGGCGCCCGCCCAGATCGATGACCACGTCGACCACGTGGCCCACGTCTGAGCCGTCCGCGGCCACCAGCGGAAGGCGCGTCAGCCTGGAGACGTAGAGCACCTCGGAGTTCATGTGGACAGCGTAGGCCAGGGGGAGGCGAACAGGCGTAGGCTGCGTGCCATGAGCACGGCGTTCGTCACCGGCGGATCAGGCTTCGTCGGCGGCCGGCTGATCGAGCGGCTGCGAGCCGACGGCCACTCCGTACGCGCGCTGGCCCGGTCGGAGAAGGCGGCGGACACGGTTCGAAGCCGCGGCGCCGAGCCGGTCTCCGGTGATCTCGGCGACCGGGACGCACTCGCGTCCGGAGCGCAGGGCTGCGAACTGGCGTTTCACGCCGCGGCCACCCTCGGGGACTGGGGCAAGCGCGAGGACTTCGAGCGGGGCAACGTGGAGGGCACGAGAAATGTCCTAGCCGCATGTGCGCAGGCCGGCGTGAGGCGCTTCGTGCACGTCGGCACGGAGGCGGCCCTGCTGGCCGGCGAGCCGCTGGTGAACGTGGACGAGACGGCGCCGCTGCGGCCAGACTCTCCCGCGCTGTACAGCTCCACCAAGGCCCAGGCCGAGCGGCTGGTGAGGGACGCCAATCGACAGGGCTCGTTCGAGACCGTGGTGGTCAGGCCGCGCTTCGTATGGGGCCATGGCGACACCACACTGCTGCCCACGATGACCGAGATGGTCAGGTCAGGCCGCTTCGCCTGGATCGCCGGGGGTGAGCACCTGACCTCCATCACCCACGTGGACAACACGGTGGAGGGGCTATTACTGGGGGCCACCCGAGGTCGGGCCGGGGAGGCGTACTTCGTCACCGACGGCGACCCGGTGGTGTTCCGCGAGTTCGTGTCCGAGCTGCTGCACACCCAGGGTGTCGAAGCACCCACGCGGTCGGTCCCCGCCTGGGTGGCTGGTCCCCTTGCCGCCGCCGGCGAGACCGCCTGGAACATGCTTCCGCTTCGTGGCCGCCCACCGCTGACCCGGTTCGCCTACTGGGTCTCCTCACAGGAGTGCACGATCCGGATCGACAAGGCGCGTGAGGAGCTGGGGTACGCGCCGGTCAAAGGCCGGGAGGAGGGGCTGGAAGAGCTGCGGGCATGACCGGCAGGGGCCCGGGCATCATCCGGTCGCAATCCGGCAGAGCTCAACGCCGGCGTCAAACCCCTTGAGCTCAAGCTCCCCCAGTGGCTCGGTGCCGAGGCCCGCGGCGGCAGCCACCGGCGGGGTCGCGACGACCTCACCGGCCGCGGCCACCTTGACCGCCCGCGCAGCCAGGTTGACCACCGGTCCAAACACGTCGCCGTCTCGAAGCATCACGTCGCCGGCTGCGATCCCGGCCCGCACCGGCGGCACCGCGGGATGGTTTCGGAAGATGTGCACGAGGTCCAGGGCGATCCGGCACGCCGATGCCTCGTCGGCTGACGTGTAGAGGACTTCGTCCCCGATCAGCTTGACGACCCGTCCTCCTTTGGCGGTGATGGCGTCAGCGCCCTCGTGCTCAAACGCGGTCAGCACGGCTCCGAGCTCCCGCGTCGACAGGCGCTGCGAGAGTGCGGTCGATCCCACCAGGTCGGCGAAGCCCACGCACATCCGCTGCGTCTCGTACCCGGCGTCGGCCACGTCTCCCAGAATCGACCGTCGCGCGGCGATGATGTGCTGGCGGAGCAGAATGTCCAGCGCCCCGGTGGCCGTCGGCACCAGCGAAACGGCTTCGGCATTTGCCCGCGCCACCCCCAGCCCCACCGGATCCTGATCACGCACCGCCGGCTCCACGTTGACCAGAAACGCGGACACCATGGCATCAGCCAGCCGGGCCATCGTCGACCCCATGACCCGTACGAGCTGCAGGGCGGCGTCCTCCCCGAATACGGCTTCTGCGCCCGCCATCCCCGCGGCGAGAACGGCGAGCTGCTCGCTCATAACGCGATCGTCAGGTCCCGGCTCCGGGAAGCCGGCCGCACGCGTCACCTGGAGCAGCTTCTCTTGAGACAGGCCGACGCGCTGAGCGGCCTCGGACACAGTCATTGCCGGGCCGCCCCGGATGGCCACGACCGTAGCCAGCCCCGGCAGCGCGTCGCGGTACTCGACCAGATCCTCGCCCGTTGCGCCCAGGGTCACCAGATACAGGAGCAGCTCAAGCCGCTCCGCGGCGTGGGGCTCAGCCGGGTCGTACACCCCCAACGCTTCGAAGTCGGCCGCGGTCAGGTCAGTAGCTGAAGACCAGGGCGTCGTCATCTCCTATCCACTCGAGCATCGGCGTGGCGCCCACGATGCTTGCGTTACCGGCCAACGCGCTCTCGTCAAGCTTGCGAGCTTTGAAGCAGATCGGGCAGACCAGCAGCTCCCCGCCCCCGTCCGCGTATTGCTCAAACAGCTTTGACAGCGAGGGGCACCCCTCGCAGGCCACGGCCTCGGCGTGGCCCGGAAGAGCCAGCCTGACGGCTTCTTTGGTCAGCCACATCGCGACCGTGTCACCCCTTTGTATGGCGGCACCGCCCACCAGGAACGAGACGGTCACGCGCTCGGAATCCTCCAGCCCCGTCGCCAGATTGATCAACACCTTCCGGGCCATTGCTAAGTCCTCCTCACGCGACTCGACGCCGCCTCAGGGTTGTGGGTCGTATTCGACATGCCGGCTGACGGTAGGAGAGGCGCGCTCATCGTGGGCGCGGGTGTTCTCCTATTTCGTAGTACCCAGCAGCATTCCACAGGGGAGGGCGCGATGACTCGTAAGGAGACGGACACGCTGAACGCCAGAACGCATCAGATGATCGGCGAGAGCATCTGCTTCGGCCTTCACAGGGGCAACCGCGTGCACCTCATAACGAGCTACCACCAGTCCCACAGCGCCCCCACCGTGCCGCGCACGTCTCCGGTCTGCTAGTCGTGGCCAGGCGTCGGTAACGCCCAGCCGGGAGGAGCGAGCGTAGACTCAGGTAGGCAGTTCCACTCAGGGTGTCGCGCTCTCGCATTCTTTCGTGGCCCAAATCAAGGGGAGCACCGAAGGAGCTGATAGCAATGGCCGAATCAAGCAGCCCGGGCCCCGGGCGCTCGACGTCGGAAGCGGCGCTCAACGAAATCAAGCGGGAGGTGGCACGGCGCAACGAGGAGGCTCACAAGGCCGCCCGTAAGCTCCGCGTCGCGCAGGATAAGAAGAAGCTCGCCCAGCGCCGGGACTGGGATAGGCGCTGACCGGCCGCCAGAGGCTCTGCGGAGGGTAGGATGCGGGGCTGTTCGATCGAAGCGATGGCGGACCGCAATGACATCGACTTCACGTACTCGCTCACCGACCGCGTGATTCGGCTGAGCTTGGGTGAGTTCGCGGAGTTCAGCGGAGCCAAGTACGACGGCGACTTCTCGCTCAGCCTGGAACAGGCGCAGCAGCGCAAGCACGAGCACGTGGCCGACCAGATTGGGATCGGCCCGGGCCGGCGGATACTCGATCTGGGCTGTGGATGGGGTGCCCTGCTGCATTACATCCGCGAGCGCGGAGCAAAGGGCGTCGGCGTGACGCTCTCCTCGGCGCAGCTGGCCAGCTGTCTCCGACACGGCCTGGATGTCCACCTCCAGGATGCGCGAGAACTGAATCGAGAGCGCTTTGGGGTGTTTGACGGGGTCGCGAGCCTTGGCGCATTCGAGCACTTCTGCTCTCCACAGGACTACGAGGCTGGGCGCCAGGACGATGTCTATTCGGACGTGTTCGCCGGTGTCGCGGACGTGCTGCCGCCCGGGGGCCGCCTGTACCTGCAGACGATGGTGTTCGGACGCAACATGATCGAGGCCGATCGGATCGACATGGAGGCGCTCCGGGCGATCCCCCCTCGAGATTCCGACGAGTGGTACATCGCGCTGCTCGGACGGCAGTTTCCGGGATCCTGGCTTCCGTTCGGCTCGGAGCAGGTGATCAGATGTGCTGAGCCGCACTTCCGGCTTGTGTCGAGCGTCAGCGGTCGCCTCGACTACATCGAGACGATCCGCCAGTGGAATAAGCGGATCGGGGAACGCAGCCCACGCAAGCGGCTGCTCAAGCTCCAGCTGCTACCGCGCTGGCTCACGAGCGCAGACTTCCGCCTGGCGTTCACCTCCGGGGTGAGCGCCAACCAGGTCTGCTTCCAGCGTGAGCTGCTCGACCACTACCGGCTGGTGTTCGAAAAGCGCTAGCCCCGGGGCGCCGTGATCCGCCGCCCCGCCGGCGACGTATCAGAAGTAGGCTGGGCGGCGCGGCACAAACCAACGAGAGGAGAGCGGATGTCAGGGTCATCAGCAGACGTGGTCAGCGGTATGTATGAGGCGTTCGCGCGCGGAGACGTGGCGGCCATCCTGAGCACGGTCGACGAGCAGATCGACTGGCGCGCGCCGGAGAACCTGCCGCACGGCGGGAGCTTCAGCGGGCGCGACGAGGTCGGCCGCTTCTTCCAGGGCATCGGGGGACTCTGGGAGAGCCTCACCGTCGATGTCGAGAACATCCTCAGCAATGGGGACCAGGTGGTCGCTCTCGTGACCGCGCGCGGGCGGCTCCGCGGCACCGACGAGGACACCGGCTACACCGGAGCGCATGCCTGGACGCTGCGTGATGGCGTACCGATCCGATTCCGAGAGAGCGTCGACGCGCCGCTGTCGTTGCCCTCCGCTGAAGCGAACGCATAGCCGCCTTCGCCCTTCGCGGTTATCGCAAACGGCGACCCGGCAGCCGGGCGTGTGCTGAACTGCGCCCATGCGAAGGGCACTGCTCGGATGGCTGATGCCTGGGCTGGCGTTGGGCGTTTTACTCGGCACGAGCGCATGCGGCGTCAATCAGCGGCATGCGGCTAAGGCGAGCGCTGTGGCGCCGGTCGGCCAGGCGCCGCTGCGGGGCCATCCGCACGCCGTGGAGCCCACGGCCGGGCTGGCCGCGCCCACCTACGGGCCTGGCAGCGGGGGCACACCGCTGGGTGACCCCACCGCGCATGCTCGCTCGCTGGCTGAGGTCAAGCGCGAGCTGAAGATCCTGAACCTGTGCGGCGGGGCGACCGACCCAGCGTTCGCCCAGCCGGTGGTACAGGGCAAGGGGCCGGGCTTTGTCGCCGATCCGGGCACGATCCAGAATGTTGGAGTGCTCCCACTGCTCACCGCGCGCCTGAATGCCCTGGCCAAGTCGCTCGGTGTGACGATCTACGGGATCAGCGGCTACCGCACACCCGCCCATAGCGTGGCTGTGGGGGGATACGCTGACGATCCCCACACCAAGGGCGAGGCTGAGGACATCGGCGTGGGGAGCCTTCTGCGCTCCAGCGCAGCTCAGATCAGCGAGGCCCAGTTCGCGCAGTTTGGCCTCTACCGACCGTTTGATCCCACCGGCGACCCGAACAACACCGAGGTCAATCACATCCAGCTCATCCCGTCCGGTGGGATCCTGTCGCCCGCGCAGACCAGCGTCTTGACCCGCGACCCACGCTGCAAGTAGCAGGCCGGAAGGAATGGCGGCGAGGACGCCGCCACCCCTTCAGGTGCGGGGGCCTACGGAGCCGGACAGCTCAGGGCGTACGAGCAAGCGTTGAACGACTGCCCGTCGGAGGCCAGCGCCGACGGCATCGCCTCGTTGACCACACCGGTGCCCAGGTCGATCTGGGTCGGTGCGCCCGCCGCAATGGTGCGCGTTGTCCCACCCGCGGTATACGTCGAGGTCGGGCCGAAGGGGACCGTCCCGACGTTCGCCAGCACCGTCTGCGCCACCAGCGTCGGCGCCTCCAGGATCCACTCGGCCGAGGACTCCGTGGAGCTATAGGTCACGTTCTTGCTCCAGCTCCACCTGCCGGCGTCGGTCAGCGAAATGCTCCACGTGTTGCCGGAGACGTTGCTGATGTCGACGGTCACGCGGTCGCCCGGCGTGACCGTGCAGTTGGAGTCGCCGGTGCAGTTGGAGATCGGGGTCTCGCTCGCCGGAAGCAGCTCGTACCACGCCTGGTACTGGTTCCCGAGCAGGGGGTTGCCCGGAAGCGAGTCCTCCTCCACGCCGGCCTGGATCAGATCGCTCGTGTTGTAGCCGCCGATCCCGGCCCAGGTCGCGGCGAACCCCGGCGGGTCAAGCCCGGCCGGCGGAACCGCGAACGTGCTGTCGACCGCCGTGACGCCGCTGCCCGGGGTCACCGCATAACCCGACCAGTTCAGGCTGCTGACGGTCCCGCCGTGGAGCGGGAGCTTCTGCCCCTTGTGCGCCGGGATCAAGGCACCGCTGCTTGAGAGGGGCGCGTGGACTGTGGCTGCGCTCGCGGCACTGCCGGTGGCAAGCGCAGAGAGGATCACGGCCCCGCCGATCACGGCGCTCCCTACGGATCTACGACGCATTCAGGTACCTCCCGTGGCACGGCGAGGGTCTGTCCCTGCCTGGAACTCGCCGCACGCTACAGCCTTCCCGTGTCCGCGACGCCGGTTCCCGCGCAGTCTTGTGCCCCGGGGATCGCGCCGGGTACGATCATCGAACGCGCAGCTCTGAACGGATCCTGCTGGTTGTGGCACTTGCCCTCGCTGGGTTGGGTGCCGGTACCCCAGCGGCAGGCGCCGCCACCATCACCGTTACCGTGCAGAACGATCCGGCCGGCTCAACCTGCCCCGGCCCGAACTGCTCGCTGCGGCAGGCGGCCACGACCGCGACCCCGGGCGAGACGGTCTCGCTGCCCGCGGGGACCTACACGCTCTCGCAGGGGCAGATTTCGGTTGACAAGGCGTTGATATTCGCCGGCGCCGGGGCCGGCTCCACGACCGTGACCACCTCCACCACAGCGCGGCTTTTTTTCGTGGGGACCAACGGGCATGTGACGTTCACAGGCATCACGTTTACCGGCGGCCACGCGCCGAGCACGCCTGGGAATCCAGGCACGGGCGGAGCGATCGACAACCGCGGTGGCGTTTCTCTCACCCGCGATGCATTTGTGTCCAACACAGCGGACGGCGCAGCTCCTTCGTTGCCCGGCTTCGGCGGACCCGGAGGCCAGGGCGGGGCGGTTTTCAGCCGGGGGAAGACCACAATTTCGCAATGCTCGTTTAGCGGCGACGTGGCCGGTGGCGGCGGCGTGGGTTCGACGACCAACGGTTTCGGCGGCTCGGGAGGCGCGATCTACAGCGACGGCGTGTTGGGTGTGACGAGAAGCAGCTTTGACAACGAGACGGCGCAGGCGGGGACCACGGCGGCGGGCCACACGGGCGGTGTTGGTGGCTCCGGCGGTGCGATCATCTCCGACGGAGGAACGGTGAGGATCTCCTCGACAACGTTCGGGGCGGCCCACGTAAACACGGCGGCCGGGGGCGCTACGGCCCCCGAAAGCGGTTTCCGGTTCGCCAGCGGCGGGGCGATCTCGGCGAGCAACACCGACCTCAGGTTGTCCACAGACCGGTTTGTGGCCAACGAGGCTGGGGGCGGAGTCGGCACCTCCCCCTCGACGTTCGGCCATGGGGGCGAGGGCGGGGCTCTCTGGGCGGACGCCGGGCGGACTTCGATCGCAGGCACTACGTTCGGCAGCG
>JBJMLC010000137.1:0-19845 GCA_045805485.1 Solirubrobacteraceae bacterium | reverse complement strand
GGAGCCGCCCGGTCCGGTTCCTCCGGTGGCCCCAGTCGATCCGGTCGGTCCGGTCGGGCCCGTGGCTCCGGTCACGCCCGAGGCCCCGGTCGCGCCCACGGAACCGGTGATGCCGACCGCCTGCGGTACGAGCAACGCCCAGTTGGAAGTGTCCTGCGGCGGCGGTGTCGCCGACGGTCCCACCGGGTTGGTCGCGGAATACGAGCTGCCCTGGTAGAAGACGACGTCCCCGGGGTTGTAGCTGGCTGCGGAGCTCCACGGTGCCGCGGTGGCCGCGTTCAGTCCGGTCGGCCCGGTCGGCCCGGTGTCACCGGTAGCGCCGGTGGTCCCGGTGTCGCCCGTCGCTCCGCTGTCGCCCGTCAGGCCGGTGGCGCCGGTGTCGCCGGTGTCGCCGGTGACACCCGTGGCACCGGTCACGCCCGTGAGGCCGGTTGCTCCGGTCGCGCCCGTGACACCCGTCGCACCGGTCACGCCGGTGGCGCCCGTCACACCCGTGGCGCCTGTGACGCCGGTGGCCCCTGTAGCACCAACTGCGCCCGTCAGCCCGGTCGCGCCCTTGGCGCCGTGGGCCGCGATCAGCAGCCAGTCGTTGGGATCGTTGCCCGGGGTGGTGGCAGACGGCCCCACCGGGGCGAGCGCCTCATACGAGGAGTCGACGTTCTCGTTCGGGCTGCAGTCACTGCTCGTCGTGTCGCAGTAGACGATGTCGCCCGGCACGTAGTGCGTGCCCGGAGACCACTGGCCGTCGTAGTTCTGACCCTCGACCAGCAGCACCCACTGGTTCGGGCTCGTCCGCGGGTTGTGGCCGACGTTCCCGTTGGACACGGAGACGTAGGCGGACCCGGCGTAGGACACCGCGTCCCCGATCTGGTAGACGTCGGTCGGAGACCACGGTCCACGGAAGGTGAGGGTGGGGGTACCGCCGGTGACGCCGACCGAGCCGGTGGCGCCGCTGTTACCTGCCGAACCGGTGTTTCCGGTCACATTCGAGTTCGTGCCCGTCACTCCCGTGGCTCCGGTCGATCCGGCCGCGCCGGTCGCGCCGGTTACGCCCGCTACGCCGGTCGCGCCGGTGGCGCCCGTCGCGCCGGCCGCTCCCTGAGTGCCCGTGGCACCCGTCACGCCATCGGCACCGTCGGCGCCGTTAAGTCCATTCGATCCGTTGTTCCCGTTCAGGCCCGTGGCCCCCGTGGCGCCTGTGGCGCCCGCAGCCCCTGTCGCGCCGGTGTCTCCCGTCGCGCCGGCAGCGCCCTGGGCGCCGGTGGAGCCGTTCGTCCCGGAGGCGCCGGTGGCGCCGGTCACGCCGTCAGCACCGGTGGTGCCGGTGTCGCCCTGCGCGCCCGTGTCCCCAGCCGGGCCGGTATCGCCGGTGGTGCCGTCGGCGCCGGTGGTGCCATCGGCTCCTGTCACGCCTGTGCCGCCAGTTGCCCCGACGCCGCCCGTGTTCCCGGCAGCGCCCGTGGCACCCTGGGGCCCAGTCGCGCCGGTCACTCCCTGCGGACCGGTGGCGCCGGTGACCCCGGCGTTGCCCCTCACACCCCGCGGACCCCTGGCGCCGCGAGGCCCGGTGTTGCCCGTTACGCCTCGGGGACCCCGCGCTCCGGTGGCCCCCTTGGCTCCGTGGCGGCCCCTGGGACCGTAGACGTGCCAGGAAAGCGCAGTCTCATCGTTGTGACACTTCGTCCCGGGGTTCACGATCCGCAGCTCGCCCGTGTTGTTGTTGAAGCAGGAGTGGACGACGCCGTTCGTGGAGCCCTGAATCGCCGCCAGGGCAGGCGCACCAGAAAGCAACCCGCCTCCGGCGAGCACTGCTACCGCAATCGTTGGCCGCAGCCTGAAGCGGCTCTTAGGCAAGCTCGGTTGTTCCCAGACGTGGTGAAATGATCGGCGCCTCTCAGGTTGTCCTGCCGCCGACTCCCCCGGCCCATCGGAGTCCCCACTCCAGGAATCGCGCGCCGCAAGCTATAGAAGCGACCGGATGGTTGTCAAGGGGCGGTCACAAAACTACCCAAACGGCGGGAGGTAGCGGTCAGACCGCTGACCGTCCGATCTCAGGTGCCCTAATCGTCCGCTCTGAGGCGCCCGCCCAGCACTGCATCCAAGGCGCATTCCACCGGCGGATCACGCCAGGGGGTCTGGCACTACGCTGTCCGGCGATGAGGCGCAAGATCCTTTGCGGGGGACTGCTGGTGGCGCTGGCCCTGGCCGGGTGCGGCGGATCCGGCCACCCGACGGCCAACACGCCCACCGCCACGGCTCACGGCACCCTTGACACCTCTCGGGTGGCCCGGGCGATTCAGGCCTCGATCCTGGCCCAGCGCCACATCCACGCCACCGTGAGCTGTCCGCACAACGTGCCGCTGCGCAAGGGCTGGCACTTCGTGTGCTTCGCCACCACCGGTGCCGGCCAGACGCCCTTTGTGGTCACCGAGGTCAACGGCCGCGGCTCCACGACATACGTGGGGAAATGACGGCGCAGCGCACGTGACCCGCCTGTCTACAATCGCCGCGATGTCAGTCCTCAATCCAGGGGGGACCGGGAGACGGACGGCGCTGGCCACGGCCACGGTGCTCTCCGCGGTGGCCCTCGCCGCGTGCGGCGGGTCCTCCACGCCCACGGCCAGCCAATCGGGCAAGGCGCCGATCAACGGCCATCTGAACACGGCGCGGGTGGCCCTCGCCATCCAGCAGAGCATCCTGTCTGAGCGCCACGTCCACGCCAAGGTCGTGTGCCCGCCCAACGTCCCGCAGGAGAAGGGGCTCTCGTTCACGTGCGTGGCCACGACGTACACAACGAAGGGCCACCATCCCATTCACACGCTGTTCACGGTATTCCAGAAGGACAGCAACGGGAACGTGTACTACCAGTCGCCGAAGTAGCGGCTCCCCGCCGCGCGGCGGCGCTCACCCGGCGCGTCTGGCCCAGATGACTCCGATTCCTGGCGCCTCAGGCGAGCGCTCCACGAGGTCGTAGCCGGCGGATCGAAGCAGCGCAGCCGCCGTGGCCGCCGGGGCGGCCTCCTCTCCGGGCGGTGGGTGGTACTCCACCACCAGGGCCGGTGGAGCGCATGCCGTGGACCGGGCGCCGCGGCGGATCACGCCATGCAGGCCACGCTGGGCTCCCTGGGTACCGCCCATCTCATTCACACTAACCGGCCACGTGATGCCGCTACCGTTCGCCCCCGCGTGAGGGGCTTTCGCAGATGACCAATCGATACCTGGCGATCGTCCCCGCACTGAACGAGGGTGCCGTCATCGGGCAGACCGTGGCGGAGATTCGCCGCGGGGCACCGGAGTTCGACATCGTCGTGGTCGACGACGGCTCCACCGATGCCACGGCCCATGCCGCGTCCGCAGCGGGCGCCGAGGTCCTGCGGCTGCCGTTCAATCTGGGCATCGGCGGCGCCATGCAGGCGGGGTACGTATACGCGCGCGAGCACGAGTACGACGTGGCCGTTCAGGTGGATGGCGACGGGCAGCACGACCCAAGCCAGATCCCTGACCTGCTGGCCCGCCTGAAGCGCGGTGACGTAAACATGGTCACCGGGTCCCGGTTCCTGGAGCCGGCCGACGGCGGCTACCGCTCGTCGGCCACGCGGCGAGCGGGCATTGGGATCTTCGCTCGGGTGATGTCGCTCGTTTCCCGGCAGCGGGTCACGGACCCCACGTCAGGCTTTCGCATGACCGATCGCCGCGCGATTGCGCTGTTCGCCCGGGACTACCCGCATGATTACCCGGAGGTGGAGGCCATCCTGCTGATGCACACCAACCGGCTGCGCTCCTGCGAGGTACCCGTGAGAATGCGGCCCAGGACGACCGGGCGCTCCGCGATCTCCCGGTGGCAGGCCACCTACTACATGATCAAGGTGCTGCTGGCCGTGTTCGTGGGGCTGTTCCGCCGGCGTCCGGTGGCTGCGGATGGCGACGTCCCACCGGTGGCCGCGGAGCGCTCGCTGTGAGCCTCCGGCGGCCCGCGTGAGCGAGGCGCCGACCGGCGGCGGGGACCCCGCGGCAGGCGCGACCCCGGAATCCACCCCAGGCGCCGCCCCCGACCCCCCGGTACACGCCGGCCCGGAGGACATCCTGCGGACCCCGGAGGCGGGCGGCCGGGTCATCCGCGGCAGCGTCTGGCGCCTGATCGGCAACCTCGCCGGGATAGCCCTCGGCGTGGTGACGGCGGGCATGCTGCTGCACCACCTCGGCGTGGCCAACTCAGGTCGCTACGTGACCGTGCTGTCGCTTGTCTCAATCAGCTCCGCCGTGGCCGACCTGGGCATCAACCTGACCTCCAGCCGAGACCTGGCGTGGCGGCATCCGGATCAGCGAAGAGCGCTGATCGCGAACGTCCTGGGCCTGCGGCTCATGATCATGCCGCCCGCCATCCTGCTGCTGGTGGGCTTTGCTCTGGTGGCCGGATACCCGCGGGAGATGGTCATCGGCACCCTTCTGGCCGGATTCGGCTCTTTGCTCCTCTCGGCGTCCCAGTCATTCCTGGCCCGCCTCACAGTGGAGCTGCGCCAGGCCGGCTGGGCGGTGATCGACTTCCTGCGTCAGGCGGTCACCCTGGTCTGCGTGGCCATCCTGGTCGCGCTGGGAGCGAGCCTGACCCCCTTCTTCGCCGTGCTCATCGTCACCGGGCTGGTCGTGCTGGCGGCGATACCGGTTGTGGCAGGCCGGGACTCGCTCGTGTGGCCTCGCTTTGACCGCAGCGAGCAGCGCCGCCTGGTGCGCACGGCGCTGCCGATGGCGATTGCGCTGGCGTTGGGCGAGGTCTACTTCCGCCTGGTCATCGTGTTGATGTCGCTCATCTCCACCAGCCAGCAGACTGGCTACTTCGGAGGCTCGGTGCGGGCGCTCCAGTCCCTGATAGAGCTTCCGACGCTGATCGCCGCCATAGCCCTCCCGCTGCTGGCCACGGCGGCCCGCGAGGACCGAACTCGGCTGCGCTATGCGGTGGGAGGCCTGGGCCAGGGAGCGGTCATCGCCGGCGTGCTGCTCGTGCTGGTGACAATTCGGGTCGCCGAGCCGGTGATGGTCATCATCGGCGGCGAGGCCTTCCGGCCCGCCGGGGACGTGCTGCGGATCCAGGTGGGCGCGCTGGTGTTCATCATGCTCTACCAGATCTGGGGCGCTTCGCTGCTGGCGCTTGACCGCCAGCGGGAGCTGATCTTCACCAACTCATTCGCGCTGGCTGGGCTGGCGCTGTTTGCGGCCCTGCTCATCCCGCACTACGGCGCCGAGGGCGGAGCGGCAGCGAGCGTGATGGGCGACGCCCTCCTCGCAGGCCTCATCTACTGGCGGCTGCAACGGGCGACCGGACATGTGATGGTGCCGGCTCCATTCCTGGTCAGGGTGGCCATCGCCGCCGCGGCGGCCTGCGGCGTGCTGCTCATCTCCGCGCTGCCGGACTTCGCGGCCGCGGCACTGGCTGGAGTCGTGTTCCTCGGCATCGGTCAGCTGGTGGGCATGATCCCGCCCGAGGTGCACGCCGCCTTCAGCCCTCGCCGCCTCCTGGAGGGGATCAAGCACTGACGCTGAAGGCGCTAACGTCCGGGGGTAGATGGGGGTGCTAGCAAGCACGCATCTGAGTACGGCGTCGGCCCAGCGGGTGGAGGTCATCGCACTGGCCGTGGTCGTGTGCGTGGTGATCTTCGAGCTGGTGCGGCGCAAGCGCCTGATGGAGCGCTACGCGCTCCTGTGGCTACTGGCGGGCGTGACGATCCTCGTCCTGGCGGTGTGGCAGGGGTTGCTGACCAAGCTCTCGCACGCGGTCGGCATCTACTACCCGCCTTCGGCCCTGTTCGCGGTGGCGTTCGTGTTCGTGCTGGCGATGCTCGTGCACTTCTCGACCACCATCTCGCGCCTCTCAGACCAGAACAAGATCCTGGCCCAGCGGCTGGCTCTGCTGGAGCACGAACAGCGCGCGAGTCAAGCCCAGAATGGTCACCAGGCACCAGGCGCGGACAAGCCGTTGCGGGTTCCCCCCGCGGACGACCTGCAGCCCAAGAGCTGAGCCTCGGTGTCGCCTCCGGACGCGCTGGCCGTGGTCGTGGTGGCGCATGACTCGGCCGAGGCCCTGGCCGGTCTGCTCGGCCCGCTGATTGACCAGCTTCACCCGTATGACGAGCTGGTCGTGGTGGACAACGCCTCGGCCGACGGCACCGCCGAGCACACCCGCAGCGCCGGCGAACGCATCCGCCTGGTGGAGAGCAGCACCAACCTCGGCTTCGGCGGCGGCTGCCACCTCGGTGCGCAGGCCACCCAGGCGCCGCTGCTTCTGTTCCTGAACCCGGACTGCCGCCCCGAGCCCGGCTGCCTGGATCGACTGCGCTCCGCCGCCTCCGAGCGCCCGGACTGGGGCGCCTGGCAGGCGGCGGTGATGCTCCCGGACGGCCACATCAACACCGACGGCGGCGTCGTGCATTACGTGGGCATCGGCTGGGCGGGGGACTGTGGACGCCCCGCCGACGCGCTATCCAACGCGCCGCGAGAGGTGGCCTTTCCCTCCGGGGCAGCCCTGACGATCCGGCGCGAGGTGTGGGACGAGCTCGGGGGACTGGACCCGTCCTACTTCCTGTACTCCGAGGACCTTGACCTGGGGCTGCGACTGTGGCTGGCCGGTCACGGCGTGGGCCTGGTTCCGGACGCCCGGGTGGTACACGACTACGAGTTCGAGAAGGGCGCCCAGAAGTGGTTCTGGTTGGAACGCAACCGCTGGCGCACCGTCCTCTCCGTGTACCCCACCCGTCTGCTGGTCCTGGTCCTGCCGGCCCTGCTCGCCGTGGAGCTGGCCATCGTGGCCGCGGCCGGGCGCCAGGGCTGGCTGCGGGCCAAGCTGGCCGCGCAGCGAGCTGGACTCATGGATCTGCCCAGGACGCTCGCCCGCCGGCGCCGGATTCAGGCCACCCGCCGCACCAGCACAGCCGAGTTTGCCGCCCGGCTGACGTCATCGCTGGACAGCCCGTTCCTCCCCAGCGCCCCGGCACGCCGGGCGACGGCTCTCCAGGCGCGCTACTGGGACCTCGTGAAGCGGGTTATATAAGCTGACGCCTCGGCGCGTTCCGGGGGTGGCGCGCATCCTGCTCGTTCGGAGTCCCGAAACAATCCTGCGCGTCCGGAGCCCCGATACATGACCATGTTCCTGGCCTGGGTGATCTTCCCGCTGGTCCTGGCCGCCCTGGGCGCGGGATGGGGACTGCTGGTCCAGAAGCTGGCTGGCACCAGCTACCACGGCGCACTGCTGATCCCGCTCGGGCTGGCCGCGGTGACGGTGGTGGCCGGGACGATCACGCTGTCCTCGGCGCTCGCCCCGGCGGCGGTTCCCGTGTGCGCCGTGGGCGCCGTGGCCGGACTCATCTGGGCTCGGCCCTGGCGGGGCTGGCGCGGCTGGCCCTGGTCGACCATCTTGTGGCCGGCCCTGGCCGCGGTGGGGGTGATCCTGGCCTACGGCGCGCCCGTCCTCCTCTATGGACACCCCACCTTCACGGGCTACCTGCGCCTTGATGACACCGCCACGTGGTTCAACGTCATCGACCACGTGATGGCCCATGGCCATTCGGGAGCCGGGGAGCCCCAGTCGACGTACTCCCTCGTCTTTACCGGCGACGTCGGCTCGTCGTACCCGCTGGGGGCGTTCATGGTGCTCGGCGTCGGTCGGGCGCTCGTCGGACAGGATGTGGCGTGGTTGTTCGCGCCGTATCTGGCCTGCTGTGGCGCGCTGATCGCGCTGTGCGTCTATGCGCTGGCCGAGCCGTTCGTGGCCTCGCGGCGGCTGCGGGCACTGGTGGCATTCCTGGCCGCCCAGCCGGCGCTTCTGTACGGGTATGCGCTGTGGGGCGGGATCAAGGAGCTGACCTCGGCCTGGCTGCTGGCGCTGGGCGTGGCGATCATGGCCCCCCTGCTCGGGCGCCGTCCGGAGAAGGGAAGGACATTGCTGGGGCTCGGCGTGGCCGCGGGGGCGCTGGCCACGACCCTCACCGTGGGGGCGGCGGCCTGGATGATCCCCGCCCTGGCGATCCTGGTGGCCGCCTGGCTGTGGCCCGCATGGCGGGACCGCCGGGCGGGGTGGTGGCGAGGCCCATTGCGCTCCGTGGCCTGGCTCACCGGCCTGACCGCCCTGTGCGCGATACCGCTCTGGGCTCAGATCGGACCATTCCTGTCCAGCGACGCCGGCCTGTTCTCCGCGGGCCAGACCAGCGCCACGCAGCTCGGAAACCTGCTCCAGCCCCTGAGTGGGTTCCAGCTGGCTGGCATCTGGACGATCGGCGACTTCCGGGTCACGGCCCCGGCGTTTCCCACCGGACCTCTGGTGGCACTGGTGATCGTCGCGGCGGTGGCGGCGGTGGCGTTCACGATCTGGCGCCGTCAGGGCGGGCTCCTGCTGTATCCAGCGGTGGCGTTGCTGGGTTGCCTGGCCTTCTGGCTGGCCGGGTCCACGCCGTGGGTCATGGGCAAGTCCCTGGCCATCGCCTCACCCGCGCTGCTGGCCGCCGCCCTGATCGGAGGGGCGATGCTGTTTGCGCGCTGGCCCCTGGGGGCCATCCGCGGGAACGCGCGCGTCGGTCGGGCGGCGCTGAAGACGGTGGGCGCCCTCGTGCTCGTGCTGCTGGCCGTCGGCGTGGTCGGGTCGAACGTGCGCGGGTATCACGACGCCCTGCTGGCCCCCTACCAGCGGATGAGCGAGCTGTCGCACATCGGCCAGCTCGTGGACGGACACGGCCCCACGTTCATCAATGACTACGAGGTGTACGCCGATCGCCACTTCGCGCGCGCGGGAGCGCCCACCGAGCCCGCCGAGTACCGGTATGCCGGGCTGCCCACGTCCCGAGGGACCCTGCTGGTCAAGACCGCGTACGCGGACCTGGACTCATTCCCGCTGACCACGCTCCTCCCCTACCGCTCCATCGTGGTCCGGAACTCGCCCGTGGACAGCCGTCCGCCCTCGCTCTACAGGCTGGTCTACCACGGCACCTACTACGACCTCTACGAGCGGCCGGCGCTGGCCGACCAGCACGTCGTCGTCCACGTTCCGCTGGGCGACCAGAACGTCTATCCGTACTGCGGCGCGGCCGAGAACGGGCCGACGATGCCCCAGTGCCCGGTCGCGCCGGCGGCGATGCCGCCCTGCTCGCAGATCCAGAGCCTGGCCGGCCTGGCCCGGACCCGCGGCGGCTCACTCGTGGCCTACCAGCGCCCGCTCCCCGTGGTCGTCCACGGGGACGATGTGCTCTGGCCGGGGCGCTGGTTCCACGACAACAGCGGCCACAGCCTGACCGCCAACACGCCCGGGACGGCCGTCGCCCACATCGCCCTGCCCACCTCGCAGGTCTACAAGCTGTGGCTGGGAGGCATCTTCACCCGCGGCTTCGATGTGGCCGTGGACGGCGGGCACCTGGGCCGCATCGCGAACCAGATCTTCGACATCGATGGCTACGCGCCCGTGGCCAGGCTGCCCCTCCGAGCCGGCGTCCATACCGTGACCATCACGTATCCGGGTGCGGGGCCAGGTCCGGGGAGCGGCGACAACAACTACACCAGCCTGAACCACATCGCCTTCGAGCCCCTCCAGTCCCCGGCAACCCAGCTGCTCCGCGTTACGCCGGACCAGGCCCGGGCGCTGTGTGGCCGGGCGCTGGACTGGATCGACGTGGTGGCGCCGGGGTCGTCCTGAGTCGCGAGAGCGGCGCGGCGCCGCGATGAATGGCGATTCACCGCACAGGGGTTGCGGTGAATCGCCAAGCTTCCGCTCCGGCGGCTTCCGGCGCCGCCCGGTCCGGAGGCCCCGGCGGCTCCCAGCGCCGCCCGACCGCTAACGCGCCCGGCGCGGCGACGCTCGCCCGAGCGCCCGCTGCTGGGCCACGGCCTCCCGCAGGGTGGCCAGGCGGGGCACGTTTCGGGAGCGTTCAGCGGGCGTGCTCAACCCCCGGGCGCTCCGCATGCCGCGCAGCCCGGCCATCCAGCCTGAGCTCACCGCGCGCGCACTCACCAGGTTGCGCTGCTGGGCGAACTGGAGCGCGTCGAAGACAGCCGCCAGCGCCACCGCGCCCGGGACTCGCCGAGCGGGCAGGTGCCGGGCGATGTTCAGCAGGCGGTTGCGTGATGACTGATAGAGCCGCAGCGGCGACTGGTGGGCGCCGCTGACCCCGCCCACCAGATGGAGCATCCGGGATTGCGGGCAGAGCACGACCGTGCCCAGGCGGCCGATCCGCAGCGCGTAGTCAGGCTCATCCCCATACAGCCACAGCTTCTCCCAGAAGCCACCGATCGACCGGTGATCGCTGCGGCGCGTCATCAGGAAGGCCGGGCTGACCCCGACCACCTCCCGCGGGTCGCCATCCAGGAGCCCGGCCTGCGCCGGGGTCAGGTTCTCAGCCACGCTCCAGGCGGCCAGGTTGGGGGCGATGGCGATCCCCGCGCTGTCGATGCGCTCCTCGCCGCGCGTGCGCCCCCCGCCACCCGCGCGCTCCCCGCCACCCATCTTGAGCACCAGGCCGCCCGCGGCGACCACGCCTGGATCGTCAAGCGCGGACCGCAGCGCCACGTCCCAGCGCTCCTGGACCTGCCCATCGGGTTGGGTGAAGCAGACCAGCCGCCCGTGGGCGGCCTCCGCCCCGAGGTTGTTTCCCCGGCAGAAGCCGACGTTCTCGGCGCACTGAATCACCCGGACCGGCAGGGGCCCGTCGGCCAACCGCTGGCTGCTGCCATCGCTGGAGCCGGAGTCGACGACGATGACCTCGGCCTCGGTGCAGGCCGTGTTCCGCTGAAGCGCGGCCACGGCGTCCTGGAGCATCGTCCCCCCGTTGTGCGCGACGACGATGACCGACAGCTCAAGCGCGGCGTCGGGCGGTCTCATGCTCGCGTCTAATATGTCGCGCCGTGTCTGCAAGCGCCGGGAAAGCCCTTTCCGGCTGGCTCCGCACGCCCGCCGTCGGACTCCTGGCGGCAGCGGCGGTGGCCGGCTGCGGCGGAAGCATCCCGCCGCCGAGTTCGAGCACCGCCCGGACCGATCTGCCCAACATCCCCCAGATCGAGACGGCGATCGCCAACTCGGTGCTGGCCCGGGCTCACGTCAAGGTCAAGGTCCTGTGCCCGGCCATCGTCCCGGAAATCAAGGGCGAGACGTTCTCGTGCATCGCGGTGGCCACGAAGCCCAAGCCGCGCACGTTCTCGTTCCTGGTCACCGAGCACGGCGGCACCTACGTGACCTACGCCCAGACGAGCTGAGGACGTGGAGCTGACGGCGCGGCGCCCGCCCATGGCCCGCGGCCGGGCCTGGGTCCGGGCCAACCCGGCCATGGCCGTACTGGCGGGCCTGATGGTCATCGGCCTGCTGCTCCGGGTGTATTTCCTGCTCGTCTGGCGTCCCGCCATCACCGGCTACTCGGACAGCGGGATCTACTTCCAGGGCGGCGTGCAGTCGGTGTGGTCGGACCCGCTTCGCACGGTGGGCTACTCGATGTTCCTGCGCCTCCTGCACGGAATCTCGCCGCACCTGCTCCTGGTCACGATCGTCCAGCACCTGCTCGGCCTGGCATCGGCGCTGCTGTTCTACGCCGCCACGCGACGCGCGGGTGGCCCCCGATGGGCGGCGCTGGCGCCGGCGGCCATCATCGCGCTCGGAGGCGATCAGCTGTTCCTGGAGCACGCAGCTCTGAGCGACGCGGTGTTCATCTTCCTGTTGGCCGCGATGCTCTACTGCACGATTCGGGCCCGGGCCGGGAGTCTGCGCTGGGCCGCGCTGGCCGGCCTGCTGGCGGGACTCGCGGTGTGGGACCGAGAGGCGGCGATCGAACTGGCGCCGGTGCTTGCGCTGTGGCTCGTGTTCTCCTACGGACGGCCGAGATGGGATCTGGTGGCCACGGGCGGTCTCACCCTCGTCGTGGCCATCGGCACAGTCAACGTGTATGAGGTGTGGCGGCACGCGGAGACCGGCCAGAGGGGACTGACCACGAACGGCAACTGGAACGTCTACGGCCGGGCCGCCCCGTGGGCCGACTGTTCGAAGTTCACCCCACCCCAGGGCACCCAGCAGCTGTGCGATCCGGTCCCGGTGTCCCAGCGCCACTGGAAGACGTCCGAGTACTACATCTACGACCCCAGGTCCCCGGCCCAGAAGCTGCTGGGGCCGCCTTACCTCGTCTCCAAGGATCCCTACGCCATGCGCCGACTGCTGGAGTTCTCCGAGTCGGCCATCTGGGGACAGCCCCTGGACTACCTGCGCGCTGTCTGGCTGGACGTGATCCGGCTGTTCAACCCGGGCGCGCGCTCCTACGGCGACCTCTCGGCGCAGCAGCTGATCGACTTCATGCTCTACGGGCCCGACATGCACAGCGGGACGAACAGCTTTGTCAGCTACTGGCAGCAGCTTCTGTACCCCGGCGATTCACCCGCCTATCGGGGGCCGATCGGTCCCCTCAAGACCTGGGAGAAGCTGACCCGGATCACGGGCGTTTGGATGGCCCTGCTGCTGGCGCTGTGCCTGGCCTCACCCTGGCTGGTGCCCCGCCCGGCGCGAGCCGGGGCGATCCTGTTCGGCCTGGTGGCGCTGGTGCTCCTGTTCTTCCCGATCCTCACCAAGTCGTATGACTACCGCTTCGTGATCCCGGCCTTCGGGCCGCTGTTCGCGGTGGGGGCGCTGTCGACCTGGGGGTTGGGGCGCAGGACGCGGGCCTGGCGGGCGCGGCGTGCCGCCGCTACCCCAGCTTCGCCCTGAGCGTCGCGTAGAAGATCGACAGCGGGAACTCGTCCTCCAGCACCAGGTCCACGTAGGGGCGCGGATCGGGCACCTCGGCGAATTCCCGCCCCCCGGCCACCCACTTCGAGCCGCTGGCCGGCGGGACGCTCTGACTGATCAGGTCGTGGGCCGCCGTCCAGTGATGGAGCTTGGTGCGGTCGATCCCAGCCCGGTACAGGGCCTCGACCTCCTGGCGGAGGGCCGCGACCCCGTCGGCCACGGTGTCCCAGTCGATCGTCAACTGGTTGTCGGCCCACACCAGGTGGCCGTGGCGGTGCAGGTGGGCGAACAGGAGCTGGCCCCCCAGGCCGTCGTAGTTGCGCACCCGGGTGCCGGTGATGGGGAAGCGGAGAAGGCGATCGAGCAGGATCGCGTATTGGACGCGGCGAGCCAGCGAGTGGATCGCGGGGTCCTCACGCTCCAGCCGCGCCGCCTCCGCGAACGCGGTCAGATCGCAGCGCAGCTCCTCCAGGGAGTACATCCAGTACGGGGAGCGCTGGCGGATCATGAACGGGTCGAACGGCAGCTCGCCGTGGCTGTGGGCGCGATCGTGGATGAGGTCCCACAGGATGTAGGCCTCCTGGGTCTGCTCCGGGCTCGCGAGCATCCGGACGGCGTCGGGAGGCAGGTTGAGGGCGAGCAGATCAGCCGCCGCGCCGGCCACGCGGCGCAGACGCTCGGCCTCCCGGTCGCAGAAGATCGCCCCGAAGCTATTGGGTCCGCGCTCCCCCACGGAGACCATCTCGGGGAACAGGACGGCGCACTCGCTGTCATACCCCCGCGTGGCATCGACGAGCTCCACAGGCACGAACTTGGCGTTCTGGTAACGGCTGCGCTCCAGGGCGGCCACGTGATCTGGCCAGGGCACGCGGACGATCAGCGCCTCGAAGCAGGTGTCCCGGGAACCGTTCTGCTTGTACATGGGAAGGAACGCCAGATGCTCTGCTCCGTCGGTGCGCTGGAGCTCCGGGTGGAAGGCGTCAAGCGCCGCTCCGAAGTCCGGCCGGCCGAATCCCGAGTCCCTCCAGGCCCCGAGATCCACCTTGGCCGCGTCGAGGTAGGAGACCTGATGTGGGAAGCGCGCCCTGAGCCCGGCCAGCGCCTCGATTATCCGTTCGACATGGGCGGCCGCGTGCTCAGGCGATCCGGTGAGCGACCCGTCCGGACCCTGGAGCAGCGCCAGCGCGTTGGTCTCCTCACGCAGCCGCTCCCACTCAATGTCCCGACGCGGCGACGCCGCGGCCCCAGTCGCCTGGGCCTCACGACGGGAAGCCCAGTGACACAGGTTGAGCCACAGCGTCCGGTGGTCAAGCTCCTCCAGGCAGTCGTCGCCGAACAGGTCCGAGTCGGCCAGCACGACCACTCGGCCACGGCCGTGCTCGGTGGCCACGATCAGAGGCGCTCCCGGGGTGGAGGCCGTGCTGTGCGAGCGGGCCAGGACCCGGGCTCCGTTGGCGGCCGAGATCGTGGTCGCTCGGTACAGGCACGCGGCGTGCACCCGGGCGAGCAGGTCACCGCCTCGCCCTCGCCCGCCGTCCCCCAGCTCGGCCAGGATCCAGCTCGGCGCGCTGAGGTTGTGCTCGTAGTCCTGGACGGTGTCGTTTTCCAGGTGCAGCGCGAAGCGCGACAGCAGTTGGTTGAGGTTGTTGCCGTACTTCTCCTGCTCGGTCTCCCCGAGCACGATCAGACCCCCGCCTCCGGCCACGAACTCCTCGATGGCGTCGATCTCCTCGTCCAGAAGTACCGGCGAACCGGTGCCGGTGGTCCGCTCCCAGTCCGGGGCGGAGGGATGGGCGATGACCAGCATGTCCCAGGGCTGGAGCATCGCCGCCGATAGCGGCCCGGTGACATGGGGCTGGACGGCGAAGGCCTCCTCCACGAGCGCCTCGGCCGCCTTGGCGTATGAGGAGTCGGCGGGATGGGCGGGCTGCATGGCCCGGGCCAGTTCAGGCCGGATCGTCCAGGCCTCGCTGTGGGCTTCGTCGAACAGGACTCGGGCGGGCATGGGCGGGAGCCTACATCTCGCCAAGGCGGCTGTCGATGCCCATTACGATGTAATCTCTGCAATAAATCATCGTATGGACACCCTTGATCGTCAGATTCTTGCGCTACTCGTCGAAGACGGGCGGCGGACGTACGACGACATCGCGGGCCGCGTGTCGCTGTCGGCTCCAGCGGTCAAGCGCCGGGTTGACCGGCTGCGCCACCAGGGGGCGCTGCGCGGCTTCACGGCCGTCGTCGACCACGCCGCCCTGGGCGACCGCACCGAGGCGCTGCTGGAGCTGTTCTTCGCGCCGGGCACGACCCTGGAGCAGGTGGCCGAGACCCTGCGGCCCTACCCCGAGGTGGTGGAGGCGTGGAGCGTCACCGGCGACGCCGATGCCATCGCCCGGGTCCGAACCACGGACAACGGCGACCTGGAGCGGTTGATCATGGACCTCCAGCGAGACGGGCTCGTGCAGCGCACGCGCTCCCAGGTCGTGCTGTCACGGCTCGTCCATCACTGACCGACCGCAGCGGCAACCGGGGCGGGTCTCCCAGCGCCGATCGGGCGGCCGGGTCTACTGGAGCTCGACGGGCTCGATTCCCTCGTCTGCCGGAAGCTCGAACCCAAAGATCTGACCGTAGAAGCTCAGCTCGGCGTCCAGGGCCCGGCGGATGTTCTCCTCACGGCGGAAGCCATGCTGCTCGCCCTCGAAGGGCAGGTAGGCCACCGGCACGCCCTTGGCCTTCAGCGCGTCGACGATCATCGTGGCCTGATTGGGCGGGACCACCTCGTCCTCCAGTCCCTGGAGCACGATCAGGGGTGTTGAGAACCGGTCCACGTGGTGGATCGGCGAGCGCTCCTGGTAGAGCTCCCGCCCCTCCGGATAGGGCGCCACCAGGCTGTCCAGGTACCGGCTCTCGAACTTGTGGGTGTCGATCGCCATGGCCTCCAGGTCGGCCACGCCGAAGTGGTCCGCGCCGGCGGCAAATGGCGTGTCCTCCTCCACCAGTGCGGCCAGCGTCGTGTAGCCGCCGGCCGACCCGCCGCGGATGGCCATCCGGCTCGGATCCGCGCGCCCCTGTTCGCCCAGCCAGCGGGCCACGGCGATCGAGTCCTCCACGTCGACCACCCCCCACTGCCCGCGCAGGAGGTCGCGGTACTCCCGTCCGTACCCGGTCGAGCCGCCGTAGTTGACCAGCACCACCATGAAGCCCCGGCTCGTCCAGTATTGGATGTCCAGGTCGAGCTCGGCGGCCGCCCCCGCGGTCGGGCCACCGTGCACGTCGACGAGCAGCGGCGGCAGCTCGCCGTCAGGGGCCGCCGCGTCGGGATTGACCGGTGGATACAGCAGCGCGTGCGCCGTCCGCCCGCGCGCCGACGGGTACTCGATCTCCTCCGGGACCGAGATGAACGCGTCGTTGACCCCGAGGTCCTGGAGGTCCCGCGCCGGCCGCAGGGTCTCAAGGCTCTGAAGCCCTCCGTCCGGGCTCACGGCGATCCGAGCCACCTTGGACTCCACGAGCGGGGTGGCGGCCACGACCACCACGGCGTCCTCCCCGGCGCCCCGCAGGCTATGGATGGCCGTGTAGGGCAGGCCAAGCTCCCGGATGGAGCCGTCTGGGAGCCGGACCGAGACCCCGTCGAACCCACCGCGGGTCCAGGAAAAGACAACCATCCCGCCAGGCAGCAGCGCGTAGCGGGACGCGCTGAGGCTCCACTGCGGGAGGGCGATCTCCGCCTCCAGGTCGGTCAGGAGCTCCGCGTCCGCCGGCCCGCCTCCCGCGGGTACTCGATACAGGTTCCACCAGCCCGTCCGATCGCTGATGAAGACGAGCGATCCGTCGGGTAGCCACTGCGGCTCGGCCACTGACTCCTCGGGTCCTCCGGCCATCACCTGGCTGGCGCCGTCAGCGTCTCGCACGCACAGCCGGGTCCCGTCCCAGGGCATGTTCGGGTGATCCCACTCCACCCAGCACAGCCACCGGCCGTCCGGGCTCCAGCGGGGGCTGGAGACGAAGTCCGGTCCGCTCACCAGCACCTTGGGCGTGGAGGGCTCGTGCGCCGCCAGGCAGACGATCTCGTTCCGGACATCCACCACGGCCCCGCCCCGGGGATGGTGCTCCCTCACGCAGGCGATCGAGTTGCCGTCAGGGCTCAGGTCGCCGTCGGCGTACCGATCGCCCCGGGGCTCCTCGGGCTGCGGCGTGAGCGGCTCCGCCGGCCCGCTGCCCGACGCCAGGCGATACAGCCGCTGGTCACCCCAGTTGGCGTACCAGACCACGCCGTCACGCACCCACCAGGCGCCGCCGCCGTACTCGTGCACCGCCGTGCGCGCGTTGGCGTCTCGTTCCAACACATCGCTGGTCGTCCCATCGGCGGCGCGGCGCACCAGCGCGGTCCGCCCGCCCTCGGCCGGCCGGCCCTCGGACCAGATGACATCCCCACCGTCGACCTTGGCGTCGCCCAGCCGCACCGCCTGGGCCACCACGACCTCGGAGGTTATGGGGGTGGGCCACGACCCATAGGGGAGGACTCGCTCGGTGACCGACATCCGTTGGGGCGGACGCTATCGAGAAGCGGCGCACGCGTGAAGCTGCCCCTCCACGCGGGAACTGGATGAGCCGTCGCGCATTTCGTCCGCCCGTACGCCCCCCGACAAGCCCCCATACAACCTTCACACACCCGTGTTAAGGTTCGGCTCACCCCTGGTAGCATCGATCGGATGCCGTCTGCGCCCCGGGATTTCCTCACCGCCACTCGCGAGCGCGTGATCGTCTACGACGGTGGGATGGGGGCGACGCTGGAGCAGTTCGACCTGGACCTGGAGCGCGACTATCGCCTCCCGGGGCGCTGTCACGAGGCTCTGGTGCTCAATCGCCCGGACGTGATCGAGGGCGTCCACGCTTCGATGCTGGAGGCGGGGGCTGAGGTCGTGGAAACGGACACCTTCCAGGGCTCACGGCTGAAGCTGAGCGAGTGGGGCCTGGAGGAGCACACCCATGAGATCAACCTCAAGGCGGCGCAGATCGCGCGGAAAGCCGCCGGCGAGGACCGCTTCGTGGCCGGCTCGATCGGGCCGACCGGGTTCCTGCCCGCCAGCGACGACCCCAGTCTGGGGCAGATCAGCTTCCAAGAGCTAGTGGACGTCTTCACCGAACAGGCGAAGGGCCTGACCGAGGGCGGCGCCGACCTGATCATCATCGAGACCGCGCAGGACATCCTGGAGGTCAAGGCGGCGGTGTTCGGGGCTCGCGAGGCGTTCAGGACCCTGGACCGCCGGCTCCCGATCCAGTGCAGCGTCTCGCTGCTTCCGCAGGGCGGCAAGATGCTTCTGGGCACGGACATCGGCGCCGTGCTGACCACGCTCGGGGCGCTTGACGTGGACGTGGTCGGCCTGAACTGCTCCACCGGCCCTGAGGACATGCGGGACGCCATCCGGTACCTGGGTGAGCACTCCCCGTTGCCCGTGCACTGCATCCCCAATGCCGGCCTGCCCCTCCAGGGGCCAGACGGGGAGACGATCTTCCCGGAGCAGCCCGAGCCGCTGGCCGAGGTCCTGGGCGAGTACGTGGAGCGCTACGGCGTCTCGATCGTGGGCGGCTGCTGCGGGACGACGCCGGCCCACATCCGGGCCATCGCCGAGCGCTGCACGGGCCGCACGCCCGCCGAGCGCCCGCGGCCCGGTCCCCCGCAGCTCAGCTCGATGATGACCTCCACCCCGCTGGCCCAGGATCCCCGCCCCACCCTGGTCGGAGAGCGGGTCAACTCGCAGGGCTCCCGTAAGGCCAAGGAGCTCCTCCTGGCCGATGACTACGACGGCCTGGTCCAGGTGGCCGAGGATCAGGTGACCGGCGGGGCGCACGTCCTTGACGTGTGCGTGGCTCTGACCGAGCGCCAGGACGAGGACGAGCAGATGCGTCAGGTGGTCAAGCGCATCAGCCTCACCCAGCCCGCCCCGATCCAGGTCGACTCCACCGAGCCCGAGGTGATCCAGACCGCGCTGGAGCAGATCCCAGGCCGAGCGGTCGTGAACTCCATCAACCTGGAGGCGGGCCGGGACAAGCTTGACCGGGTGGTGCCCCTGGCCCGCCAGCACGGGGCTGCCCTCATAGCGCTGACGATCGACGAGGAGGGCATGGCCAAGACCGCCCAGCGCAAGCTCGAGATCGCCCAGCGGATCACCGAGCTGTGCTGCCAGGAGCACGGCCTCGACCCCGAGGTCCTGATCTTCGATTGCCTCACGTTCACCCTCACCACGGGGGAGGAGGAGTGGAAGCCCAGCGCGCTGGAGACGATCGAGGGGATCCGCCTGGTCAAGGAGCAGATCCCGGGTGTCAAGACCTCGCTGGGCGTGTCAAACGTCTCCTTCGGAATCTCGCTGGCCGCCCGCAGCGTCCTGAACAGCGTGTTCCTGCACCACTGCGTGCAGGCCGGCCTGGACCTGGCGATGGTCAACCCCAACCACATCACGCCCTACAGCGAGATCGGGGACGACGAGCGTGAGCTGGCCGACGACCTGGTCCAGAACCGGCGGCCTGACGCGCTGGAGCGCTTCATCGCCCACTTCGAGTCCAAGGGCGAGGAGGCCGAACAGGACCAGAGAGCCGGCGATCCCACGGAGGACATGGAGCCTGAGGAGGCGCTGCACTTTCACATCCTGCGCCGTCGCAGGGACGGCGTGGAGGACCAGATTGACCGCAGCGTGGAGAAGATCGGCGCGGTCCCCACGCTCAACGAGGTGCTCCTGCCCGCCATGAAGGAGGTCGGCGACAAGTTCGGCGCGGGCGAGCTGATCCTGCCCTTCGTCCTCCAGTCGGCGGAGGTGATGAAGCGGGCGGTGGCCCAGCTCGAGCAGTATCTGGACAGGATCGAGGGCTACACCAAGGGCACGGTGGTCATCGCCACCGTGTTCGGCGACGTCCACGACATCGGCAAGTCGCTGGTCAACACGATCCTCTCCAACAACGGCTACACCGTGTTCGACCTGGGCAAGCAGGTGCCGGTGAACACGATCATCGAGAAGGCCCTCGAGGTCGGCGCCGACGCGATCGGGCTCTCGGCGCTGCTCGTCAGCACGAGCAAGCAGATGCCCCTCTGCGTGCAGGAGCTGGACAAGCGCGACATC
>JBJMLC010000136.1:0-8894 GCA_045805485.1 Solirubrobacteraceae bacterium | reverse complement strand
ATCGCGGCCGACGGCGCGGCGATCGTGGTGAATGTCTGATCGCCTCCGTCGGTGGTGCCCTTGCCGTTGGTCGCCACGAGCTCGAAGTGGTAGGTCGTGCCGGGATCCAATCCGCTGACCACACCGGACACGGGCACCCCGCTGGTGCCCGATCCCGCGTCGGCGGGCGACAGCGGGATCACAGACCCATAGTTGGTGTCAGGCCCGTACTTGAAGAAATAGGTGGTGTTGTCGCCGTTGGGGTTGATGGTCCCGTGCAGCGTGGCGCTGGCGGTTCCGATGCCGGAAGCGCCCTGGGTGGTCGTTGTGGGCTCGTCGGCGCTGACGTTGGCCGTGGAGTTGGCCGTCGCCGTGGCGGTGCCCGGCGAGTCGTCGCTCAGCGTGACCGTTACGGGATACGAGCCCGGAGGAGAGCTGTACGTGTGGCTTCCGGAAACGGTGAAGCTCCCCGCGCTGCCGCTGACGACGCCGGCAGAGCTTGTGCCGTCGCCCCAGTCGATCGTGGCCGTGAAGTCGCCGGCCGGGGTATCGGTGTCCGTGTCGGAGAACGTGGCCACGTCCCCGCTGAACGCGGTGCCGTCGGTGGCGCTGATCGTGGTCGGGGTCGCTGTCAGCGAGTCGGCCTCGGAGACCGTGAGGTCGGTCGACACCGGTCCGAAGTCGAGGAAGTTGGCCTCCGGCTCGCTGACCGTCACGCTGTATTGGCCCGAGGCGATCTCGTCGGCATAGGTGTGAGTGCCGCTGACCGCGTAGAACCCGTTTGCGTCCGGTCCCGTGATCACCCCTGGGGACGGAGCGGTGCCGTCACCCCAGTCGATCGTGGCGGTATACGCGGATGGGTCGGCCGGGGCGCCAGGGTCCTTGAAGATGGCCACCGGGCCGGAGAACTGCGTTCCCTCGGCGACGTTGATGGGGCCTTTGACAGACAACGTAAACGCGTTCTCATGCACCCTGGCAACGGCCAGGTTTGACGTCTGCACGTCCGGTGAGGTCCCGGTCTCGGTCACCGTGAAGCTGAGTGTTGGATAGATCCCGTCTTCGGCGTAGTTGTGGCTGCCGGAGACGTCAAAGGTGTCCGTGGCCCCCACCTGCGAGACCGTGGCCAGCGAGGTGTTCCCGTCCCCCCAGTCGATCGTGGCGGTGAATGTGTCGCTGGGCGTGTCGGTGGTGAAGCTCCCCACCGTGAGCGTTGGGGTGGTGCTCTCGGTGGGGGACTGGTCGACGGCGGTGGCCGACGTGATCGCCGCGCTCGCCGCCGCTGGAAGCCCCACCACCCCCGCAGCCACGCACACCAGCAGCGCCAGCCTCAGCCGAGCCAGATTCATGCCCCCACTGCTCGTCACGCCCATCACCCCATTTACGGTCGTCCTTGGGCCCCCGCGACCCCCTATGCGAGGCGAAGTCTATACGCGGACCGTCAGCCCCGGCATTCAGAGCCGCACGACGTTCGCAGCCTGCTGGCCGCGGGTGATGCCGCGAAGGTCGACCAGCAGCCCGGACCCCGCCACCACGGCCCCGTAGTCGATGCCGGGATGGGCGGTGACCAGCACGACGGCATCCGCGCCTGAGACCACCCCCTCCAGCGCAGCGCTCTCAAGCCGCAACTCGGGCAGCGACGGGACGTAGGGATCATGGTAGGAGAGCACCGCGCCGCGCTCGGCCAGCACCTCCATGATCCGCAGGGCCGGCGATTCACGCACGTCGCCCACTCCGGCCTTGTAGGACACGCCCAGAACGGCGATCCGCGAGCCCCGCACGGGTTTGGCCGCGTCGTTCAACGCCCGCTCGATCCTCTCCACGCAGTGGTAGGGCATCTGCTGGTTGACCTTCCCGGCCAGCTCTATGAACTCGGTCGACATGTGAAACTCGCGCGCCCGCCAGGTCAGGTAGAACGGGTCGACGGGCAGGCAATGGCCGCCCATCCCCGGGCCGGGGTCAAAGCGCATGAAGCCATAGGGCTTGGTGGCGGCGGCGTCGACCACCTCCCAGATCTCGATCCCCATCCGCTCGCACAGGATGGCCAGCTCGTTGACGAGCGCGATGTTGACCGAGCGGAAGATGTTCTCCAGCAGCTTGGTCATCTCGGCCGCCTCAGGCGTGGACACCCGCACGATGTGGTCGCACACCACTCCGTACAGCTCAGCCGCCCTATCCAGGCACTCGGGCGTCATGCCCCCGATCACCTTGGGCGTGTTGCGCATCGTGTAGTCGGTCCGTCCCGGGTCGACGCGTTCAGGCGAGAAGGCCACGTTGACGTCCTCGCCCACCTTCAGCTCTGACTCCTGCTCCAGCAGCGGCACGAGCTGCTCGCGGGTCGTGCCCGGGTAGGTCGTGGACTCCAGGACGACGAGCTGACCCTTCTGAAGCACCTGGCCCAGGCCGTGGCCGGCGGACAGCAGCGCACCCAGGTCCGGCTCCCGGTTGGGAGTCAGGGGGGTGGGCACGCAGATCAGCACCGCGTCGGCTCGAGCCAGGGGCGCGTAGTGGGCGGTGGCCTCGATCAGGTGCAGGGCCTTCTTCAGCCGGTCCGAGGAGATGTCCTCGATGTAGGACTCCCCGGACCTGATGGCGTCGATCTTCAGCGGATCCACATCGACGGCCACGATTTCCTGGCCGGCCTCCGCAAAGGCCACCGCCAGAGGCAGGCCCACGTATCCGAGACCGATCACACCCACAGACATGCTGCGCGGCACGATAGCGAGCCACTACCATCCCACCTGACCGTGCTAGGCGGGGCGCTAGCGGTGCCCTGTACCCGCAATCCGCTATAGCGGGGCTGAATCCCCTCCCCAGGGGCACCGGCCTCGGGGTCAGCGCCAAGCCTGAGGCGTTGATGGCTCGGTCCCGCGGCGATGAAGGTCCGTGAACCAGGTCAGGTCCGGAAGGAAGCAGCCTTAAGCGGTCGCCTCCAGGCGCTACGGGATCACCGAGCCGGAGCAGTCAGGCATCGGCCGCGCCCCGAGAACCAGCCACAAAGGAGGGTGCACGGTCATTTTCTTTTGGGGTCGGCACATGTGCCGACCCCCCGGGCGGTGCATGCACCGCCCGGGGCGCCGGTGCAAGCACCGGCGCCTACCCCATAACTAGACTCGACCACGTGTCCGCCGGGCCCTCCCTCTACCGCCGTCATCGCCCCCGCACCTTCGCCGACGTCGTGGGTCAGGAGCACGTGGTGCGGACGCTCCAGAACGCCGTGGAGCAGGACAAGGTCCACCACGCCTACCTGTTCGTGGGCTCCCGGGGGACGGGCAAGACGAGCATGGCCAAGATCCTGGCCGCCTGCCTGAACTGCGTCGAGGGCCCGACGATCACTCCCTGCGGCAGGTGCGAGTCCTGCACCGCCATCGCGGGCGCCAGCTCGCTGGACGTGATCGAGATGGACGCCGCCTCCAACAACTCGGTGGATGACATCCGGGACCTGCGGGAGAAGGTCGGCTACGCCCCCGTGTCCGGACGCCACAAGGTCTACATCCTGGACGAGGCCCACATGCTCTCCACCCAGGCCTGGAACGCGTTCCTGAAGACGCTGGAGGAGCCGCCGCCCCGGACGATCTTCGTCCTGGCCACCACGGAGGCCCAGAAGGTGCTGCCCACCGTGGTCGATCGCTGCCACCGCTTTGACTTCACCCGACCCTCCCTCGAGCAGGTCGCCACGGTCCTCAGCCGGGTCGTGCAGGCCGAGAGCATCCAGGCCGATCCCGCCGCGCTGACGCTGATCGCCCGTCACGCCACGGGCAGCTTCCGGGACGCGCTGGGCACGCTGGAGCAGCTGGTCACCTACGCCGGCCAGCGGAGGATCGAGCCCGGCGATGTGCTGGCCGTGCTGGGGATCACCGATTCCGAGCAGCTGTTCGAGGCCGTGGACGCGGTCGTGGCTCGCGACCCCGCGCAGGCTCTGCGCTCCGCGGCTCGTCTGGGGGAGTCAGGCCGGGACCCCGGGCAGGTGCTCCGGGACCTCGAGGTCCATGCCCGGGAGCTGCTGGCCGTCCAGGTGCTCGGCGACCTGCCGCCAGAGCTGCGGGTCACCCCGGAGCGAGACGGCCGGCTGGTCGCCCAGGCCGGTGCGCTGGGCTCCGGCGACGCGGTCCGGCTCCTTGACCTGGTGGCCCAGGCGCTGGAGGCCACCTCGAATGGGGCGCAGGCTCGCATCCAGCTCGAGCTGGTGCTGGTCAAGGCGGCCGCGCCTGAGCTTGACCCTTCCACGGCGGCTCTGCTAGCCCGGATCGAGCGGTTGGAGGGAGGGAGCCCGTCGACCGGCTCGCCCGCGGCCCCCGAGGCACCGGCTCCGCCCCCCGCCGAGGCCGCGCCGGCCCCGCCGCCCGCGGAGCTCCAGTCCGCGATCGAGTCCTGGCCGGCCGTCGTGGAGCTCGTGCGAGCCGAGAACAAGATGCTGGCTGCGTTGCTGGCGGATGCTCGGCCTGTCTCCGCCGACGACGACGAGCTCGTTCTGGCCTTTCCCCAGGGCGCGGCATTCCTGAAGCGCAAGGCCGAGCAGGACGACCATCGCCGGACGGCGATGGAGGCCCTGCGCACGGTTACGGGCCGTCGCATGACCGTGAGCTACGAAATCCGGGACAACGGCGACGGTGAGGGACCTGCCGAACCGGTCGCGCTCTCCGGCGAGGAACTCGTGCAGCGCTTCATGGAGGAGTTCGACGCCGAGGAGATCCTGGATGATGATGCTGACGGAGAGCCTGCCACCCCCTGACGAGGACGACGATGCCCCAACCACCGAACATGCAGCAACTGCTCAAGCAGGCCCAGAAGATGCAGGAGGAGATGCTGGCCGCGCAGGAGTCCCTGAAGGACGAGGTAGTGGAGGCCTCGGCCGGAGGGGGGATGGTCACCGTCCAGGTCACGGGCGATGGGCACGTGAAGGCGATCAAAATCGACCCCGCGGCCGTCGACCCCGACGACGTGGAGATGCTCTGCGACATGGTTCTGGCGGCGGTCAACGAGGGACTGCGCTCCGCCCAGGAGCTGGCCTCGGCCAAGCTTGGCGGCATCGCCGGCGGTCTGGGCGGCCTGGGCCTGCCGGGCATGTAAAGGGGTATTCGCCCTGACCGCCTACGCCCCGCCCGTCCAGCGCCTGATCACCGAGCTGTCAAAGCTGCCCGGGATCGGCGGCCGGAGCGCCCAGCGCCTGGCGTTTCACCTCCTGCGCTCCACCGACGAGGAGGCCCTTGCCCTGGCCGACGCCATCCGGGAGGTCAAGCAACGGATTGGTCTGTGCGACACCTGCTTCAACCTGGCCGACGGGCCGGTGTGCCGGATCTGTTCGGATGAGCGCCGGGACGGCGAGCTCATCTGCGTGGTCGAGCAGCCCTCAGACGTCATATCGATCGAGCGCACGCACGAGTTCGGCGGCCGCTACCACGTCCTGGGTGGCGCGCTGTCGCCCATCGACGGCATCGGTCCCGAGGACCTGCGCATCGCCGAGCTGTATGAACGCGTGCGGGGTAACGGCGTGCGGGAGGTGGTGATCGCCACCAATCCGACCACCACCGGCGAGGCCACGGCCCTGCACATCGCCGACGGCCTGCGTTCGGCGGTGCCCGGTGTGACGGTCACCCGCCTGGCCAGCGGGCTGCCGGTGGGGGCCGACCTGGAGTACGCCGATGAGCTGACGCTGGGCCGGGCCCTGGTCGGGCGCCGCGCGGTTTAGTGCTCTAGCTGTAGTCGTCCATCCGCTCGCGGGCCGAGCGCCAGGCGCTGCCGAGCCGCATCTTGGAACGCCGGCGCCGCCGCAGATGGCGGATGAATCGAGCCGGGTACAGGAGCACGTAGCCGATGCGCGAGCGTCGCCCGCCTGGATCCGGGGCTGGGCCGCTCTGCAGCTCCCGGACCACCTGGGTGCTGAGCTCACGCGGGATCAGAGCCTCTCCCTCCGCCAGGGCGGACACGGCGGTGGCCAGCCGATCCGTCGCCATCCCCCGGCTCAGGTACCCGTCTGCGCCGGCCCGGATGGCCCAGAGACCGCGATCCTGATCGGCTGAGTCCACCACCAGCGCGATCCTCGTCTCAGGCGACGACGCCCGCAGCCTGGTGATGGCGGCGAGTGTCCCGCCGCGCACCTTCCCCGCCAGCAGACACACCGAGGGCCCCAGGACGCTCAGCGCCTCGACGGCCTCGGCGGCACCGCTGGTCTCGGTTATGGAATTGAACTGGTCGCGGTCCAGGCGGCCGATCAGCTCGCGCCGGTCCCATTGCGTCCCGCCCGTGACGACGAGGCTCACGCCCGTGTGCCTGTGGGCCCCGGTCTGGGCCGAGGTCACCGCTCCCGCCTCTATGTCGGACATGCCAGCTCCTCTCGGTGTACGTGGCCTGCCTGCCGGCTGCCGAAGCAGCCCCTGCCTGGGAGAACGATCACCTTATCGCGGCGGGCGGGCAACCCCTAACCTCCGGGTCATGCCCGCTACATCCACCGTTGTCATGAAGTTTGGCGGCACGTCGGTGGCCGACGCCGAGCGGATCAAGCGCGCCGCCGCCCGGATCGTCGCCCAGCGTAAGCGGGGAATGCGGGTCGTGGCGGTGCTGTCGGCCCGGGGCAAGACGACAGACGAGCTGATCGCCATGGCTCAGGAGGTCTCGCCTCACCCCGATCCCCGGGAGATGGACATGCTCCTGTCCACAGGCGAGCGGATCTCATGCGCGCTCTGCGCCATGGCAATCAACGATCTTGGCCTCCGGGCGATCTCGCTGACGGGCTCCCAGGCCGGGATCGTCACCGACACCTCGCACACCAAGGCGCGCATCCTGGACGTCCGCGCCGACCGGATCCGCGAGGCGCTGGCCGAGGACCGGATCGTGCTCGTGGCCGGGTTCCAGGGGGTGTCCACGAGCTTTGACGTGACGACATTGGGACGGGGCGGTTCGGACACCACCGCCGTGGCCCTGGCCGCGGCGATCGGGGCCGAGGTGTGCGAGATCTACACCGACGTGGCCGGAGTCTTCACCGCCGACCCCCGTCTGGTGCCCGATGCCCGCAAGCTGCCGTTTGTGAGCTTTGAGGAGATGTTGGAGATGGCGGCCTCCGGGGCGGGGGTCCTCCAGCTGCGCTCCGTCGAATATGCCCGCACCCATGGAGTCCGCATCCACTGCCGCTCCAGCTTCGAGGATGGCCCCGGTACCGTTGTTTTGGGAGAAGAAGAGACCATGGAACATCCGATGATCACCGCCGTCACGCATTCGCCTCACGAGGCGCGGATCACCCTGCTCGGCGTGCCGGACCGTCCCGGCGCCGCCGCGGCCATCTTTGGAGCCCTGGCCGAGGCCAACTGCAACGTCGACACGATCATCCAGAACGAGCCGCTGGGCGAGGGCCGGCTGGCCGAGGTCTCGTTCACCGTTTCGTTTGAGGATCTTCGCGCCGCCGAGCAGGCGCTGGGCCCGGTGCGTGAGTCGCTGGGGATCGCGGACATCAACACCGATCAGGAGATCGGCAAGGTCTCGATCGTGGGCGCCGGCATGCGGTCGCACCCCGGCGTGGCTGCCAAGGTGTTCCAGACGTTGGCCGACGAGCGCATCAACATCGAGATGATCTCCACCTCCCCCATCAAGATCACCTGCGTGATCAGGGGCGACCAGGTGGAGCAGGCCGTCCGGGCGCTGCACACCGCGTTTGAACTCGGCGCCTCCGAGGTGCGCCAGGAGCGTCCGATCGGGCAGGAGGCGCGATGAGCTCCGCCGGTGTGCGCGTGGCCGTCGTCGGAGCCACCGGGCTCGTCGGCCAGACGATGCTCGCGGTTCTGCGGGAGCGGGACTTTCCCGCCTCGGAGATCGTGCCCTTTGCGTCGGAGCGTTCAGCGGGGTCCGAGCTGGACGGGATGACCGTCCAGGGGCTCAGCGCCGACTCGATTCAGGGCTTTGACATCGCGCTGTTCTCGGCCGGCGCCGGCGTGTCCCGGGAGTGGGGGCCGCGGTTCGTGGAGGCCGGGGCCGTTGTCGTGGACAACTCGTCCGCGTTCCGGCGCGACCCTTCGATCCCGCTCGTGGTCTCTGAGGTCAACCCGCACGCGCTGCAGGGCCACCGCGGCCTGATCGCCAACCCCAACTGCTCGACCATGCAGCTGCTCGTGGCCCTGGCCCCGATCCATCGCGCCGTTGGCATCGAGCGACTGGTCGTGTCCACATATCAGTCGGTGGGGGGGACGGGGAAGCAGGCCATCGACGAGCTGGACACCCAGGCCCACACGTCGCTGCACGGGATGGAGATGCCGGCGCCGGAGATCTATCCCTCGCACATTGCCTTCAACGTGATCGGAGCGGCGGGATCATTTGCCGAGGGCGACGACCACACCGACGAAGAGCGCAAGATGATGTTCGAGACCCGCAAGATCCTGGAGGACGAATCGATCGGCGTGGCCGTGACCTGCGTCCGGGTCCCGGTGCGGATCGGGCACTCCATCGCGGTGAACATCCAGACCCGGGAGGCGCTGTCGGCGGAGGCCGCTCGGGCGCTGCTGTCGGAGGCACCCGGCGTGGCCGTGCAGGACGGTCCGGTGCCGGCGGTCCAGGACGTGCCCTCTCCCCTGACCGCGCAGGGTCGCGACGAGGTGTTCGTGGGCCGGATCCGCCGCGACGAGTCCCATCCCCGGGGCCTGAACATGTGGATCGTGGCCGACAACCTCCGCAAGGGCGCGGCCACCAACGCGGTCCAGATCGCCGAGCTGGTGGTGGGCGCGCGCCAGCGCGGGCCGGCGGCGGTCAGCTGAGTTAGCGCTCTCGGGTTAGCGCTCCGTGCGCAGCTCCCGGCGCGTACTGACCCCCAGCTTGCGGTAGATCCGCCGCGCGTGGGTCCGCACGGTCTCGATGCTCACATGGAGCGCCTGCGCGATCTCGGCGTTGGAGCGCCCGCTCTGGAGCAGCTCCAGCACCTCGACCTCGCGGCGGGT
>JBJMLC010000135.1:0-39178 GCA_045805485.1 Solirubrobacteraceae bacterium | reverse complement strand
GCATTCCTCGGTCGATCGACTCGTCGTACTCAAACGACAGCGTCGGAGTCCGTTTCAGCGAAAGCTCGGCTGCGATCCGGCCTTGGAGAAAGCCGTGGGCAGACCCGAGTCCCTCCAGCGTGGCCTGCCGCACGGGCTCCTCGCCGAGCACGCTTACGTACACCCGGGCATGGCGTAGGTCTGGGCTTGTCTTGACTCCGGTCACGGTGACGAATCCAATACGGGGATCCTTGAGGTCCTTGGCGATGGCGTCGCTGAGCACAGCTCTCACCGCCTCATCTACGCGACGCATCCGGCCGCTGGCCATCCTAGTCCTCTTTCCCTGAGCAGGATGCATCGACACCGAACCTGCGCGGACCGGGCGTACGTGTGCCGGTCATGGCTCGAGGTCCTGCACCGAGGCTATGACCCGCTGGACGCCCACGCCGTCAGGGCATCTGGCCTGCAGCCAGCGTTCCACCCCGTCCGCCGCGGCCGACAGGGTGGAGAAGGAGCCCGAGGTCAGGGCCGCGGTCAGACGAGCTCGCTGCCAGAGATCCTGATGGTCGACCTCGGCCACGGCGGCGCCCAGGCGCCCGTGAAGTTGGGCCTTGATCGAGGCCAGCTCCCGGCGCTTGGTCTTGAGGCTGCCCGCCTCCGGAAAGTGGAGGTCGATCACGAGCAGGGCGACGAAGCCGCTGCTGGCCATGGTGCGGCTCAGGTCAGCTCGCGCTCGACCTGCCGGGTGGCGAACGTCTCCAGCATGTCGCCTTCCTTGATGTCGGCATAGTCGCGCAGGACGATCCCGCAGTCATAGTCCGTGGCCACCTCCCGGACGTCATCGTTGAACCGGCGCAGGCTGGCGATCTCCCCCTCGTAGACGACCGTGCCGTCTCGGACGAGTCGCACGCGAGCGCCCCTGGTGATCTTGCCATCCAGAACATGGGATCCGGCGATCGTGCCCACCCGAGACGCCTTGAAGGTCTGGCGTACCTCGGCCGTCCCGAGGGTCTCCTCCACCTCCTCCGGAGCGAGCATTCCCTGCATGGCGTCACGCAGGTCCTCGATCGCCCGGTAGATGACCGAGTAGTGCCGGATCTCCACACCCTCACGCTCGGCCACGGCCCGAGCGTCGCCCACCGGGCGCACACCGAAGGCCAGGATGACGGCGTCCGACGCGGCGGCCAGCATCACGTCCGACTCGGTGACCGCTCCCACGGCTCCGCGAATCACGTTCACCGACACCTCGGTTTGAGGCAGCTTGGCGATCTCGTCCTGGATCGCCTCCAGTGATCCGGCCACATCGGACTTGAGGAGCAGGTTCAGCTCCTGAATGCCGCTCTTGAAGATGTCCTCCAGGGAAACCTTCTTGCCCGCCTGCCGGGCCAGCGCCTCACGCTGGAGTCGGGCCGCGCGCTCGGTCGCCAGCTGGCGAGCCTTGCGGTCGTTCTCCACCGCTCGCACGTGCTCGCCGGCCTCGGGCACGCCGTCGAAGCCCAGGATCTCCACCGGCTCGCCGGGCAGGGCCGCGCTCACCCGGTTGCCCAGGAAGTCCTGCATGGCCCGGACCCGGCCCCAGTGCGCTCCCGCCACCAGGGCGTCCCCAACCTCAAGCGTGCCTCGCGAGATCAGAATCGTGACCACGGGACCCCGCCCGGGATCCAGCTTTGACTCGATGACCGTTCCGGAGGCGGCGGCGCTGGGATTGGCCCGCAGCTCCTCGAATTCGGCCATGACCAGGATCGTGTCCAGCAGATCGCCCAGCCCCTCCTTTGTCTTGGCCGAGACGTCTACGAACTCGTTCTCGCCCCCCCACTCGGCCGGCTGGAGACCCAGGTTGGTCATCTCAGTGCGAACCCGGGTCGGGTCGGCGCCCTCCTTGTCGATCTTGTTGACCGCGACGAGGATCGGGACGTCGGCCTCCTTCGCGTGGTCGACGGCCTCCTGGGTTTGCGGCTTCACCCCGTCGTCAGCCGCCACCACGATCACCGCGATGTCGGTCACCTTGGCCCCGCGGGCCCGCATGGCCGTGAAGGCCTCGTGGCCGGGCGTGTCCAGGAAGGTGATCGTCTTGCCGTCGTGGTGGACCTGGTAGGCGCCGATGTGCTGGGTGATGCCGCCGGCCTCACCGGCGGCCACCTCCGTCTCCCTGACGGCGTCCAGCAGCGAGGTCTTGCCGTGGTCCACGTGGCCCATGATCGTGACCACGGGTGGCCGGATGACCAGATCCTCCTCGTCGTCGGCGAAGACCGGCTCGGCGACCTCCTCCTCCTCGGTATGAACGATCTCCACGTCCTTGCCGAGCTCGGCGGACAGCACGCCGATCGCCTCGTCGGTCAGGGTCTGGGTGAGCGTCTTCATCTCCCCCAGCTCCATGAGCTTCTTCATCACCTCCGGCAGCGGCACATCCAGGTACTCGGCGACCTCCTTGACGGTGGAGCCGGAGTTCACCCGGATGGCCGGGTGCTCGACGACCGCGGTCTGCGTGGACGGACGCGACTCCGCCTCCTCGTCGTACACACCGCGCCGGCGGCGACCGCGGCGCTGGCGTCGGGGAGGCTGGTTGGAGGGGCCGGGCCCGCCTCCGGCGGCTCGGCGGGACGCCTGCGAATCGATCACGACCCGGCGCCGCCCCCCGGCCGCGCCGGGGGCGCGCTCGCCCTGCAGGGAATCACGGGTGGGACGCTTGTGGTCCGCGCGGGCCGACGGCCTGGGCTCCGTCGACGAACCGTCAGCGGCCGGCGTGGCCTCAGCGGCGGGTGCCGCCTCAGGCTTGGCCGCGGACTTTGGCTGGGGGGCAGACTTGGCCTCGGACGCCTTCGGCGATGCCTTGGACGGGGCGCGCTTGGCCTCGGCGGCGGGTTTGGCCTCGGCGGCGGGTGGGGCCTCGGCTCCCGTCTCGGACGGTTGACCATTGCCCAGTACGCGCAGCGCCACCTCCTCATCCACGTTGGACGAGGCCGCCTTGACCTCGACGCCCGCTTCGTGCAGGCGCGCGAGCAACTCCTTGGCGGAGAGCCCGTGCTCCTTGGCTATCTCGTGAACGCGCTTGGCCATCTGCTCCCTGAGTCTAGATGGGGCTAGGCAGGGGTCCCACCCGCCGCCTGCGTATCGGTCTCAGCTTCCGGCTCCGGCTCGGCCTCGGTGTCGACCTCCAACTCGGTTTCAGGCTGCTCTGCGGTAAGAGCTTCCTCGGCGGTGGGAGCTTCGACCGCGGTGGGGGCCGCCTCGCCGGTCTCGGCCGCCGGCTCCGCCGCATGCTCGAGCGCCTGGTGAGCCGGAAGCCCGCAGTACTTGGAGCCGGGGAGCGCCGCGTTGGGGCAGCGGCGGCCGTTGGCCAGAACGGCCGCGCACCGGCCGGCCTGGGCGTCGTCCTGGTCGTAGCCGCTCTCGGCCTCCTCGGCGGCGAACTCGG
Source organism: Solirubrobacteraceae bacterium (assembly GCA_045805485.1). Classification (GTDB taxonomy): domain Bacteria; phylum Actinomycetota; class Thermoleophilia; order Solirubrobacterales; family Solirubrobacteraceae; genus Palsa-465. The sequence continues at coordinate 35,784 of JBJMLC010000135.1, read as the reverse complement.
TCTCCGATCGGATGTCCACCCGCCAGCCGGTGAGCCGCGCGGCCAGGCGGGCATTCTGTCCCTCCCGCCCGATGGCCAGCGAGAGCTGGTCGTCAGGCACGATCACCGTGGCCTGCTTGCCGGCGTCATCCACCAGCACCTCCCGCACCCGGGCCGGCGAGAGCGCCTTGGCCACGAAGCGAGCCGGCTCGTCGTTGTAGGGGATGATGTCGATCTTCTCGCCGCGCAGCTCGGAGACGACCATCCGGACGCGCGAGCCCCGCGGACCCACACAGGCCCCCACGGGATCGACGCCGTCCACATGGGAGACCACGGCGATCTTCGAGCGGTAGCCCGGCTCGCGCGCCACACCGGTGATCTCCACGAGCCCGTCGGCGATCTCCGGGACCTCCAGCTCGAACAGCTGCTTGATCAGCTCGGGGTCACGCCGGGACACGATGATGCTCGGCCCCTTGGTGGAGTTGGAGACCTCCTTGATCACGGCCTTGATCCGCTGCGAGTGGTCGTATCGCTCGCCGTCCACCTGCTCTGACTTGGGCAGCAGGGCCTCCACGCGCTCGCGGAGCTGGACCAGCGTGTACCGGGAGTCCGACTGCTGCACGATCCCCGTGATCAGCTCGCCGACCCGGTCGCGGTACTCCTCGAACATCATGTCGCGCTCGGCCTCGCGGATCCGCTGCAGGATCACCTGCTTGGCCGTCTGCGCGGCGATCCGCCCGAAGTCGTGCGGCGTGACGTCCTCGGTCTCAATCTCGTCCTCGTGCTCCTTGAGCTTCTCCATATCCAGCTCGGGCTCAGGCGGCTCACGCAGGTCCCCGGTCTCGGGGTCAACTGTGGGCTCGTCATCGACCACCTCAATCAGCAGGTGCTCCTCCAGCTCCGGCGGGATCTTCAGCTCCCACACCGTGAAGTCGCCGCTCTCGCGGTCCATCTCGACCTTTGCGTACCGGGCCGCGCCCGGCTGCTTCTTGTACGCCGACAACAGGGCATCCTCCAGCGCCTCCATCAGCTTCTCGGAGGAGATGTTCTTCTCGGCGGCCAGGCCTCGTACTGCTTCGAGGATCTCTCTGGACATGACTCAGTCTCCCGGGATCAGGTTCGAGCGAGCGATCTGCTCGTAGGGGATCGTGACCAGGCCTTCGCCGGCCGCGATCGTGACGTCTTGCTCCGAGGCTCCCACGAGCTCGCCGGTCAGGCTCCTGTGTTCGCAGCGGGGCTCGCGCAGCCGCACTCTGGCGCGCCGACCCAGGAACCGGCTGTAGTGCTGGGGCTTGGTCAGGGGCCGATCCTGGCCCGGTGAGGAAACCTCCAAGGCGAACCGCTCCCGGTAGGCGCTCAGCTGGCCCGAGACCCGCTCACACACGGCGAGCGTCACGCCGTCGGGATGATCGATGAACAGACGCAGCGTGTTTCCGGAGACCTCCGCCAGCAGCACCTCGACGTCCGGCTCGCTCGAGGCCAGTCGGCTCTCAATCTCGGTCTGCAGGTCTATCGGGGTCATCTCTCCTCCGTCACAAAAAAAGCGGGCGAGCGCCCACTTCCGGGTACTACTTCACCGGGAAGAGCCCGGCGCGTCTGGGCTCAGGTTAGCACTGCGTTGTTGTCTGTCGTGCTCGGCGTTGGCGGCGTCTGTCGCGTTCGTGCGTGGCCCAATTCGGCCCTGCTGCGCCTTTGGCGCGAGGGCCGACTTGGCCCACGCGGCGAACACGACCTTGGCTGGCTACGGCCCGCTCGGCGGGAGGCAACGGCAGGCTCCCCCTCGCTGGGTAAGCGGGGAGGCTGGCCTTGGCTGGACTTCGCTCAGCGCCGGATCAGGATGTCGCCGAAGTCGTCTGCGGCGAGGCAGGTGGAGCTCTTGGGAAGACAGGCCAGGGCGTCCAGGTCTCCTTGGTCGCCCGGAGGGTCGAGGTCCGAACGCTGCCACGCGCTCGCGTCCCTGGGGTGGTGGGAGGTGTAGAGGATTCCGCCTGTCCCGTACAGGAAGCAGAGGCTCGTGGACGCGCACGTGGCGAAGTGGAAGTTCTCTGGAGTGTCGCCGTCAATATCGCTCGAACCGAACGTAAAGCCCCAGGCACCCATGGCGGGATCCGTCGATGTGACCAGCGCCCCCAGGCCGTCCGCGGCCAGGCACACTGACAGCGACGGACACGTGGCGCTCCACACGGTGCCGCTGTCTCCCGTGTCCTCCAGCTTCTCCCCCGTCCACGCGCCCGGTCCGCGAGTGGGGCGCCGGGAGACGAACAGGTCTCCGTCGACGCCCCCAATCACGCACAGCCTGGGACCGTGGCAGGTGGCGCTCCTGAGCCCGAGAGCGGGCCCGGAGCCTGGCGCGGGCTTGATCTTCACTCTCTTCCAGGCCCGGCCCCGCCGGGTGGGGTGCGTGGTGGTCCACAGGTAGGGCCCGCCCACCGCGAGGCACATCCTGACCGTGGGGCAACTCAGCGCCCCCGGGCCGGCCGCGCCACGGCGGGGCGCCCGGGGCAGCCAAACGTGTTTCCAGGCCGAGCGACCCCCGGTCGGGTGAGTCGATCTGAGGACGTCACCCGTGGCATCGATGGCCAGACACAGAGTCCTGGCGGGGCACGAGATGCCGGTCAGGCCGGGAATCGAGATTCGCGTGGCCCTCCAAGCGTGGGGGCCCCCGGTTGGATGGCTGGACGTCAGCACCTTCCCGGCCGCGTCGACGGCCACGCACAGGTTTGCCGCCGGACATGAGAGTCCCCGGATCTCGCTATAGCCGTCCACGAACTTCAGAGCCCATCTACCAGCTGGCGGGTCGGAGCTCGTGAGGATCCGCCCGTGGTAGTTGACGCCCACACACAGCTTCACGGCCGGGCAGGAGACGGCAGTCCACCTGCCTCCCACCGACGTCCTCTGCCAGGCCGCTGCGCCTCCGGCCGGGTCGCGTGAGACGAATACGGTGCTCTTGTAGGCGAAGGAGGCCAGGCACAGATTGCTCCGCGGACAGGACAGGCTGGGGATCTCGCCCGGACCGCCGTCATCCAGGTGCGCGGAGGTCCAGGATGCTGTCGTGGGCGCCGTGGAAGTGATCACGTTCCTCCCGTCGAAAGCCACGCACAGGCTCTGCGAAGGGCAGGAGATCGTCTGCAGCCGGCCGTGGGCGCCATCCACTGTCCTGCCGGTCCAAGCGGATGAGCCGCCCTGGGGATCGACCGTCGTGACGACGGCGCCATCCACCCCGTTGACCGCTGCGCAGAAGTTCTCCGACGGGCAGCTGAGGACCACCCGCCCCCAGGGATCCCCGCTCACGGCGGCGCCGTCGAGGGCCGCGACGTGGTACTCGTGCCACGCGGATGCGCTGCCGGCGGGATTCGTTGAGTAGAAGACGTTCCCGCTGACGTCTGCGGCGAGACACAGGCTGGAGCTGGGACAGGACACGGCCTGCATCTGGGCCGAGCCCGGGAGCTGGACGTCGCTCCATGCATCAGGGCCCCCGGTCGGATTGGTGGAGACGAGCAGGTCATCCTGGCCGCCTCCGAGCACACAGAGGCCTGCCGCTGGACACCCCAGGTCCTGGAGGGGCATCGTTCTCCCGCTCTCGAACTGCGATCCGCTGGTCGGGAAGCTGATCTTCCAGGTGCCGCGGCCTCCACCCGGTTTGGTCGAGGTGATGACATTGCCCTGATCATCGACCGCCACGCAGAGGCTCGTCGACGGGCACTGGACGGCTTTCAGGCTGTCGATCCGGTTTGTCGGAGCGAAGTCGTCGACCCGCACCGGCCGTGACCAGGCGCCGGTGGCTGCGGCGCTCAGAGCCGGAAGCACCAGGATGGCCAGCCAGGCCAGGCACGTCAACGCGGCCAGAGTTGTCGCTCGTCGCGGTTCAGCAGCGCTCATCAAATCCCCCTGTGATCCGTCCTCCCACATCCTGAACGGCCCCTAGAACGAAACGTCCGGGTGAAAGTTGCGGTTTCGGTGCCGAAGCGCGGGCGCGCCGCTACGCGCGCGACGATCCGGCCGCCCGGGCACGGGCCCGGTCGCGGTAGAGGCGGTAGTCGCGGCGGGCGGGTTGGAGGCACGCGGCCAGGGCGAGGGGCTTGCGGGCCTCGGCGTGGCGGCCCAGCATCTGCAGCGAGCGGCCGAGGCAGAAGAGCGCGTAGTCGTTGGTGGGCGCCTGCGCGGCGACCGCTTCGAACTCCGCCGCAGCGAGCTCGTAGCGCTGGGCGCCGAACAGCGCCCGGCCCAGGGCCTCACGAATCGAGGTCTTGTCCGGAGCCAGGTCACGCGCTCGCGTGAGCGGGATCGTGGCCTGGTGATTGTCTCCGGCCTCGAGCAATTCGGTCCCCCGGCGAAAGAGCTCGTACACGTCGTCCATGCCCGGAAGTTTAGGCCGCTGCTACCCGCCGCCCGGCCACTTCCAGCGGGGTGGAAGGGCCCACCACGCCCGGACTCGCCCCAGCGGGCCGAGGCTGTCCCCCAGGGCCTGCCGCATCGCCCGGCGGTGCCGGAGCGAGACGGACTGCGTTGCGCCCGCGAAGCGGGCCAGCCGGATGTGCCGCAGGTAGGCCGCGGCCCCGTCCGAGTACGACATTCGCCGCTCCAGGCCGGCCAGCGTGGCCGCCTCCTCCAGCGGTCGTCCCGTGCGCCCGAAGGCGCGGACGAGCTCGTCCACCGGGTCCCTCCCAACGCGGGCCCGGGTCAGCCACCCGATCAGCGCCAGCAGGACCGCCACTCCCAGGACCGGGGCCAGGATCTCGATCTCCTGGCCGCCGCCGGTGGCCCGGCGGTGGCCGGCCTGGCTCGGGGCGGCCCGCGCCGGAGCGGTGTCCCGGTGGTGGACTCGCGGCGCGGCAACCGGGGAGGTATCCGGCTTGGTGATGGCTGCCGTGGAAGCGCCTCGCAGCGCGGGAGCGCTGGACGGGGTGGGATCGAACCGCACCCACCCGTAGTGGGGGAACCACGCCTCCACCCAGGCATGGGCATTCTTGTCGCTGACCATCCAGCGATGAGTGGCACTGTCGTAGGCGCCGGGGGTGAAGCCGACGGCCACCCGTGCCGGCACTCCTCCCATGCGGAGGAGCAGCGCCATGGCGCCCGCGAAGTGCTGGCAGTAGCCCAGCCGATGCTCGACCAGGAAGCTCTCGAGCGGGTAGCGGCTGCGAGGTGGATGCTCGCTGTACCTATAACCGTGGGCGAGGAAGCGCTGCACCCGTTGCACGTAGGCGAACGGGGTCGTCGCGGAGGGCATCAGTCGCCGGGCCAGCGCGAATGCCCCGGCGTACGGCGAGTCCCTCATCGCCACCACGGCACCGGGCCCGAGCTCGTTGCGCTGGGCGAAGGGTGGAAAGACGACCTCCACCAGCCCTGCTCCCACGGAGGCGTTCGCGAGGGTGGGGTTCGTGGGCAGTTCCGGCACCTCGAGGGCGAGGTATCCCCGCTGCACGGTTTCCGGATAGGAGTCGCCGGCCGCCCGGAGCTGGGCCGCGGAGGGGTGGGGCGCGTATACCCTGATCCCGTAGCTGGCCCCCGGCCCGAGCCGATTCGAGGACTGCCAGGTCCCCGGGCTGGGCCCCGGTAGCGACCCGCCGGCCAGAGCGCTCGGCGGTTGCGCGGAGCCGGCGGCGACGACCTTGCTCGTACCCATCCATCGGACCGTCACCAGCAGCGTCTGAGTCCAGCGGCTCAGAGCCGACCGGCTGACACCGGTCTGCCAGGGTGCGGCCACGGGCGGGCTGGCAGCACTCCACCCCTGGCCGTCGAACACATCAAGGTTCTCGGCCTTCCAGTACTCCGCGTGCGCGGCCTGCACCTCCAGGACCGTGCGGCCCACGCGCGGCCAGTGGAGCGGTCCGTACGCCGGAACCCAGTCGAACGTCTCCACCCCACCCGAGAGACTCGTGGCCAGCGCGCGGTAGTTCAGCCATGGATGGCGTGGGTCCACCGCGGGGGCCAGCACGGTGGCCACGGCAAGCGCCACCCCGCAGGGCAGAAGGACCCCCGTGAGTGCCCGAGGCCGCAGCCGATCGCCCCACAGGAACAGGACCACCAGGCCGAATAGAAGGACGCCTTCGACATAGGGAACCCCGGGGCGCAGGACCGTCGCCGGAATCACAGCCAGAGCCAGCAGCGGCAGCAGGGCCCCGGCACGACGCAGCCCTCCGAGGTGGCGGGGGACGAAGGTGAGGACCAGGGCAGCGTCCATCAGGAGCACCGCCGCCCCCAGGAGCATGGTTACGCGCACCCACTCGCCCACGCCCGTGTATGGGACGTTGATCTGGGGCAGCGTCGTCAGCCCCTCGCCGATGGCGCGGACGCTGACCGCCACCCGGAGGTTCGCCACCCAGCTCGCGGGCAGGCCGGCGATGGCCAGCGCCCCCAGGCACGCCAGAGCCATGACCAGCCCGGCCACCAACCGGCTTCGTCTGGCCAGCGGGGGACCCAGCGCGGCCGAGACCACCGCCAGGCCCAGCAGGGCCAGCAAACGCCCGGCCGACCCGTTCCCCAGCAGCGTGTCCCAGCGGAGCACGCCATACAGGCCGAGCAGCCCAAACGCCGCCACCTGCACCAGGGGCCGGTCCCGGTGCGCCGTCTCCGCGGGGTGAGCCGACGCCCTGGAGGCCACCCCGCTCGGGAGGAGCGCCACCTGCACCGTACTCACGCCGCCACCTCCGCGCCCACCCTCTCGCCGGCCGGAACGCCCACGCAGCCCGACACCTCGAAGCTCACGGGCTGGCGGGTCACGCCGGCGAGCTCACGCGGGAGGACCATGATCATCCTGCCCCGGCCCTCGACCGTGCCCGGCGGCGGGCGCCGGAGCGGCTGCGCGGCCACGTAGAAGATGGCCGAGCGCCGGCGCGGGCCCAGGACGGGTGCCGGGCTCTGCGGGCCTCCCTCCACCAGAGCGAGCCGGGCATGGGCCAGCGCCCAACCTGACAATTCGCGCCCCACATGCAGCGCGCGGCGCTGACCGGGGAGCAGCAGATCGCAGCCCTCGCGACCCGCCAGCTCGGCGGTCAGCGAGGCAGCGGCTCGGACGGCGGCATCCAGGAGCTCGGCCGGCCCCGAGCCGCGGGCGTCGAGCACCACCAGCGGGCTGCTCTCGCCCTCGGCCAGCAACCGGCGCTCCAGCAGTCCCGCCCCCTTGGCCAGCGCGGGCCAGTGGATCCGGGACGCCGGAGTACCCGGCCGGTAGCGCCTGAGCCCGTCGAGCTCGCTGATCCCCGTCGGCTCCGGAGAGATCTCACAACCGGGCGTGAGCAGGCCGGCTCTCGCCTCCGGGCCCCGCCACCTGATCCGCTCGATGCGGGGCAGAACCAGAAGCTCCTGGTGGTGGGGCGAGGCGGGGCTGATGGTTTCGGCGAGCCCCAGCTGATCGCCCAGCCGAAGCCGCGGGGCCGGAAGCACCACCCGGCCGCGGGTGGGGAAGCGGGACAGCACGCGAAGCTCGATCCGGCGGCTGGTGGCCGACGAGGAGATGGCGATCGAACCGTCGGACAGCGCGTCTCGGATCTCCGCTCCCGGAAGGCCGATCCATCCCGTCAGGTGGATCCGGGCCTCCACCGGCTGGTCCTCCACCACGCGGTCGGCGTCCAGCGTCCGGGAGATGTGGGCCCCGCGTCCGGCGAGCCAGATCCAGGCCGAGACGAGACCCGGCAGCACCAGGAGTGCCACCGCGGGGACGAACAGCGTGGAGGAGTCGAATGTGAAGGCAGCCAGGAGGAGGGCCGCGCCGGCGATGGCCACCGCCGCGGCCCGCCGCATCAGAGCGCCCGCACCGAGGAGATGGCGTCGTCCACCACGTCCAGCGCCTGACCGGGCAGGGTCCCGGGAGCCAGGACAAGCCGGTGAGCCAGCACGGGCCGGGCCAGCTTCTGGACATCGTCGGGCAGGGCATGGTCACGCCCGGCCATCATGGCCTGGGCCTTGGCCGCCCGGAGGAGCATCAGTCCGGCGCGAGGGCTGGCCCCCAGGTCGACCCGGGGATCCTCACGCGTGCGCCAGAGCAACTGGACGACGTAGTCCCGGAGCGCGTCGGAGGCCTGGACGCCCGACGCCACGTCCTGGGCGGAGAGGACCTCGGCCGCGGTGGCCACCGAGGTCAACGACAGGACCTTGTCTCCGGCCTGATGCGCGGCCAGCATGCCTGCCTCGGCCGCGCGGGAGGGGTAACCCAGGGAGATCCGGACCATGAACCGGTCCACCTGGGCCTCTGGCAGCGGATAGGTGCCCTCGTACTCGATCGGGTTCTGCGTGGCCAGGACCAGGAATGGCCTGGCCAACTCGTGCGTATGCGCGTCGACGGTCACCCGCCGCTCCTGCATGCACTCCAGCAGCCCGGACTGGGTCTTCGGCGAGGCCCGGTTGATCTCGTCCACCAGGACGATGTTTGCGAATACCGGTCCCGGCCTGAACTCGAAGCGCTGCTCGCGCTGGTCATAGACGTTGGTGCCCACGACGTCGGCCGGCAGAAGATCGGATGTGCACTGCACGCGGGCGAACGAGGCGTCGATCGACCGGGCGAGAGCTCTGGCCAGCGCGGTCTTGCCGACCCCGGGATAGTCCTCCACCAGGATGTGCCCCTCCGCGAACAGGGCCACCAGCAGATGCTCCAGGGTCTCCGGACGGATCTCCACCGCCCGGGAGACGTTCTCGGCCAGGCGCCGGGCGAGCCCGGCTGCCGCCTCAAACTCCGGCAGTGCTGCGCGGGTGTGCTCTGGCACTTCCATCCTCATTTCCCTCCCGTACTCGCTGCACCTCGTCCAGCACGGCGTCGGCCACCTCTTCCTTGGGTCCTCTGGCCACCTGACGCTCTCCGTCGGCGCTGATCAGCACGACCTCGTTGTCGGCCGAGTCGAACCCGATACCGGGCCGTGAGACGTCGTTGACCACCACCAGGTCGACGCTCTTGCGCTCCAGCTTCGTGCGACCGAACTCCACGGCCTGATGACCATGCTCGGCGGCGAAGCCCACCAGCACCTGGCCCGGTCGCCGGGCTGCTGCCAGCGCGCTGAGCACGTCCTCGGTGGGCTCAAGGGCGATCGGTTCAGGCAGGCCGTTCTCCTTTTTCAGCTTGTGCTCGACCGGCGTTGCCGGCCGGAAATCGGCCACCGCCGCCGCCATCAGGAGGACGTCGGCCAGGGGGAATTCCTTCCGGCAGGCCTCGAGCAACTCGGCCGCCGTCCCGACGCTGACGACACGCAGCCCCGGTGCCGGCACGGCCAGGTGGGCGGCGACGAGTGTCACATCGGCGCCGCGAGCGGCCGCCCGCCTGGCCAGGGCAACCCCCATCCGCCCCGATGAGCGGTTGCCGATGTACCGCACGCTGTCGATGGGCTCACGCGTGCCGCCGGCCGAGACCAGAACCCGGAGGCCGGACCACGACCCTGCAGTGTCAAGCAGGGCCCGGCAGGCCTCGAGCAGCTCGGCCGGTTCGGCCAGGCGGCCCAGCCCATGCTCGCCGTGGGAGGCCAGCTCGCCCTCCCCGGGCGCGATGACCACCACCCCGCGGCGGCGCAGCTGCTCGATGTTGTCCTGGGTGGCCGGGTGGCGGTACATCCGGTCATTCATGGCCGGGGCAATCACGACCGGACAGTCCGCGGCCAGGGCCGCAGCAGTGAGGAGGTTGTCAGCATGCCCGTGGGCCAGCTTGGCGATCGTGTTCGCGCTGGCGGGCGCGATCAGGAACACGTCGGCCCGCTGCACCAGGGCCAGATGGCTGATGGGCAGCCGGCTGGGCGCTGGCTCCCCAGGGTAGGCGCCGCGGAGGGGGTCGGCGTCGAACTCCTCCAGCAGGACCGGGGCACCCGTGATGGCCTCGAACGAGGCCCGGCCGACAAAGCGCTCACTGGCCCGGGTCTGCACAACCCGGACCGCGTACCCGGCCTTGACGGCCAGCCGGGCTGTCTCCAACGCCTTGTACGCCGCGATCCCGCCGCTCACGCCGAGGAGCAAACGAGCCATGGCGCTCCGCGTCCTTGTCCGGGGCCTACCTGTAGTGGTACTTCAGCTTGCCCTGGGCCACTTCCTCCAGGGCGATCGTGAGGTAGTTCTTGGAGCGGGTGTCGACCATCGGCGGCGGGAACTCATCGAACGTTCCCTCGCCCAGGTTGTGGTAGTAGGAGTTGATCTGGCGCGCGCGCTTGGCGGCCACGATCACGCTCGCGTAGTCGGAGTCGACGTGCTCCAGCAGCTTGTCGATGCGGGGTGAAATCAAGGCGGACTGGTCCTTTGCCGGGGGTTTCTCCTAAAGAGAGTAGCGGGCGCCGGGTCAGGGAGGGAGCGGTTCCAGCTCGGCCCGGACGGTCTTCACCAGGGCGTCGATGGCCTCCTCCAGCCTGTCGTTGACCACCACCTTGCGAAACTCACTCGCCGCCTGGAGCTCTCGCTCAGCCGTCTTCAGGCGAGCCTGCACCTGCTCGGGACTGTCGGTTCCGCGGCCGATGAGCCGGGTGCGCAGGGCCTCCATGGAGGGAGGCGCGATGAACACGGCCACCGACTCGGGCATCGCCTGGCGAACCTGGCGCGCCCCCTGGACCTCTATCTCCAGGACCACCGGCGTCCCTGAGGCCAGGCGCCTGTCCACCTCGCTGCGCAGCGTGCCGTACCGGTGGCCTGAGTACTCGGCGTGCTCCAGAAAATCTCCCGCCGCCACGTGGGCTTCGAACTCCTCCGGGGTGAGGAAGTGATAGTCGACCCCATCGTGCTCGCCCGGCCGCGGGCGGCGCGTGGTGGCGGAGACCGTGAGCTCCAGCTCGGGCAGCCGTTCGCGCAGGCCCCGGATGACCGTCCCCTTGCCGACCCCGGAGGGCCCCGTGATCACGAATACCCTGGCCACGACCCGCGCGGCAGCGCGCGAACGCTAGCGCCGGCGCATGAACGCCACCAGCTCCCGCCGCTGGCGCTCGGAGAGGCCCCCCACCGTCTTGCTCGGGGAGATCTTGCACTGCGTGAGGATCTTGTTCACCTTCACGCGGCCGTACTTGGGCACCGCCAGCAGCAGGTCGAACACCTTGGCCGTCTCCAGATAGGCGGGCGGCGAGAGCAGCAGCTCGTCGATGGGCTGGCGTCCGCCCTTCAGATCGCGCTTGAGCTGGGCGCGCCGCGTGCGGATGTCGTTGGCCCGCGCCAGCGCCTCCATCCGCTGCATGTAAGACCTCTCCGGGGCCACGGTCGGCTTGCTCAGCTGTTCGGTGACCGACGGCATGCGGCGCGACTATACATCTTGAGGCCCGGCGATCAAGACCAAAGCGCCGAAATTTGGCTGGACCTCAACCTGAGGTCGAGCATTGTCGAGCATAGTTGCGACAATCGCCCGCGTTTACAGGGGGTTTAGGGAGCCCCTATGACGCGCTTTTCGTGCGTTCGAAGGTCGCTAATTGGCGGTCTTCACCGGCTCCGAATGCGCCGCTTTGGGCTCCGCGGGCTCAGGAAGCCCGCTATTTGCGAGCAGTTGCTCAAGTTCCCGCGCGATCCGCAGCCCGGCGGCCGGATCCCGGAAGTTCTCAGTGCCCACGGCCACCAAAGTTGCGCCCGCTCGCACAAGGTCCAGGGCGTCCTGTCCGCGGGCCACGCCACCCATGCCCACCACCGGAATGTCCACCGCCTGGGCCACCGACTGGACCTGGGCCAGCGCGATGGCCCGTACGGCTGGCCCTGAGACGCCGCCCGTCCGTCCTCCGAGCCATGGCTGGCCCGTCACCGGATTCAGCGCCAGCCCCCGGAGGGTGTTGATCAGCGACAGCGCATCGGCACCCGCCTCGCGGGCGGCCCGGGCCACGGCGACGAGATCGCCGGCGTTGGGCGAGAGCTTCACGATCACCGGCTTCTCGGTCACGGGCCGGACCCGCGTGAGCAGGCCCTGCAGCTCGTCCGGATCGGCTCCCATGACCATCCCGGTCTCGACATTGGGGCAGGACACGTTGAGCTCCAGGGCAGCCACCTCGGGGCGCTCCGAGAAGAACTCCACCAGCCGGACAACCTCCTCCCGGCTGAAGCCCATGACGTTCACGATCAGGGGCACCGGCAAACGGGCGAGCTTGACCAGGTCCTCCTCCAGGAAGCGTTGCATCCCCTTGTTGGGCAGCCCGATGGAGTTCATGAGCCCGCCCGCGAGCTCCCAGAGCCGCGGGGGTGGGTTGCCCTCCCGGGGCTCCACCGTCACGGTCTTGGACACAAAGGCGCAGAACGGAAAGCGTTCGACGAGCTCGTTTCCGAAGGCCTGGCCGGCGGCGAGCGCGTCGAACGTGCCCGAGCCGTTGATGATCGGGTGCTCCAGCTCCAGTCCGCAGAAGGAGACGGTCAATGCCCGGCCCCCGGGATCAGGGCGGAGTCCAGTTGCTCCGCATCCAGGACGGGGCCGTCCAGGCACAGCCGCACGTAACCGGTCCTGGTGGGGACCACACACCCAAAGCAGGCACCGAACCCGCAGGCCATTCCGGACTCCAGCGCCAGCTGGGCGGGCACCTCACGGGACGCGCAGGTTGCGCGGACCGCCTCGAGCATGGCCGGAGGGCCGCAGGCGTAGACGGTTCTCCATGGATCACGGTCAAGCTCGGCCGCGAGCAGCTCGGTGACCAGACCGTGGTGACCATAGGTCCCGTCATCGGTGGCCACGCGCGCGGCGGGGATCAGCTGCTGGCCGGCATGGGCGCGCGCCGCGTCGCGGAACCCCAGCAACACGTGCGTGGCCGGATGCCCCAGCTCATCGCACCAGACGGCGAGCGGCGCCAGGCCGACGCCGCCGCCGACCAATAGCGGCGTGCGGTCTTCGGCCGGTCCCCTGAAGCCGACCCCGAGCGGTCCGACCAGTGACAGCTCTTCGTCGGCCTGGAGCTCGCATAGACGCCTGGTCCCCGGTCCCACGTCCTCGACCAGGAACTGCAGGTCGGTGGTTCCCGGAAGCGCTCGCAGGACGCTGAAGGCGCGCGGCAGGAACGGCCGCTCCCCCTCTCCCCCGCCCCACCGCGCCGCGGCGGCAATCATGTAGAACTGTCCGGCCTTGGGGCGGGGGCCGGCCGAGTCATCCACCGTCAGCACCACGTACGGCTCGTAGACGCGTCGTTCGGTCACCGGCACCGCGCGGCGCCCGAATGGCGCCAGGACCCGCGGCTCCGCCAGCTGCTCGATCGCGCTCACCCGAGCACCGAGCTCGAGGCGTGGATCTCCTGGAGCGAGATCACCTCCGGGGCACCGCGCCGGGCTGCCGAGATGGCCCGGGCGGCGGCCATCGCTCCGGCCATCGTGGTTATGCACGGGATCCCTCGGGAGATCGCGGCCGTGCGGATCTCGTATCCGTCGGTCCGCGCCCCGGTGCCCACCGGCGTGTTGACCACCAGGTCGACCTGACCGTCCTCGATCCAGTCCACCACGTGAGGCGAGCCCTCGCCGATCTTGTTGATCTCCTGCGCCGGGATCCCCATCTTGCGGATGGCCTGGGCGGTCCCTCGCGTGGCCACGATGCGGAAGCCGAGGTCGTGCAGGACCGTGGCCAGACCGGTGGCCGCCGGCTTGTCGCCGTCGGCCACGGTGATGAACGCCGTGCCGTCGCTGGGCAGCCGCGCACCGGCCGCGGCCTGGGCCTTGGCGAAGGCCGTGGGGAAGTCACGAGCGATGCCCATCACCTCCCCGGTGGAGCGCATCTCCGGGCCCAGCAGGGCGTCGGCGCCGGCAAAGCGGTTGAAGGGCAGGACGACCTCCTTGACGCACACGTGCCCGTTGGTCGTGTCCTCAGGCAGCCTCAGGTCGCCGATCCTCTCTCCCAGGATGATCCGACAGGCCAGCTTGGCCAGGGGAAGCCCGATCGCCTTGGACACGAACGGCACGGTCCGCGAGGCGCGCGGGTTGGCCTCGATCACGTGCAGCCCGTCGTCGCCGTGGATGGCGAACTGGACATTGAGCAGGCCCACCACGCCCAGGCCGCGGGCGATGCCCTCGGTCTGTTCGCGGATCCTGGACACCATCTCCTCCCCAAGCGTGTGCGGGGGCAGGACGCAGGCCGAGTCGCCGGAGTGGATTCCGGCCTCCTCGACGTGCTGCATGATGCCCGCCACCCATACGTCCTCGCCGTCGCACAGGGCGTCCACGTCGACCTCGATCGAGTCCTCCAGGAAGCGGTCCAGATAGATGCTCGCCCCCGGCTGGGTGCCCACGCGATCCAGGTAGTCGCCGAGCCCCTCCACGCTGTAGACGATCTCCATGGCCCGGCCGCCGAGCACGTAGCTGGGCCGTACGAGCAGCGGGAAGCCCACCGCCGACGCACAGTCGAGCGCCTCCTCCCGAGAGGCCGCCGTGGCGTAGGGCGGCGCCCTGTAACCCAGGCGTCCCAGGAGCTCGCCGAACCGGGAGCGGTCTTCGGCCAGGTCGATGGCGTCGATGCTCGTGCCGAGGATCGGCACGCCCGCCTGGTGCAGGCCGGCGGCCAGCTTGAGCGGGGTCTGGCCCCCGAACTGCACGACCACCCCCTCAGGCTCCTCGACCTCGCACACGCCGAGCACGTCCTGGAGCGTGAGCGGCTCGAAGTACAGCCGATCCGAGACGTCGTAGTCGGTGGAGACGGTCTCCGGGTTGCAGTTGATCATGACGGCGTCCCGCCCTGACTCCCGGACGGTCTGGACGGCGTGCACGCAGCAGTAGTCGAACTCGATCCCCTGGCCGATCCGGTTGGGGCCGGATCCCAGGATGACCACGCTGGGCCGGCTTCCCCGCAGGACCTCGTTCCGGGCGCCGCCGGCACGAGCCGGACGCTCCCAGCTGGAGTAGTAGTAAGGCGTCTGAGCGGCGAACTCGGCTGCGCACGTGTCCACGGACTTGAACGTCCGCTCGCCCGCCAGAGGGGCATCACCCTGGGCCACGAGCTCGGCCAGCTCCTCCAGGAACCAGCGGTCGATGGCCGTGCGCTGCTCCACCTCCTGGCTGGGCACCCCGCGGCGCAGCGCCTCCAGCACCATGTCGAAGCGCTCCGCCCCCGGCTCCTCGAGCGCCCGCAGCAGCTGCTCGCGGTCCTCCGGCGGCTGGGCCGGACTGTCCAGCTCCCGGGAGCGCAGCGCCTTGGCGAACGCCTGCCGGAACGTCCGGCCGATGGCCATGGCCTCCCCCACCGACTTCATGTGGGTGGTCAGGCCGACCTCGGCGCCGGGGAACTTCTCGAAGGCGAACCGGGGCCACTTGACCACGCAGTAGTCGATGGCCGGCTCGAAGCTGGCCGGTGTGGCCCTGGTTATGTCGTTGGGGATCTCCTGAAGGGTGTAACCCACGGCCAGGCGGGCCGCGATCTTGGCGATGGGAAAGCCGGTGGCCTTACTGGCCAGCGCACTGGAGCGGGAGACCCGCGGGTTCATCTCGATGACCAGCACCTCGTCGGTGTGGCGGTTGACCGCGAACTGGACGTTGGAGCCTCCGGTCTCCACGCCCACCGCGCGGATGGCGGCGATGGCCTGGTCCCGCAGCACCTGGTACTGCCTGTCGGTCAGCGTCTGCTGGGGAGCCACGCACACGCTGTCGCCGGTGTGGACTCCCATCGGGTCGAGGTTCTCGATGGAGCACACGATGACCACGTTGTCCGCGCGGTCCCGCATGACCTCGAGCTCGAACTCGCCCCATCCCAGGACCGACTCCTCCAGGAGCACCTGACTGATGGGCGAGGCTGACAGGCCACGCCCCACGACCGTTCGGAGCTCCTCCGTATACCGGACGACGCCGCCGCCCGTGCCCCCGAGCGTGAACGCGGGCCGGACGATGAACGGCAGGCCGAGCTGCTCGACGGCCTGTTCGGCCTCGGCGATCGTGTGCGCGATCACGCTCTTGGGGACCCGGAGCCCGGCGGCGGTCATCGTCTCCCGGAAGCGCTCCCGGTCCTCGGCCCGGTCGATGGCCTCATAGTCGGCCCCGATCAGCTCCACTCCGTAGCGGTCCAGCGTGCCGTCCTCATACAGCGCCTTGGCCAGGTTGAGCGCCGTCTGGCCTCCCAGCGTTCCCAGCAGGGCGTCGGGTCGCTCGCGCTCTATGACCTGGGCCACGGTGCCCGGAAGGAGGGGCTCTACGTACGTGGTGGTCGCCACCTCAGGATCGGTCATGATCGTGGCCGGGTTGGAGTTGACCAGCACGACCTCGTAGCCCTCCTCGATCAGGACGCGGCAGGCCTGGGTGCCCGAGTAGTCGAACTCGGCCGCCTGCCCGATCACGATCGGCCCGGAGCCGATCAGGAGGATCTTGTGGATGTCGTCCCGGCGGGGCATCAGGTGGGACCGCCGGTGGGGGCCGACGGCCCTCCGTGGGCCGCACCGGAATCGGGTGCGTCGGGTCCACGGGAGGGGGTTTGGGAAGAAAGTGTTGCTGTTGATGCCTTTTCCCCCAGATCGCCGGTCCCCGGGGCGCGAGCGCCCTCGACGATCTCCGAGACGAACCGGTCGAACAGGTGCAGCGCGTCGTGCGGACCGGGGCCCGCCTCGGGGTGGTACTGGACCGTGGCTCCCGGCACGTCGCACAGCGCCAGGCCCTCCACCGTGCGGTCGTAGAGGTTGATGTGCGTCAGCTCGGCGGTGCCGAACTCGGTCTCCCACCGCACCGCCTCGTCGGTGTCGATCGTCGGGGAGCCGTCAGGCCCCAGCACGGCAAAGCCATGGTTCTGGCTGGTGATCTCCACCCGGCCCGTGATCAGGTCCTTGACCGGGTGGTTGGCGCCGTGGTGGCCGAAGGGAAGCTTGTAGGTCTCCAGGCCCACCGCGCGGCACAGGAGCTGATGGCCCAGGCAGATGCCGTACACGGGAAGCTGGCCCACGAGCTGGCGCACCGTGCGCACGACGTAGTCGAGGGCCGCGGGATCGCCGGGGCCGTTGGCCAGGAAGACCGCGGCGGGCGCTCGCTCACACAGCTCCTCCGGGCTCACGGTGCACGGGTGGAGCTCCACCGTCGCGCCCCGGGAGGTCAGGTTACGCACGATCGAGCGCTTGACGCCGGTGTCGATCATGGCGATCCGAGGGCCCGGGCCGTCGCCCAGGATCACCGGCTCGGCGGGAGTGACGTCCCGGGCGAGGTCACGGCCGGCCATCGACGGCTCGGCTGCGATCAACGCCAGGGCCTCGTCCTCCGGTGTATCGGCCGGGAAGATGCCGCCCGGCATGGCCCCCTGGTCACGTATGTGGCGCACCAGCGCGCGCGTGTCCACATCGGTGATGGCCGGGATCCCGTTTTCGGTCAGCCAGGCCAGCCAGCCCGTCCGATCGTGGTCCACCGCGGCCCTCATGATGGCCGCCCGGGCGTGCACCCGGTCGGACTCCATCGCCTGCTCGGATACGCCGTAGTTGCCGATCATCGGAAAGGTGAACGTGATGATCTGGCCGGCATAGCTGGGGTCGGTCATGGCCTCCTGGTAGCCGGACATGGAGGTCGTGAACACCAGCTCCCCCACCACCGGGGCCTCGGCGGCGCAGGCCAGGCCGTCGAAACGGGCCCCGTCCTGGAGCAGAACGTACGCCGGGTGCTGAGCGCTCATTGGCTCCAGGCCGCCTGCACCAGCATGCGCTCCCGGAACGCCACGAAGCCCGCGGCCAGAGTCAGCGCCACGCGGCCGTACAGCTTGCGGCCCTGGAAGCAGCAGTTCTCCGAGCGGCTCACGTAGCCGTGGGCCCCCACCTCGAAGCTCTCCTCGAGGTCCACGACCACCAGGTTGGCCGGCTCATCAGGCACGATCCGTGGCGTGGGCAGCCCGAACAGGGCCCCACCCGCGCTCATCCTCTCCACGACCACCTCGAGCGCCAGCTCGCCCGGGAGGACCAGTTCGGTGAACAGGGCGGCGAACGCCGTCTCCAGACCCGTGGTCCCCATCGCCGCCTGCTCGAAGGGCATCTCCTTCTCATGCCGCGCGTGCGGAGCGTGGTCGGTGGCCACACAATCGATCACCCCGCTGCGCAGCGCGTCCAGCACGGCGCGACGGTCTGACTCCGAGCGCAGGGGAGGGTTCATCTTGAAGCGGCTGTCCAGCGTCCGGACGATGTCGTCGGTCATCGTGAGGTGGTGGGGAGTTACCTCCGCGCTGACCCGCAGCCCGGCTTCCTTGGCCTGCTCGATGGCGATCACCGACTCCCGGGCCGAGATGTGCTGGAAGTGAACCCGGGCTCCCTCGTAGTCGGCCAGCGCCGCGTCCCGGGCCACCATCGTGGACTCCGACACCGATGGGATGCCGGCCAACCCGAGCCGGGCGGAGACGGCACCCTCGTGCATCACGCCGTCCCGGGACAGCTCCGGGTCCTCCTCGTGAAGCGCGATCACTCCGCCGCACAGTCGCTGGTAGGCCAGCGCCCTGCGCAGCATGCCCGCTGAGGTGACGGGCTTGCCGTCGTCCGTGAACCCCGCCGCCCCCACACTTCGCAGCGCCGCCATCTCGGTCAGCTCGGCGCCGTGCAGGTCGCGAGAGATGGCGGCCAGGAAGCCCACCGGGATTCGGGCCTCTCGCTGCGCCCGATCGGTCAGTGACCCCAGGATGGCTGGATCGTCGACCACCGGGTCGGTGTTGGGCATCGCGACCACGGCGCAGAATCCGCCGGCCGCCGCGGCCGCGGTGCCCGACGCCAGATCCTCCTTGTACTCTTGGCCCGGCGTGCGCAGGTGGACGTGTGGGTCGACGAAGGCTGGGAACAGATGCTTGCCCATGGCCTCGAAAACCTCGCCGTCGTCCGGCGCCGAGAGCGACCCGGGCGGCGCCAACTCGGCGATCCGCCCGCCGCGGATCAGCACATCGTGGGGGCCGTCGATGTCGCTGCGGGGGTCCAGGACCTGCGCGCCCCGGATCAGGAGCTCGGCCGCTGGACGGTCAGGCCCAAAGAGACGCTCGGGGGAGGTGCTCACGCAGCCACCGCCAGCACGGGCGATCCAACCAGCAGCTCGTACAGGACGGCCATCCGCACGACCACTCCCGCCTTGACCTGCTCGCCGATCAGGGCTTGGGGCGAGTCGATGGCGGCCGCCGAGAGCTCGATTCCCCGGTTCACCGGCCCCGGGTGCATCAGCAGCTGATCAGGGTTCAGGCGCGTCACGTCCAGCTGGTAGCAGGCGGCGTATTCACGCAGCGAGGGGACGAAGGAGTCCCGCATGCGCTCCTGCTGCATGCGCAGGACGTAGACCACGTCGGCCTCGTGAATCTCGTCCAGGGTGACGACCGCGCGGCAGCCGAGCGCCTCGATGTCCCGGGGGATCAACGTCGGCGGCCCGCAGACCGTCACCTGCGCGCCCATGCGCTGGAGGGCCAGGATGTTCGAGCGGGCCACGCGCGAGTGCAGGACGTCCCCGACGATCCAGATCCGGGTGCCATCGAGCGCGCCCAGGCGACGCCGGAGCGTGAACACGTCGAGCAGGGCCTGGGTGGGGTGCTCGTGCTTGCCGTCGCCGGCGTTGATGACGGCGGCGCTGGTCCAGCCGGCCACGAGCTGCGCGGCACCGGCGTGCGGAGAGCGGATCACGATCGCCGCCGGGTCGTAGGCTGAGAGCGTCTGCACGGTGTCCTTCAGCGACTCACCCTTGTCCACGGCTGAACCGGCAGAGCGGATGCTGACCACGTCCGCGCTCAGGCGCTTGGCGGCCAGCTCGAAGCTGGAGCTGGTGCGCGTCGAGGCCTCGTAGAACAGATTGACCACGGTGCGACCCCGCAGCGCCGGCACCTTCTTGATCTCCCGTCCGGAGACCTCGGCAAAGGACTCGGCGCGATCCAGGATGCGCTCGATCCCGGCCCGATCCAGGTCGTCGATGGAGATCAGATGTCTCACGCTGCGACCCGTTCTGGCTGTGGAGCAGGTCCGATCGTGACCTCATCGCGGCCGTCGATCTCCTGCACGTGGACGTTGACGCGCTCATCCCGGGAGGTCGGCAGGTTCTTGCCCACGTAGTCGGGGCGGATCGGCAGCTCGCGATGCCCGCGGTCGACCAGAACGGCCAGCTGCATCCGCGCGGGGCGGCCGTAGTCGAAGATCTCGTCGATGGCCGCCCGCACGGTTCGCCCCGTGTACAGGACGTCATCCACGATGACCACCGTCCTGCCCTCCACCGGGAAGTCCAGCTGGGTGGCGTGGACCACGGGAGCGCTGGCTCGCAGAGCCAGGTCGTCCCGGTAGAAGGAGATGTCGGCGAAACCGAGCGGCACCCCTGAGGAGAACAGCTCGCTGGTCAGCGCGTGCAGCCGCTGGGCCAGGACCGCCCCTCGTCTCTGAATGCCGACCAACGCGATGTCGCCGTGAGGATTCTTCTCGACGATCTCGTGCGCTATCCGCCCGAGCGTGCGGCGAATGTCATCGTGGTCGAGGACGACCGTGGGCGCCTGCATGAACTTGCTCCTTCCGGGCCTCACAGGGCCGGGTTAAAGGAACCAACGCAGCCAGCGTATCAGTGGTCGAGGCGGACCTCGGACAGCGGCTCCGGCGCCCGGTCGTCCCCGAACCGGATCACCTCCGGTCGTCCCCGCTCGGCAAACGGCAGCTCGATCGTGTCGAAGTCCCGCGGGACGACCGTGTTGGCGAAGATCTCGCGTGCCTCCTCCACCAGCACGCCCACCGGATAGCGGGTCGAGAGATGGGTCAGGGCCAGCATCGTGACCTCCGCGTCCGCGGCCAGCCGGGCGGCCTGGGCGGCCGTGGAGTGTCTGGTCTCGGCCGCCCGGTCGGTCTCGGGAGCGGCGAAGGTGGCCTCGTGAACCAGCAGGTCGGCCCCGTAGGACGCCACACCCAGCGCATCGCTGGGCGCGGTGTCGCCGGACAGCACCAGCTTGCGGCCCGGGCGCGGGGGACCCAGGACCTGCTCAGGCGTGACCCCTCTGACCGTCTCGCCCCGCTGGACGAGGCCGAACTCCGGCCCCGGGCTCAGACCCAGGCCCACGGCGGCCTCCGGATCGAAATGCCCCGGGCGCTCGTCCTCGAACAGCACGTAGGCAAACGCCAGACCGCGATGGGGCACCTCCACGGGAGCGATCCTGTAGTCCGGGCGCTCCAGCACCTGGCCGGGCTCGAGCTCCACCAGGACGAGCTCGTAGCGGACCCGTCCGGCGGCCCGGAGCCCCAGGGCCACCAGCTCGCGCAATCCCGGCGGACCGTAGACGGTCAGCGGCCGGTCCCGCCCTCGCAGGTCGAACGTCTTGAGCAGGCCGGGAAGGCCAAGCCAGTGGTCGGCGTGAAAATGGGTCAGGAAGATCTCGTCCAGATCCACCAGCCCCACGGAGCGCACGAGCTGGCGCTGCGTCCCCTCGCCGCAGTCGAACAGGATCCGCTCCCCCCCACGCCGAACCAGGATGGCGGGCAGGCCCCGCCGGGCCGTGGGGACAGAGCCGGCCGTGCCGGCGAAGAAGACCGAGAGGTCCATGCGGGCAGTCTGTCAGCCGGAACGGGCGCCGCAGCGGCGCGGCCGGCTCATCACCGACCGGGCGCGAGGGCCCCCGGAACGACGCGGCGGATGAAGGCTCTGATGGGACCGGCGGCGACGAGGTCGTAGACACCGGGGTGGCCGGCCTTCGCGCACCCGTCGCCGAAGCTGGTCACGGCGACCAGGGTCAGCCTTCCGTCAGGCAACCGGGAGAGCAGCGGGCCGCCCGAGTCGCCCTCGCACGTGTCCGTGCCGCCCCGCGGGTAACCCGCGCAGACCATCGTCCTGGGGTCGTAGTAGCCGTCATTCTGGACGACGTCCGGGCCGAACGGATACTTCGCGGCGCAGTAGGCGCGGGTGGTGAATGGCACGTGGGCGTAGCGCATCTGCGGCGGAGGAGCGACGGCGTTCTCGGACGTCGTCCCGAAGCCGACGATCGTCCCGAGCACGCCGCCTCGCCACAGCGCCCGGTGGGCGGGCCCGATCCGCATCGGCCTCACCCGGGAGGGAGTGGTCAACTTCAGCAGCGTCACATCGTTGCCGTCTCCGTGGGTGACGAGGTAGTCGTTGTCCACGATCACCTTGCTGACCGTATGGGTCTCTCCGTTCCGGCCATCCGCGTACGGCGTGCCGAGTTCGACCTTGAACGCACCCGGCGGCCAGGCGGGCTGTGACGGGACAAGGCCCGTGCTGACCGAGCCGGTCATCGACGCGCAGTGGCCGGCGGTGATCGCCCAGTTACGCGTGACCAGAACACCGCTACAGCCAAACGTCGAGCCACCGATCAGGACGTCGGCGACGTACCGGAACCTGCCTGGCGGAACGGCCCGGCCGCCCACGATCGCCGCCGCCGGCGGTGCGAGTCCAAAGAGCAGCGCAGCAGAGCAGGCCCCTGCCTGGAGCAACCTGGTGATTTTCACCGCTGCGGATACTAGGAACTGAGGCCCGCCGAGGCGCAGCCTCGCATGGGTTTTCGTCAGACAGCCGAGCGCGGAGTGGACGCGGAGTTAGCGCGCCCGGCAGGATTTGAACCTGCGACTTCCGCCTCCGGAGGGCGGCGCTCTATCCACTGAGCTACGGGCGCGGGACGATCAAGGCTATCGCCTGAGCATCATTCCCCGGAGAGCCCGTGCAGATCGCCATCATCGCCGACACGCACATGCCGCGGGGCGCCCGGCGCCTCCCCGCGGACTGCCTGGATCGCCTGGCCCGGGCGGATCTGATCGTCCACGCCGGGGACCTGTGCGCGCTGAGCGTGCTGGAAGATCTCCAGGCGATAAACCCCGTCGTGGCAGTTCAGGGCAACGTGGACCACCGGGAGGTGAGGGCGCTCCTGCCTGAGACGGTCCTGGTGCCCGTCCCCCACGGCCACCCGGTGGCCGTCGTTCACGACGCCGGGCCCTCTCGGGGGCGCCTGAAGCGGCTGCGGTCAAGGTTCCCCGGAGCCCAGGCCGTCGTGTTCGGCCACTCCCACCTGCCACTGCACGAGACGGACTCGGATGGGTTTCAGATCTTCAACCCGGGCAGTCCCACCGAGCGCCGCCGGGCTCGGAGCCACACGATGGGCATGGCCCGCGTGAGGAGCGGACGGATTGAGTTCGAGCTCGTGGAGGTCGGCCGGTCAGACTCCTGACCTCGGGCGGGGCCTGAGCGTGAGGCTGGGCACGCAACGCACGAAGTCGCCCAGCAGCAGGGAAAACATGCGACAAACTTCGTGGCATGCCGGAGCCGACCGAACGCGGGCGGCGGTACGTGCCGGGACTTGATGGCCTGCGCGCGCTGGCCGTCCTGTGCGTGATCGCCTACCACCTGGGGTTCTCCTGGGCCGGCGGCGGCATGCTCGGGGTGGGCATCTTCTTCACGCTGTCCGGCTACCTGATCACCGACCTGCTGCTGGGGCACTGGAAGCGCCACGGCGAGCTGGGCCTCCGGACGTTCTGGGTGCGCCGGGCCCGTCGGCTCCTGCCCGCGCTGTTCCTGATGCTGGCCGTGGCCAGCGTGCTGGTGGCGCTCGTGGACCCCGAATGGCTGGGGGCCCTGCGCCGCCAGGTCATCTCGGCCACGTTCTACTTCGCCAACTGGTCCACGATCGCCCAGCACGGCTCCTACTTCGCCCGCTTCGCGCCCCCGCTCCCGCTGGACCACCTGTGGTCACTGTCCATTGAGGAGCAGTTCTACCTCGTGTGGCCGCTGGTACTGCTCGGCGGGATCTGGCTCATGCGCGGTCGCGCGAGGCTCGCCCTGGCGACGCTCGCTCTGGCGGCCGGGTCGCTGGTGGCCATGGCCCTCCTGCATCACCCCGGGTACGACCCCACCCGTGTATATGAGGGAACCGATACCCGGGCGTTTGGGCTCCTGATCGGGGCAGCGCTGGCCATGGTCTGGCCCAGCCAGACGCCGCGCGCCGCGGCCCGGCCCAGGGTCCGGCGGGCGCTTGACGTGGCGGGTGTTGCCGGACTCCTGGGAGCCCTGGTCCTCGTGTGGCGTACGGACCCGGTCTCCTCATTCCTCTATCCCTACGGCTTCGTGCTGCTCTCGCTGGCCACGGCCGTCACGCTCGCCGCGATCGTGAACCCCGCCAGCCGCCTGGGAGCGGCCCTGGGATGGAGGCCGCTGCGCTGGATCGGCGTGCGCTCCTACGGGATCTACCTGTGGCAGTGGCCGATCATCGTGCTCATCACCCCCGTGGGAGCCGGCTTCAGCTGGGGCCGCGGCGTCCTGGCGGTGGCGGCCACGATGGCCGCCGCGGCTCTGTCCTGGAGATTTGTGGAGCAGCCGATTCGGCGCGGGGGCCTGGTCCGGCTCCGGCACCGGCTGACCTCCGCAGCCAGCACGGTGATCGTCCGCCGCCGGATGGTCGCCCTCTCAGGCACCGCCATGGCGGTGCTTCTGCTCCCCGCCCTGGGCCTGATCGGAGCTCTGCCCGCGGTCTCATCGGCCGGGGCCAGCGGCCCCCTGGTAAAGGCGCTGCCGCATCCTCTGGCCGCACGGGCGGGGCGCGTCCCAGGCGCCGATCCCCCTCGAGTGCCGGCCCATCCGGCCACGGCCTCCCAGCCGGCCGGCGCCGCGACCGCCCAGCCGGCGCCCCCCGCCCCCGCGCCGTTGGCCACACCCGCCGCCGGTGGCGGAGCCGGCACGTGGTCCTCCTGCCGATCGGTCGTCTACATCGGAGACTCCACCTCGGAGGGCGAGGTCTCCACCGACTACATCCCCAACCCGCGTCTTCGCCTCCAGAGCCAGCTGGCGCGGGTCGGGGTGCGGACGACGTATCCAGAGATCTCGGGCGCCCGGTCGACCGTCGAGACGTTCAAGGGCCATCCCAATGCGGCCACGGTGGCCAAGGACCACCTCCAGGCCGGCTACCGGGGGTGCTGGATCCTGGCAATGGGAACCAATGACGTGGCCAACGTCCACGAGGGCGGGCGCCCCGGCCTGGCCGGGCGGATCGCCCGGATGATGGCCGTGATCGGATCCCAGCCCGTTCTCTGGGTGGACCTGATCACACTCCAGGCACCCGGTCGCCCGTACTCCGAGGACACGATGCAGCAGTGGAACAGCGACCTTCTCGCCGCCTGCGCGCGCTATCCGAACATGCGGGTGTTCGACTGGGCGGCCCGGGCCCGGCGCAAGTGGTTCATCCCGGACGGCATCCACTACTACTCGCCCGGCTATGTCGCGCGGACGCATCTCATAGCCGGCGCCCTGGCTGACGCCTTCCCGGCCCACGGTTCGCCCAGCCCCAGCTGTCTGGTCGGATAGGTCGAGAGGAGCCGACTCCGATCGGCTAGAGGCTCAGGGGGCCGACGCCTGATTTGGTGGGTGCGGCGGCCTGTCAGCCCGTGCCGGCGCCGAGGTGACCCCGCAACCTCTCCTCCAGGGACTGGAGGCGTTGCGCCAGATCGTGAAGCTCCTCCAGCATCTGGGTCTGGGCGCTCTCGATCATTCGCTCCTCCCGCTCGGTCTCGGCGACCATCTCCTGCACCTCCTCCTCGATCTCCTCCACCTCGCCGGCCAGGAAGGACTGGGCGATGGCGCCGGTGATCATGGCGAAGAAGGCCACGCCCACCATCATGACCGTCGCGGCCACAGCCTTCCCCGCTGAGGTCTTGGGGATGAAGTCGCCGTAGCCCACGGTCGTCATGGTGCTCAGCGCCCAGTAGATGCCGTTCCCCAGCGAGACGTTCTCGGCCTGGGCGAATGCCTCGCCTCCGGCCAGCACGGCCAGCAGTGCCAGGAAGGTGGCGTACCGCAGGCCCTCCAGAGAGAACACCCTCCGGGCCACGGGCGCCAGGCGGACCAGCCGCAGCAGGCGCAGCAGACGCAGTGTTCGGAGCGCCTGAATCGCCCCCGGTATCACTGGAATCGTCAGGACGACGATAGCCACCTCCAGCACGTGCGAGCGCGCCCAGCGCCAATGGGGAGTCGTGAGGGCCATCAGGACGACCGCCTCGGCGGCAAACACCGTCCACACCAGCCAATCACCCACCGTGAGGAGCGTGGCCAGCGGTTGCGTGTGGTGGTTCTGCTCCGCCACCAGCAGCGGGATCGTGGCCAGAGCGGCGAGGGCCACCGGGATCTCGAACCGTCGCTCCCACTTCCGGTAACGCGCGTCCATGAGCGATGGTTCGACGGAGCGCCGTGCCCGCCTGCCGACGCCCCACAAGCTGAATCCTCCCTCGCCCGCCCTTACGGTGAGATGATGCGGGTATATGCACCCACGAGAGACCGGCCGATGAGCCGCCCCCCGGATCAGCGCCACTCAGAGGAGGAGCAGTGACCGACACGACATCCACATCCCGGCTGATCGCCGACACGGTGGCCGGCCTGCCCAGCTCGGCGCGCGAGCGCTTCGGCGATCACGTCGCCGCCCGCTACCGGGACGGAGACGACTGGCGGGAGCTGAGCTACTCCGACGCCGGTGAGGCCATCGAGGAGATCGCCCTGGGATTGATCGACCTGGGGGTCGCGCCCGGGGATCGGGTGTGCCTCCTCGCCAACACGCGCGTCGAATGGACACTGGTCAGCTACGGCATCTCCGCGGCCGGCGCAGTGGTGGTGCCGGTCTACCCCACGAACGCTCCCAGCGAATGCAAGTGGGTGGCCGGAAACTCGGGCGCGCGGGCGGTCATCTGCGAGGACGAGAGTCAGCGGGCCAAGTTCGACCAGATCCGCGATGAGCTCCCGGACCTGGAGCACATGATCGGAATCGAGTCCGGGGCGGGTGACATCACGCTGGATGAGCTCCGTCAGCGCGGGTCCGGTCGGGACCGCGCCGAGCTGGCCGAGCGTCAGAGCAAGGTCAGCGCGGAGGATCCGTACATCATCGTCTACACCTCCGGCACCACGGGCCCTCCCAAGGGAGTCGTCCTGACTCACGACAACGCCATGTCGGTCTGCCGTGTGGCCGAGGAGCTGGAGTTCGTGTCTCCCCAGGAGACGATCTACCTATACCTGCCGCTGGCTCACGTGTTCGCAATCATCACCCAGCTGGCGTCGTTTGACCAGGGAACCACGCTGGTGTTCTTCGGCGGTGACACCAGGAAGATCCTGGAGGAGATCATCGAGACCCACCCCACCTACCTCCCATCCGTCCCCCGGATCTTCGAGAAGCTCTACGCCGCCGCCACGAAGATGCAGGAGGGGGCATCAGACGAGGACAGGGAGCGCTTCCGCCAGGCCGTCAAGCTCGGGATAGAGGTCCGGCGTCGCCAGCAGCGCGGCGACGAGGTCCCCGACGAGATGCAGAAGCAGTTCGAGCAGGCCGACGAGCAGATCTTCTCGCGGGTACGCCAGCTCTTCGGGGGCGAGGTGCGCCAGGCCGTGAGCGGGGCCGCGCCGATCGCTCCGGAGATTCTGGAGTTCTTCTACGCCGCGGGCGTGCCGGTGCTGGAGGGCTGGGGCATGACCGAGAGCGCGGGTGTGGGCACGGTGGGCACGCTTGATGAATTCAAGTTCGGGACGGTGGGCAAACCCGTCCCCCATTGCGAGATCCGGATCGGCGAGGAGGACGGGGAGATCCTGATGCGGGGCCCCCACATCTTCAAGGAATACTGGCGCAATCCGGAGGCCACCGCGGAGACGCTCGTGGACGGCTGGCTCCATACCGGCGACGTGGGCGAGCTTGACGAGGACGGGTTCCTGAAGATCACCGGTCGCATGAAGGACATCATCATCACCGCGGGGGGCAAGAACCTGACCCCGGCCAACCTGGAGAACGACCTCAAGCAGTCACCGTTCATCTCCCAGGCGGTGATGTACGGAGACCGCAAGCCGTACCCGGTGGTGCTGATCACGCTCGACCCCGAGGAGATCCTGCCCTGGGCCAAGGAGAATGGGCTGCCCGAGGACCTTGAGGAACTCGCCAAGAGCGAACAGGTCCACGAGATGGTGCAGAAGGAGCTCGATCGAGCGAACTCCAACTACGCCCAGGTGGAGCAGGTCAAGCGCTTTGAGATCCTGGACCACGATCTCTCGATCGACAGCGGCGAGCTGACCCCGACGCTGAAGGTCAAGCGCAACGTGGTCTACGACCGGTACGAGGACCTGTTCGAGGGGATGTACGCGCGTTAGGAGAACGCCTTCGAGGTACCGAGCGTCGGTGACACTGATCGCGCTTCGTGCCTGGTTGTCGATGCCCGGACGGGGCGATGCCCACCTCAGGAGCAACCACAACGTCGACAGTTACTGATGCGCGGCGTCAGAGGTCTACGTTGTGGTCGTTCTACGACCACAACGTAGAGATCCACTGAGCCGACTGGCTGAGTGTCGACGTTATTGTCGCGCCCGTAGGGTCGGCCAGCGCCCGAAGGGTCGGCCAGCGCGGGGAGGGTCGCCCGGCCCGGAAGGGTCGGCGGGCCTTCGGACGCGTTAGTGAATCGCGCTGCGTGCCGGCGCCGAGACGTCAAGCTCGAACAACCAGAAGTCCCGGCCGATCACGGGCACGGACACGTTGTACACCGGGACCGATCCCACCGCGCCCCGGAAGGTGCCCGCGTGCGCGTGGCCGTGGAGCACAAGGTCCGGCTCGTGTTCGGCGATCGGGGCGCCAAGCCGGTCTGAGCCCAGGAAGGCCCAGATGCCCTCCGCCTCCCCCACGATCGTCTCGTGGGTCGGTGCGTAGTGCAGGAGCACGATCCGGGCGGGGCAGAGCGCGATCTCCCTCAGGCCCTGATCGAGCGCCTCCACGTCGCGCGAGGTCTCCCGGTACACCTCGCGCAGCAGCGGCTCGCCGAAGTCAGGCAGATGGGAACCCGGGAAACCCCCGACGAAGCCCTTCAGGCCGACGATGCCCACCTCGGCTCCCGCGGCCTGGCAGGTCGCCCAGTCCCGGTCAAGCACGCGGATACCCCCAGCCTCCAGGACCGTCACGAGCTCGTCGCGGCGAGCGGCGTGCCAGTCGTGGTTTCCCAGAACCGCGAACACGGGGACGTCCAGGGGGGCGCAGGCGGCGGCGAGCACCTCGGCCTGTTCTGGCTCCCCCGTGGTGGTCAGATCTCCGGCCAGGAGGACCAGGTCCGCCGCCCCCGCGAGCGCACCCACCGACTCCGCCACCGCAGCGCGGCGGGGCTCTGAGCAGTGAAGGTCGCCCGCAGCGGCGATCCGCAGGCAGCTCTCCCGCCCGCCCCGCCCGTTGGGAGCTTGCTCCAACATGGAGTCCACCTACCCTAATTCGGGTACTTCCATTGGCATGAGCTCAGGCGGGGATTTCGAGGCCCTCATCGAGACCCTCAAGGTGGCCGTGGCCACGCTGCGTGACCGGGACATCCCGTTCATGCTGGGCGGAAGCCTCGCTGCGTGGGCCCGTGGAGGGCCCGAGCCCAAGAAGGACCTCGACCTGATGCTCAAACCGCAGGACGCCGAGCGGGCGCTGGAGGCGCTCCGCCAAGCCGGGATGGAGCCGGAGCGGCCGCCTGAGGAGTGGCTGGTCAAGGCCTGGCATAACGGCGTCCTGGTCGACCTGATCTTCAGCCCGTCCGGCCTGGAGCTGACCGACGATGTGCTGGCGCGCGCGGACACCCTGTCGGTGATGGCCGTCGCCACGCCCGTGATGGCACTGGAGGACGCCCTGGTCACGATGTTGATGGCCCTGGACGAGCACGGCCTGGACTACACACGCCTGGTCGCCATCGCCCGGTCGCTGCGCGAGCAGATCGATTTCCCCCGGTTGCAGGCCCGAACCGCCGACTCACCCTACGCCCAGGCGTTCTTCACGCTGGCGGAGGAACTGGACATCGCCCCGGCACCGCAGGCCACCGTGCCTGGCGCCCAGAGCCGAGTGCGGGTGCTGCCCGGGGGGGCCTGATCAGATCTGCGGCGGGTTGGGGTCCGGCGGCGTGGGGCCCGGGCCGGGGGGACGAGGCGTCGGTGGCTGCGGTTCGGGGGGAAGCGGCCCCGGGGCCGGGTCGGGGCTGGGCGGGACCGGGTCCGGAGGGATGGGGTCCGGCGGCCCGGGCTGCGGAGTGGGGACGCCCGCGAGGCTCACGCCAATGGCACTACCCCGCTTGGGCTGCGGGGAACCCACCTGGCGTTACGGGAGCCCACGGGGCGGAGAGCTGATCAGTGGCTGGTGACGGGACGGGTGACAACCGATCCGGCAGCGCGGCGGCGAACCACGATCCCATTGATCCGCAGGCGGCGAGCAAACCGGCGAGAGCGGCAGTCGGTCTTGGCGGCGGAATTCCAACGCTCGGCGGCGCGCTGGAGGTCATACTGATGTGACTGGGCGATGGTGAGCATGAGCTGGGAGTTCATTCCGTTTGGTCCTTGTCTCTATGCGGCTCGCCCCCTGCGTTCCGCGATGAGGCTCAACTTACGACTGCCCGGAGGCCGCCACGACGTCATCTGACACATTCGCGGCCCGATGATCATCTGTCCCTCCTGCGGCGCCGAGTCATCCCCGGGCCAGCGCTTCTGCGGTCAATGCGGGACGGCATTGGCGCGGGTGTGCCCGGCCTGCGGGACCGAGAACCCGCCCGACCATCGCTTCTGCGGGTCGTGCGGGACGGCGCTGGCCCAGGGCGCGAGCCCCGCTACCGGAGCGGGGTCGGTGTCGGCGCCCAGCCGTGAGCCGGTGGCCGAGCGCAGGCTGGTGTCCGTGCTGTTCGCGGATCTGGTGGGTTTCACGACCCTGTCCGAGCACCGAGATCCCGAGGAGGTCCGGGAGCTTCTCAGCGGGTACTTCGACCGCAGCCGAGCGCTGATCGAGCGCTACGGCGGCACGGTGGAGAAGTTCATCGGGGACGCCGTGATGGCCGTGTGGGGAACGCCCGTGGCCCGCGAGGATGATCCTGAGCGCGCGGTCAGGGCGGCGCTGGCGCTAACCCAGGAAGTGACAGCGCTGGGGGATGAGGTGGGGATGCCCGAGCTTCGCGTCCGGGCGGGTGTCCTGACCGGGAACGCAGCCGTGGACGTGGCCGCCGAGGGCGAGGGCATGGTGCTGGGCGACACGGTCAACACCGCCAGCCGCCTGCAATCGATCGCCGACCCCGGGACCGTGCTGGTCGACGATGTGACCAGACGGGCCTCCGAGGCGGCGATCGCGTACGAGGACGCCGGCACTCATGAGGTCAAGGGGCGCGAGCAGCCCGTTCGGGCGTGGACCGCGCTGCGGGTCGTGGCGGGGGCGGGCGGGGCCCGACGGGGCAGTGGCCTGGAGGCCCCCTTCGTGGGGCGCCAGCGGGAGCTTCAGAGCGTCATCGAGGCCGGAGAGGAGAGCGCGCACGACGGCAGGGCTCGGCACGTGGCCGTGGCGGGCGAGGCGGGAGCGGGCAAATCACGGCTGCTCTGGGAGTTCTTCAAATACCTGGACGGAATCGAGGAGGGACGCTACTGGCACCAGGGCCGCTGCCTGTCATATGGCGAGGGTGTGGCCTACTGGGCGCTGGCCGAGATGGTCCGCGGCCGGGCCCGGATCCAGGAAGAGGAGGATCCGACCACCGCGCGGCAGAAACTGCGCAGCGCGGTGGAGGAGTTCGTCCCGGACGAGCGAGAGCGCCGGCTGGTGGAGCCCCGCCTGGCTCATCTGTTGCGCCTGGAGGAGCGCCCGGATGCCGACCGGGCCGACCTGTTCTCCGGCTGGCGACTGTTCTTCGAGCGCATGGCCACCGACGCCCCGGTCGTCCTGGCCTTTGAGGACCTCCAGTGGGCCGACAGCGGACTACTGGACTTCATCGACTACCTGCTCGAATGGTCGGCCGAGTACCCAATCTTCGTTCTGACGCTCGCCCGGCCGGAGCTTCAGGCCCGGCGGCCGTCGTGGACCGCCGTGAATCTCGAGTCCCTGGAGATCGAGGACATCGCCCGGATGCTCGAAGGTCTCGCCCCCGGCCTGCCCGATGAGCTCGTGGCCCAGATCGCCCGCCGCGCCGAGGGCATCCCCCTCTATGCCGTGGAGACGATCCGCATGCTTCAGGACCGCGGGCTGCTCGTCCAGGAGGGGGTGCGGTACGTGGTCACGGGAGAGGTGTCAGACCTCGAGGTACCCGAGACACTGCACGCCCTGGTGGCCTCCCGCCTGGACGGCCTGTCCGCCGCCGAGCGGTCGCTGCTCCAGGACGCCTCCGTGCTGGGACAGGTATTCACCGCCGCCGCGGCGGCGGCGCTCAGCAGCCTGGCGGAGGGAACGGTCGTGGACCTACTGGACGGGCTGGTGGCCAAGCAGATCCTGGCTCGGGATGACGACCCGCGCTCCCCCGAGCGTGGCCAGTACGCGTTTCTCCAGGGCCTCGTCCGAACCGTGGCCTACGGGATGCTCTCGCGCCGAGCCAGAAAGTCTCTGCACGTCGCCGCGGCCCTGCATCTGGAGAAGACCTGGCCGGGCGAGCTGCGGGACATCGCCGAGGTGCTGGCGTCGCACTACCAGGAGGCGATCGCCGCCGAGCCCGAGGCTGACGACGTGGCCGCGCTCCGAGCCTCGGCCCGGGAGCGGCTGACCGCCGCCGGGCAGGCCGCGGCCTCGCTGGCTCTGGGACCTGAGGCAGAGCGCTACTTCGAGGAGGCCGCCGAGCTCGCCGAGGACGATCTGGAACGGGCCGAGTTGCTTCAGCGAGCCGGCCGGGCTCTGTGGGTCAGCGGGGACACGGACGCCGCGGAGCGACGCCTCCACCAGGCGATCGAGCTCTACGCCAAGGGCGGGCGCCCATCGGGCGGCGCCGCGGCTGTGCTGCTGGGCTTCCTGCTGCGCAACCTGGGCCGGGTCGAGGAGGCCCGGGCGGTGCTTGAACCGTTCCGCCAGCCAGACGTCGAGACAGACCAGATCGTCCGGGCCGAGGGACTCGCCGAGTTGGCCGCCGTGTCCATCCTCAGTGGCTCAGTGGAGGAGGCCGGCCCGGTCCTGGAGGACGCGCTGCTGACCCTGGAGCAGCAGCAGGCCTGGCCGCAGCTGGCCAACGCCCTGATCACCCGGGCGATCTTCCTGATCTTCCAGCACCGCAGCCAGGAGGCCGAGGGGGTGCTGCGTCACGCCCTGGCCCTGGGGGAACGAGACGAGCTCCCAGCGATCGTTCTCCGAGCTCGCTACAACCTGGCCTCCCTCTCGCTGGAGGCCGACCGGTTCGCTGAGGCGATCCATGAGGTGGAGCAGGCCCTCACCCTGGCTCGTGAGCGAGGCGACCGCTCGCACGAGCGACGCCTGCTGGGGCAGATCATGGTCCCGCTCTATGTGCTCGGGCGGTGGAATGAGGCAGTCACGACCGGCGCCGTGCTGATCGAAGGTGCCTCGGATGCCGACGCCGTGTTCGCCGCCTCCGTCGTGGCTCCGATCGCGGCGGCGCGGGGCGACGACGCGATGCTGGAGCGCTGCCGGACGATTGCCGCCGACCTGAGGGACTCGACGTACGCCGACCAGCGAGTCAGCGCCGAGATCGTGTTCGCTCGGGAGGCGCTGGAGCAGGGAATTCCGGCCGAGGCGCTGCAATTGAGCAGAGCGGCCACCGAGCAGCGCGGGGTGGCCTCGGAGGGGGTCGAGGAGGCGTACGCCTTGGCCTCCGAGGCCGCCATCAGACTGAGCGACGATGTGGCCGTGCAGGATCTGATCGAGCTCGTCTCCCGGAGGCCGCCTGCCAGCATGACCCCGCTCCTGCGTGCGGGTCGCGCTCGCCTGCAGGCGGAGGCCGCTCACCGCCGGGGCGAGGCTGAGAGCGCTCGGCGTCACGAGGACGAAGCCCTCGAGCTGCTGCGATCCCTGGGCGCCCACCCACTGCTGGCCCGCACCCTGCTGGAGCGTGCCCGCCGGCGCCCGGAGCCAGAGGCGCTGGCCGAGGCCCGCAGCATCTACGCGGAGCTTGGAGCAACGCGCTGGCTGGAGCGGATCGGCGAGACCTCCGAGGTGGCCGCGTGAGCTCCTGCGCAGCCTGCGGTCACCCGATGGGGCCAGAGGATCGCTTCTGCGCACAGTGCGGCACTTCGCAGTCCCGCAGCTGCCCCGGATGCGGGCTGGAGAACCCATCGGCCAATCGGTTCTGTCCCTCGTGCGGCACGGCCCTCAACGGGTCCGCTTCCCCGCCGGCAATTGCCGCCACCGAGTCGGTGGCAGAACGTCGCCTTGTATCCGTGCTGTTCGCCGACCTGGTGGGGTTCACCACCCTGTCCGAGCACCGCGATCCGGAGGAGGTCCGCGACCTGCTCAGCACGTATTTCGACCGCTGCCGAACCCTGATCAAGCGCTACGGCGGCACGGTGGAGAAGTTCATCGGCGACGCGGTCATGGCGGTCTGGGGCACCCCGGTGGCCCGGGAGGATGACGCCGAGCGCGCGGTCAGAGCTGCGCTGGCTCTCACCCAGGCCGTGGCGGCCCTGGGCGACGAGGTCGGGATGCCGGGGCTGAGCCTGCGCGCAGGCGTGCTGACCGGCCAGGCGGCGGTGGAGTTGGGCGTCGAGACCGAGGGCATGGTGCTGGGCGACACGGTCAATACGGCCAGCCGTCTGCAATCGATCGCCGACCCGGGAACCGTGCTGGTCGACGACGTGACTCGGAGGGCCAGCGAGGCGGCCATCGCCTACGAGGACGCCGGCACTCATGAGGTCAAGGGCCGCGAGCAGCCGGTCCGGGCGTGGACCGCCCTGCGCGTGGTCGCCGGAGCGGGCGGAGCCCGGCGCAGCGCCGGGCTGGAGGCGCCGTTCGTGGGCCGCGAGCGGGAGCTGGCGATGATCGTGGAGGCGGGCGAGCGCAGCGCTCATGACCGGCGGGCCCAACACGTGGTCATCCTGGGCGAGGCCGGATCCGGCAAGTCCCGCCTGCTGTGGGAGTTCTTCAAATACCTGGACGGGATCGAGGAGGTGCGCTACTGGCATCAGGGGCGCTGCCTGTCCTACGGGGAGGGCGTGGCCTACTGGGCGCTGGCCGAGATGGTCCGCGGCCGGGCGCGCATCCAGGAAGACGAGGACGCACCCGCGGTGGCCCGGGAGAAGCTGCGAGCGGTGGTTGAGGAGTTCGTGCCCGACGCGCGCGAGCGGGGGATGGTGGAGCCCCGACTGGCTCATCTGTTACGTCTGGAGGAGCGTCCGGATGCCGATCGAGTGGATCTCTTCTCCGGCTGGCGGCTGTTCTTCGAGCGCATGGCCGGGGACAGCCCCGTAATTCTGGCCTTCGAGGACCTCCAGTGGGCGGACAGCGGCCTGCTGGATTTCATCGACTACCTGCTGGAGTGGTCGGCCGAGTTCCCCATCTTCGTGCTGACCCTGAGCCGGCCGGAGCTGCGAGGGCGGCGACCGGGGTGGGAGCCGATGGTCCTGGAGCCGCTCGAGCCGCGATCGATCTCCACCGTCCTGGACGGACTTGCCCCGGGCCTTCCGGAGGAGCTGGTGGCCCAGATCGTCCGCCGGGCCGAGGGTATCCCGCTCTACGCGGTGGAGACCATCCGGATGCTCCAGGACCGGGGAATGCTCGTTCAGGACGGTGCTCGGTACCACGTTACGGGCGATGTGAGCGATCTCGAGATCCCGGAGTCGCTGCACGCGCTGATGGCGTCCCGGCTCGACGGTCTGTCGGCGCCTCAGCGAAGCCTCCTCCAGGACGCCTCCGTCCTGGGTCAGTCTTTCACGGCCGCGGCCGCCGCCACTCTCTCGGGTTCGCTGGAGGACGGTGCGGTCGAGGTCCTGGACTCACTCGTGGCCCGGCAGATTCTGGCCCGTGACGACGACCCTCGCTCGCCCGAACGCGGGCAGTACGTGTTCATCCAGGGCCTTCTGCGCACGGTGGCCTACGGCACTCTGTCCCGGCGGGCCCGCAAGACCAAGCACGTGGCCGCGGCCCAGCATCTGGAACAGACATGGCCCGGTGAGCTCCGGGACATCGCTGAGGTGCTGGCATCCCATTACTTGGAGGCGATTCGGGCCGAACCGGAGGCGGATGACGTCAGCGCGCTCCGGGCCAGCGCCCGTCAGCGGCTGACCGCCGCGGGCCAGGCCGCGGCCTCGCTCGCCCTGGGCCCGGAGGCGGACCGGTACTTCGAGCAGGAGTTCGTTATTGCGTAGTTTTTTGTTTTTGTG
>JBJMLC010000134.1:0-5727 GCA_045805485.1 Solirubrobacteraceae bacterium | reverse complement strand
CGGGCAGGGACACAGTGAGCGCCACCAGGGAAACGACCACCCCGGCGATCGTGGAGCCGACGATTGGGATCAGGTCCATGAGCCCCACGAACACCGAGAGGAGCAGCGGGTAGGGCACACCCCAGATCTCCAGCCAGATCAGCGTGCCCACGGCCGCTATCAGCGAGGTCAGGAAGTTCCCGAGCACGTACCCACCCACCCGGGCGAACACCTCATCGATCAGCAGCCCGGCCCGCGCCCGGCGGCTGTGGGGGACCAAGCGGTATACCGTGCGCGTAACCCGCGGCATGTCGGCCAGGAAGTAGATCGTCAGCACGATCATGACCACGACGGCGCTGACCACACCCAGAACCAGCTTCCCAGCGCCGATCACGCCGGAGGTGATCGAACTCAGGCCGCCGTGCGACAACGCGCTCTTTAGATGAGCCACCAGGTGGTAGTGCTTGTTCAGATGCCCCAGGAACGAGCTCTTGTTATTGAGGGTCTCCAGGTAGTGAGGCGCCTGGCTGACCAGCTTGTCGCCCTCATCGACCAACGGCGGAATCGCCAGCGCCATGAGGCCGGCGAACAGGCCCACCCCGGCCAGTGACACCAGCGCCACGGCCACCGGACGGGGCACTCTGTGCCGGTGGAGCAGCGCGACGATCGGCTCAAGCCCGATGGCGATGACCAGCGCCACCACCATCAGCAGGAGGACCTCCCTCGTGGTGACAATGCTCCAGGCCACAAGAGCCGCAGCGGCCACGCCCAGGCCGCCCGTCAAGCCGATCCAGAACGGCGACCGCCGGTCAAACCGCCGTCCCGGGTCCCCGAACTCGCCATCGCCCTCCACGGCCTCGACCCGGGCCTCGCGGTCCATCAGCAGCTCGCGGTCAGCCCTGGCCTCGGAGGTGTCCTGGGTCTTCTGCTGATGCCCGTTGGACAGCGACGGGTGCCGCGCCGTCGGGGGATCGCTTCGCCCTGGCGACGCGCCCTCACTCCCGTCCGTGGGACGCCGTGTCTCCTCCACACAGGAGAGCTACCCGAAATCAGGCGCAGCCCACCGTGCTCTTGCGATCCTGTCTCCTTCGCAGTTCTCGGCAACGCTGTGGCCGCGGCTACGCCTTCACGCCCGTTGCGGCTCCGCGGCGCCCTTCAGCGACGCCCGCAGCGCCTTACGATCGACCTTCCCCACCGGAGTGAAGGGCACCTCGTCCACGATCAGGACCTCCCGGGGGTACTTGTACCCGCCGATCCGCTCGCGGGCCCACTGGATCAGCTCATCGCCCGTCAGCTCGGCGCCGGGCCGCAGCGAGACGAAGGCCACGACCTCCTCTCCATGGACGGGATCTTGCCGGCCCACCACCGCAGCCGACTCCACCGCCGCGTGCTCCAGCAGCGCATCCTCGACGTCCCGGGGGTACACGTTGAACCCGCCTCGGATGATGAGGTCCTTCTTGCGATCCACGATGTACAGGTAGCCATCGTCGTCGATGTAGCCCATGTCACCGGTGTGCAGCCAGCCATCCCGCAACGCCTCCTCGGTGGCCTCCGGCGAGTTCCAGTAGCCCTGCATCACGCCGGCCGACCGCGCGCAGATCTCGCCCACCTCCCCTGTCGGCACCTCCTCTCCGGCCTCATCCAGGATCCTGACCTCGGTC
This sequence comes from Solirubrobacteraceae bacterium, assembly GCA_045805485.1. Classification (GTDB taxonomy): domain Bacteria; phylum Actinomycetota; class Thermoleophilia; order Solirubrobacterales; family Solirubrobacteraceae; genus Palsa-465. Next base: position 4,087 of record JBJMLC010000134.1, on the reverse strand, counting down.
CCTGGGACGGGCAACCCCACCGAGCCGGCACGCTCGCGGCCCACCGGACTGGAGGAAATGAGGGCGGCCGTCTCGGTCAAGCCGTACCCCTGACGGATGGAGGACGACGGCACCCGACGGGTGAACTGCTCCTCCACCTCCGGGGCGAGCGGCGCCCCGCCTGAGCCCACGTAGCGCAGCGAACTCAGGTCGTACTGCTCCAGCGGCAGAGAGAGCAGAATCTGAAGCATCGTGGGCACCACGGCGGCGAGCTGGAGCCGGTGCTCCTGGATCAGCTCCAGGAACCCCTGGGGCTCGAACCACCGCTGGAGCACGGCCACCCCCTGCTCAGGCGAGTGCATTCCGGTGATGGTGACCAGCAGGCCGTAGGCGTGGGAGAGCGGCAGCGGGAGCAGCGCTCGGTTGATGCCCGGCACGTACGCGGATTCGTGAGCCGCTCGGCCCGTGTAGTAGAGGCTCGAGTGGGTGAGCATCACCCCCTTGGAGCGTCCCGTCGTGCCCCCGGTGTACAGCAGGGCGGCCAGGTCCTCGTCGGCGCGGGGGACGATCGGACCTGAGTCGGCGGCTTCCAGCGAGGCCAGCGGGATGAAACCCTCGGTCTCCTCGCGGCAGATCAGGAACCGGACGTTTTCCAGGCCCTCGCTGGCCTCACTCACCTTTTCCACGAACTCGGCGGTCGTGATGACGGTGCAGGCCCCGGAGTCCTGGAGTACGTGCCGCAGGTCCTCCACGGGGAGCAGGAACATGGCCGGGGTGACCACGGCGCCGGCCCGCCAGATCGCCTGGTAGACGATCCCGACCTCCACCGAGTTGGCCATCATCACCACCACGCGCTCGCCAGGGCCGACCCCCATTTCGGCCAGGCCGGTGGCCATCCGCCGGGCCCGCTCGGAGAGTTCTCCTGAGCGGTGCCACCGGCCCTCGAAGAGCAGCGTCTCATAGTCGCCCTTACGCTCGAAGGACCGTTCGGCCAGCGCGGCAAGGTTGTGTTCGCCGAATCCGTTCATGGTCCGAGTAAGCCCCGCAGATCAGGCTACAACGTCCAGATACTCGTACGCCGGAATTGTCAGGAATTCGTTGAGCTCCGGCGAGAGGGCCACCCGGTCGAAGAGCTCTCTGGTCTCTGCCGGACGTCCCGCCTGCCAGGTCTCCTCCCCCACGCTGCGGCGGATCTTCTCTGTCTCCTCGTCGATCAGCTGGCGCACCAGCTCCACCGTCACCGGTCGGCCGTCCTCCAGACGGGACCCGTGGTGAACCCACTGCCAGATCTGGCTGCGTGAGATCTCCGCCGTGGCCGCGTCCTCCATGAGCGAGTTGATGGCCGCAGCTCCTCGTCCGCTGAGCCAGAACGAGACGTACTGGAAGCCCACGCTGACATTCGTGCGCAGGCCCGCCTCCGTGATCTCCCCCGGCGTCGAGCCCAGGTCCTGGAGCTGCTCGGCGGTCACCCGGACGTCATCGCGCTGGCGCTCCAGCTGGTTGGGGGCTCCCTTCAGCCCGGCCTCGAAGACCTCACGGGCCACCGGCACGAGATCAGGATGGGCCACCCAGGTTCCGTCGTAGCCCTGAGACACCTCCCGCTCCTTGTCGGCGCGCACCCCCTCCAGTGCCCTCTCATTCGCCTCCGGATCCTGGCGGGACGGGATTAGCGCGGCCATCCCACCCATGGCATGCGCGCCGCGGCGGTGGCACGTCGCCGCCAGCAGCTCGGTGTACGCCCTCATGAACGGAACGGTCATGGTCACGTCGCCCCGGTCAGGGAGCACCATCTCCGGGCGGTCGGCGAAACACTTGATGGAGGAGAAGATGTAGTCCCAGCGGCCGGCGTTGAGACCCGCGGAGTGCTCGCGGAGCTCGTACAGAATCTCCTCCATCTCGAACGCGGCCGGCAGCGTCTCGATCAGCACCGTGGCCTTGATCGTGCCGCGGGGCAGTCCGAAAGCGTCCTGGGCGAAGCAGAAGACGTCGTTCCACAGCCTGGCCTCCAGATGCGACTCCATCTTGGGGAGATAGAAATAGGGGCCCGCCCCGTTCTCCACCGACGCCTTGCCGCAGTGGAAGAAGTAGAGCCCGAAGTCGAAGAGTGATCCTGAGATGGGCTCGGCATCGATCATCAGGTGACGCTCCGGCAGGTGCCAGCCGCGCGGCCGCACCAGAAGGGTGGCCGGGTCAGGCTTCAGCTCGTAATGACGGCCGTCCGAGCCCTGGTGGGTGATCGTTCCGGCGACCGCGTCGCGGAGGTTGATCTGCCCGGTGACCATGTTGCGCCAGGTGGGAGCGTTGGCGTCCTCCAGGTCTGCCATGAACCCGTCGGCCCCTGAGTTCAGGGCGTTGATCATCATCTTCCGATCGGTGGGCCCCGTGATCTCCACCCATCTCTGGTTCAGGTCCGCCGGCGCGGTGCCCACGCTCCAGTCGCCGTCCCGGATCTCCTCGGTCTGAGGCAGAAAGTCGAGCATCGCGCCCGAGCGCAGGCTGGCCCGGCGCTCGACCCGAGCCTCCAGCAGCTCCCGGCGCCGCGGCCCGAACTCTCGCTCCAGCGCGACCAGGAACTCCAGCGCGTCAGGCGTGAGGACGTCCTCGAACCCGGCCTCCATCGTCCCCAGGAGCTGGATGTTGGACCCGGCCATGGCCCGGGATCCTGTCAGTTGAGGACGGGCGCCTCTTCCTCGGCCTGCTGGTGCGCCTCGACCTGCTCCAGAGCCCACTGGTACTCGTCGTACCGCCGGACCAGGCGCATCCAGCTCCAGCCCGGCTGGGATCGCAGCTCCTGGCTGCGATCGGAGTCGCCAGGCCGGGCGCCCTGGCGGCCCACCTGCCGGTCGGCGCCGCGGTCGCGGGGCCCCTCCTGGTCATGGCGCCTGACCAGCTCACGGTGCTCGCGGATGGCGCAGGCCAGGTCCGTCACCGGCGCATCCTCCTCCAGCAGGCTGGCCTCCAGGTGGGTGCGCAGGACCAGGAGCTCCCGAGCGGTTGCCGGGCGCGCCTTGGTGACCCGGGCGCCGGCCAGCGCGAAGCGGTCCCAGGCCTTGGCGAAGGAGATCAGGTTCGTCCTGCCGCCGGCGCGGTGGGCGGCCAGCATCGGGCAGATCCCGTGACCGTCGGTGTACGCGCCCACGATGATCTCGTTGGACGCGATGCCCTGGAGCATCGCCACCCTGGTCGTCCTGGGGAGCGACTCGATGGCCGTCCGCAGATTTTCGATCGTCGCTCGCCGCTTGGTTCGCATAGGGTTTGCCCGCCTCCCGAAGCGGTTGGCGCACTGTAATCGCGGTCGTCTGGTTGGACAAGCGAAGTCCTGGGACCGAAAGGAAACTTGCAATGAAGCTCGGCGTACATGTTGGCTATTGGGGATTGGGCATGGGGGCAAGCGACCAGCTCACCGTGGTGCAGGAGGCGGAGCGGCTCGGCTACGACTCGGTGTGGTCAGCCGAGGCCTACGGCTCGGACGCGGCCACGGTGCTGGCCTGGCTGGCCGCCCAGACGACCAAGATCAAGCTCGGCTCGGCCATCTTCCAGATGCCCGGCCGCAGCGCCGCCATGACGGCCATGACCGCGGCCACGCTGGACCAGCTCTCCGACGGAAGGATGCTGCTGGGGATCGGCTCCTCGGGGCCGCAGGTCGCGGAGGGCTGGCACGGCCAGAGGTTCGCGCGCCAGCTCCAGCGCACGCGCGAGTACGTGGAGGTGGTCCGGATGGCGCTGGCCCGCGAGCGGGTCGACTTCCATGGCGAAACGCTCGAGCTACCGCTGCCCGACGGGCCGGGCAAGCCCCTGAAGCTCATGATCTCGCCCGTCCAGGATCGGATCCCTATTTATGTGGCCGCGATTGGCCCCAAGAACACCGCCCTGGCCGGCGAGATCGCCGACGGCTGGATCCCCACGTTCTTCTCGCCGGAGTACGTATCGGATTTCCGCGCCCTGCTGGAGGAGGGTGCGGGCCGCGCCGACAGGTCGCTGGACGGCTTTGACATCGCGCCGACCGTGAACGCGTACGTGTCCGATGACCGTGAGCAGGCCCGGAACCTCATGCGACCGGTCCTGGCCCTGTACATCGGCGGCATGGGCTCGCGGAAGCAGAACTTCT
>JBJMLC010000133.1:0-8885 GCA_045805485.1 Solirubrobacteraceae bacterium | reverse complement strand
CCCGGCTCGTGCTTGGCGTAGGCGATCAGGTTGTCGTTCTGTCCGTCGAGGAAGCGGATGTTCGAGAGGTGCTGCAGCGCCGGGTTCTCGCGGCGGATCTCATTGAGGCGCCGGATCATCGGCAGCAGCGGACCGTCGAGCGCGCGCTCCCGGATCTCGTACTTCTCGGAGTTGAGGTACTCCTCGGAGCCCTCGCGGACCGGCACGTTCTCGAAGTGCTCGTAGCCCGAGTAGATGCCGTAGCTGGGCGCGAGCGTCGCCGCGAGCACGAGCCGGGTGATGAACGCCGGCGGCCCGCCGTGGACCAGGTAGGCGTGGAGGATGTCCGGCGTGACCGGGAAGAAGTTGGGGCGGAAGTACTCGCGCTCCTCGCCCCAGGCGAGCTCGTTCACGTACTCGGTCAGCTCGTACCGCGAGTTCTTCCACGTGAAGTACGTGTAGGACTGGGTGAAGCCGAGCTTGCCCAGCTCGCGCATGACGGCGCGGCGGGTGAACGCCTCGGCCAGGAACACGACATCCCGATCACGGGCATGCACCTCCTCGATCAGCCAGGCCCAGAACTCAAAGGGCTTGGTGTGCGGGTTGTCGACCCGGAACACCTTCACGCCGCAGTCCACCCAGTGCAGGACGACCTCCAGCAGCGCCTCCCACAGCCCCCGCCAGTCCGGCGACTCCCAGTTGACGTTGTAGATGTCCTGGTAGCGCTTGGGGGGGTTCTCGGCGTACTTGAGCGTGCCGTCCGGGCGGCGGTGGAACCACTCTGGGTGGTCCTTGAGCCAGGGGTGGTCGGCCGAGCACTGGATCGCGAAGTCCAGCGCGATGTCCATGTTGTGCTCCCGCGCCGTGGCGGTGAGTGATCTCAGATCGTCGATCGACCCCAGCTGGGGATGGACCGCCTCATGGCCGCCGCTGGAGTCGCCGATGGCCCACGGCGATCCAGGATCATCCGGCTCGGCGGTCAGGGCGTTGTTGCGGCCCTTGCGGTTGGTCTGGCCGATGGGATGGATCGGCGGGAGGTAGACGACGTCAAAGCCCAGCTCGGCCAGCTCAGGCAGGCGCTTCTCCACGCCCTTCAGCCCGCCCCAGGAGCGAGGGAAGAGCTCATACCAGGAGCCGAAGCGGGCCCTGAGACGATCGACCTCCAGGTCCAGCGGCCGATCCAGCGAAACGCACCCATGGCGCTCCTGGGTGTGCTCCACGGCCTCCAGCAGCTCCGGTCCCAGGGCGATGTCGTGCTTGGCGGCCTCTGGCAATGCCCGGTCCTGGAGTGTCGCGACGGCGTGCTCGATCAGCTGGTGCGCCGAGTCGTCACGCGCTCGCTGCAGCGCGTCCCGGAGCATCTGGATCCCCTCCAGCATCTCGCCCTGGAGGTCGTGCTGCCCCGCCTCCAGCTTGCGAGCCAGCTCATCCCGCCAGGTGCCGAACACGTCCGTCCAGGCTTGGACGGTGTACTGATAGCGCCCGGGCCGGGTGACGTCGAAGCCCCCTGCCCACCTGACCCCGTCCAGGTGGGCGTCGATCCGGCGCATCTCGGTCTCCTGCCAGCGCCGCTGCCCCGGCTCGCGGTATCTGACCACGGCGCGCAGCAGATCGTGCCCGTCCCGGAACACGTCGGCCTGGACCTCCACGTGATCGCCCACGCACCGCTTGGCCGGGTAGCTCCCCAGATCCACCTCCGGAGCCGGGTATTGAATGACTATGCGGGGAGGCAGAGGCTTCTGGGTCCCGGGCCGCGTCGCGGTCTTCAGGCGCGTTTGCGCCCCTGTCGCGGGACTGGCCATACCTGGACACTATCCACACCGACAATGGGTAAACCGCGTCGATCTTGTGAACAAACGAGTGCATTCCCATGACTGAGCTCCCTCGCTCCAGCGGCATCCAGCTTCACATCACCTCGCTGCCCGGCGGAAGCCTGGGCCCCGAGGCCCACAGGTTCGTGGACTGGCTGGCCGCCGCTGGTCAGACGTGGTGGCAGGTGCTCCCCCTGGGCCCGCCTGACCGCCACCACTCCCCGTACAAGGCCCGCTCCGCCTTCGCCGCCTGGCCAGGGCTGCTGGCCGACCGGCGGGCTTCGGTGAGCGCGGCGGAGCTGACCGACTTCCGAGACCGCAACGCCTGGTGGGTGGAGGATTGGGAGCGCTTCGCCGGTCGCGGCGCCGTGGCCGACCAGGTTCGCTTCCAGCGCGAGTGGGACGCGCTCCGCGGCCATGCCCGCGACCGGGGCGTGCGGCTGTTCGGAGACCTGGCCATCTACGTGGCTCCTGACAGCGCCGATCATCGCGCCCATCCCGAGCTCTTCCAGCATGGCTGGGTGGCCGGGGCTCCCCCGGACGCCTTCGCGGCCAACGGGCAGCTGTGGGGCAACCCCCTGTACGACTGGCCCGCCCTGCGCCGGAGACGCTATCGCTGGTGGACGCACCGGGTGGCCCGGACGATGGCCCTGTTCGACCTGATGCGCATCGACCACTTCCGCGGCTTCGTCTCCTACTGGGCGGTTCCTCAGGGGGCGCGGAGCGCGCGCGCCGGTCATTGGCGCCGCGGTCCGGGAAGGGCGGTGTTCGATGCCGTGGCCTCGCAGCTCGAGCTCGGCCGCGAGCTGCCCTTGGTGGCCGAGGACCTGGGCGTGATCACGCCGGCCGTGGAGCGGCTGCGAGACGAGCTCGGCCTGCCGGGGATGCTCGTGCTCCAGTTCGGCTTCGACCCCGATCGGCCCGAGAGCCCGCACCGGCTGGAGAACCACGTCGCGCACCGGGTCGTCTACACCGGGACCCACGACCACGACACGGCCCGCGGGTGGTGGGACTCGCTCGATCCGGGGCGCCGGAGCCTGGTTGCCCGGGCCGCGGCGGAGCGCGGGTTCAGCCTGGGCCGCCAGCCGTGGTGGACGCTCATCCGCCTGGCGCTCAGCTCACCCGCCCGGGTGGCCATGATGCAGATGCAGGACGTCCTGGGCCTGGGCAGCGAGGCCCGGATGAACGACCCCCGCCGGGCCAGCGGGAGCTGGCAGTGGCGGATGCGCCCGGGGGCCTTCACGCCGGCGCTGGCCGGGCGGCTTCGGGAAGCGACGCAGGAGGCGGGACGGTTGCCGCCGGGCGGCCGCTGAGCGCGGCGCCTTTGTCCCACAACCCCAAGCCACAACCCGCCACCCCAGGCTCCACTGGAGGCACTCGCTCGGGAGTGCGGCGCGTCAGCGTGTCGAAAAAGCCCCGATATACGGGGCAAAGTCGTCAGCCTGGTGGAAGCGCCCCGCCCGAAGCCGGTCGGGACCTCAGGCGCCCGCCCGCGGTCGCGTGGGCCCCTAGCGCAGGCGCGCCAGAAGCCCCAGCGCCCCCGCCCGTGCGCTCACCTTGGCGTGCCGGTAGGCGTATGTCAGGTCGCTGCGCAGCCGCCTCCAGCTGGTGACCTCGTACTCGATCAGCTCGCCGGGCCGCACCTGGACAGTCATGCCGTCACGCTCCAGCACTGCCAGCGCCCGTTCCGCGATGGCGATCTGGCCGAACGCGGTGGGGTGGACGTGGTCGGCCATGATGAGGTTGCGGGCCGCGAAGTAACGCAGGTCAACGACGAGTGCCCCCGCCCCAGAGGCCGCAGCCTCGACCAGCCGGTTCATTTCCTCGACCTTCGCCCCGGCCCGCGGCCGGCCCAGATCCAGGGGCGCCGTGGCGGTGAGCACCCGGTCGCATCGCCGCAACAGAAACCCCATGGCCCGACGGAACTCCAGGTCGAAGGCAGACGGGTCCCAGTCCACCGCCCGCACGTCGTTGACGCCTATGTATAGACAGCCGACGTCGTAGTGGGAGTCGGCCCGGGCGTTGCGAGCCAGGAACGCCGGGATCTGCGTGCTCACGACGTCAACCGCGCGGTTGCCGTCGACGGCGTAGCTGGTGAACGGCATGCCCAGTCCTCGAGCCACCCACTGGGCCCACGACTGGAGCGCCACGCCCCACTGAAGCTCTCCGCCGCCGTTGGTGATCGAGTCGCCGAAGGCCAACACCCCTGACCGGCATGCCCCTGAGGCCGCGCCGCCGGGCTCCCCGTGGGTCGCGGAGCGGCTGGCTGGTTCGGGCTTCCCCTCGGTCAAGGCGCGCGAGCGTAGCGCCTAGTTGATAATCGAGCCAGAGTGCGGGACCTCGCCACAACTGATGACGCGCGGGACCATGTCTTCTCGGCCGGGGCTGGCGACATCCAGCACGCGGTCGACGAGCTGGCCGAGCGGCTGCCGGCGCCGCTGGCTCCCCTGGCCGCGCTGGCCTACAACTACCGGTGGTCCTGGCTTCCCGGTGGCGCCGAGCTGTTCGCTGCCATCGACCGGGAGCGGTTCGAGCTGTGTCTCCAGAACCCGGTCCGGCTGCTCCAGGAGGCGTCATCCCGGGCCCTGCGTCGCGCCGCCGCGGACGATGCGCTGATCGCGCGGGCGCAGGAGCTCCGGTCGCAGGTCGAGGCCGACCTGGCTCGCCCACCCGCGGGCGGGCTTGACCCCGGCCGTCCCGTGGCCTTTCTGTGTGCCGAGTACGGCGTGCACGTGTCGCTGCCGATCTACTCGGGCGGTCTGGGCGCCCTGGCCGGCGATCTTCTCAAGGAGGCCTCTGACCAGGCCATCCCGCTGGTCGCGGTCGGCCTCATGTACCGCAAGGGCTATTTCCGGCAGCGGATCGACGCGGGAGGCTGGCAGCACGAGTACTGGGTCGACACCGACCCCCAGCGGCTCCCGGCGGCCCGTGTCCTCACGCCTGAGGGGATGCCCTTGACCGTCGAGGTTCCGATCGACGGCATGGAGGTGACGGCGCACATCTGGCGCGTCGACGTGGGCCGGATTCCTCTGTTCCTGCTGGACACGGACATCTCCCGCAACCGGCCCATCGAGCGCTGGATCACCGCCCGCCTCTATGACTCCGATCCCACGACGCGCCTGTCGCAGTACCTGCTCCTCGGCGCCGGCGGTGTGTGCGCGCTCCAGGCACTGGGGATCGAGCCGGGTGTCATTCATCTGAACGAGGGGCACGCCGCGCTCGCGCCCCTGGCTCTGGCCGCGGGGGCGCTGTCCAACGGTGAGCCCTCCGGCCCAGCGCTGGACGAGGCCCGGGCGCGCACGGTGTTCACCACCCACACACCGGTGCCGGCGGGCAACGACACTTATCCGTCCGACCAGATCTGCCAGGCGATCGCCCAGCTGGCGCAGGGACTCAGGCTGCCGGAAACGGCGGTGCTGGAGCTTGGGCGCACCCACCCGCAGGACGCCTCGGAGCCCTTTGGGGTCACCCAGGCTGCGCTGCGCATGAGTCGCGCCGCCAACGCCGTCAGCCGCCGACACGGCGAGGTGGCCCGCGGAATGTGGGCGGAGCTCTGGCCCGACACGCCACCCGAGCACATTCCCATCGGACACGTCACCAACGGTGTCCACGTGCCGACCTGGATCGGCGGACCGATGCGCGAGCTGCTCGACCGCCATCTGGGTCAGGGATGGATGCAGCGGGCCGCCGATCCCGAGACGTGGTCCGCGGTCCAGCAGATCCCTGACGACGAACTGTGGGCGGCCCGGCAGGATCAGCGCCGAGAGCTGGCGGAGTTCGTTCGCCGTCGCAGCACGCAGGACCACCTGCTCCGAGGAGACACGCGCGAGTATGTGGATGCCGCCCTCCACACCTTCGAGGACGGCGCGCTCACGATCGGCTTCGCCCGCCGGGTGGCCACCTACAAGCGGCTGGAGCTGCTCACCCGGGATCCTCAGTGGACACTGTCACTGCTGGGGGGTGAGCGCCCGGTGCAGGTCGTTTTGGCCGGGAAGGCCCACCCCCGCGACGAGGAGGCCAAGCATTCCCTCCAGCATCTGTTCGCGCTCAAGTCCTCGCCGGTGGTGGGCCAGCGGGTGGCGTATCTCGACGACTACGACCTCGCCACCGGGGCCATGCTGGTCCGGGGCTGCGACGTGTGGCTGAACCTGCCCCGCCCGCCGCTGGAGGCCAGTGGCACCAGCGGGATGAAGGCAGCCTTCAACGGTGGGCTCCAGCTGAGCGTGCTGGACGGCTGGTGGGCCGAGGCCTACGACGGCAGCAACGGGTGGGCTCTGCCGGGCGAGATCATGGACGACGCTGCCGCCCAGGACGAGCGGGACGCCTACCTGCTGCACCAGCTTCTGGATGAGGAGATCGTGCCCGCGTTCTACGAGCGGGACGAGCGCGGGTTGCCCGCGGCCTGGCTGGACCGCATGCGAGCGTCATTGATCTCCCTGGGCCCCCGCTTCTGCGCCTCGCGGATGCTGACCGAATACGTGGACGGGCCCTACCGGGGCTAGGGCTCCCGCACCTGGACGCGGACCTCGCCCACCAGCAGGGCCTGTGTGCCCAGACCAGCCGGCCGGTCCCATAGGTAGAGGCCGACGGCCTCCCCCAGCGCCTCCCGGAGCTCATCGAGCGCCTGGCCAGAGGCAAAGCAGCCGGGCAGCTCTACAACGTGCGCCCAGTATCCCGGACCCTCTTCACGCACTTCGACCGTGAGATCCACGCTCTCACCTCCTTCGGGTCGAGGCCTGCCTGTCTGATGATGGCCCGATTCAGGCCCTGGCCATAGGGCGCTCCGCGGTGCCGGGGAAGAATCACCGGTCGCTGGTCTGGCGCCACCATCTTGATGCCGTGCCGGGCCCGCGGACCAACCCGCCATCCGTGCTCCTGAAGCAGCCGGGCGGCCAGCCGCTGGTCGAGCGTCGGAGCCATCCTCGGAACGTAGGCGCGCCGCACTCCGGGCCGCCGGAAAGCCCTGGTATTGACGCACTTTTGTTGCAGCGCGTGACGGTTTTGTCACGGTCGGCCCCCGTGGCGTCAGCGCCGATGCGGCCCGACGATCGCGAGCCGCCTACGCGCTCGCCCCGCGCCCTACTGCAGGTCCGTCAGCGGCCGTGGCGGCGGGCCCACGTACTTGGCGGTCGGCCTGATCAGCCGGCCCTCCCGCTTCTGCTCCATGATGTGGGCCGACCAGCCCGCGGTGCGCGCGCAGGTGAACATGGGGGTGAAGAGCTCAGGCGGGACATCGGCGAAATCGAGCACCACGGCCGACCAGAACTCGACGTTCGTGGCCAGCACACGGTCCGGCTTTCGGGCGTGGAGCTCGGCCAGCGCGGCCTGCTCCAGCGCCTCGGCCACCTCCACCCGCGGTGACCCCAGCCGGCGCGACGTCTCACGCAGGACGTGGGCCCGGGGGTCCTCCGCCCGGTAGATGCGGTGACCGAAGCCCATCAGCCGCTCGCCGCGGTCCAGCAGGTCCTTGACGTAGCGCTCGGCGTCCCCGGCCGCGTCGACGTCGTCCAGCATCTTGAGCACCCGGCTGGGCGCTCCGCCGTGCAGCGGCCCGGACAGGGCACCCACCGCGGCCGACAGCGCGGCGGCGACGTCGGCTCCCGTCGAGGCCACCACCCGAGCGGTGAACGTGGACGCGTTCATCCCGTGCTCGGCGGCCGAGATCCAGTAGGCGTCGATGGCCTCCACGTGCCGCGGGTCGGCCTCGCCCCGCCAGCGGATCAGGAAGCGCTCGGGAATCGACTTGGCCTTGTCCACCTCAAGCTGGGAGACAGGTGGCCGGCCGATCCCTCGGGCCGACTGGGCCACGAACGAGAGCGCCATGACCGAGGCCCGGGCCAGGTTGTCTCGCGCCTGCTCGTCGGAGATGTCGATCAGCTGCCCAAAGCCCCACTGGGGCCCGAGCATGGCCAGTGCCGACTGAACATCCACCCGGGGATCACCCGAGTGCACGGTGAGCGCGTACGGCTCCGCCGGCGGCATGCCGGGAAGCAGCGTCCCGTCCACCAGCAGCCCCCAGACCTGTTCGAAGGGCACCCGGCCCACGAGCTCCTCGATGTCCACACCCCGATAGCGCAGCGAGCCTCCCGCCCGATCGGGTTCGGCGATCTCGGTAGCGAAGGCGACTACGCCTTCAAGGCCTGATTGGACTTCGGTGGTGGCGGTCATGCGGGGAAGGCTATCTGGATAGGCTCCCGGGCCTGTGAACGACCTGATGTTCCGTCCGGCCATGGAACTGGCCTCGCTGGTGCGTTCAGGGGAGCTTTCCGCTGGCGAGCTCGTGGAGGCTGCCCTGCGGCGGATCGACGAGCTCCAGGCCACGATCAACGCGTTCACCCACCTCGCACACGACTCGGCCATGGAGGTGGCCTCTGGAATCGAGTCCGGCGATCCCCGCCCCTTCGCCGGCGTACCGATCGCGGTCAAGGACAACCGTCCGGTGGCCGGCATGCCGATCACCATGTGCAGCGACCTGTTTGGCGACGTCGTGCCCCAGCACGACGCCTACCTCGTCCGCCGGCTGAAGGAGGCCGGGTTCGTGATCGTGGGCAAGACGGCCCTGCCTGAGATGGGCATCCTGCCCACGACGGAATCCCGCCGGTTCGGCCCCACCCACAACCCGTGGGCCCTTGACCGCACGCCCGGAGGCTCCAGCGGGGGCTCCGGCGCGGCGGTGGCCGCGGGCATGGTGCCGCTGGCCCACGGCAACGACGGCGGCGGCTCGACGCGAATTCCCGCCGCCTGCTGCGGGCTGGTGGGATTGAAGGCCTCCCGGGGGAGGGTGTCGGTGGGGCCAGACGCCGGTGACAGCTTCCTGGCCACTGACGGAGTCCTGACCCGGACGGTGGCGGAGACGGCGGCACTGCTCGATGTGCTGGCCGGCTATGAGCCCGGCGACGCCACCTGGGCGCCGGAGCCGGAGGCGCCGTTCGCCGAGCTGGCCACGCGAGCGCCGGGCCGGCTGCGTGTCGGGCTGGCTCTCAACCCGCCCCTGCGGGGCGCCGAGGTCGATCCGGTGTGCCTGGACGCGGCCCGGTCAGCGGCGGCGCAGCTCGAATCGCTCGGGCATGAGGTCGAGGAGGTCACGCCTCCCTG
>JBJMLC010000132.1:0-14074 GCA_045805485.1 Solirubrobacteraceae bacterium | reverse complement strand
CGTCTCATCAGGGGGGTTCTTCCTCATCTTCTGGGAGTTCCAGAACCCCACCGACCTCTTATACAGCCTCATCAAAGCCATGACCGAGGCGACCATGATCGTGCTCGTGGGCTGCTACTACGGCTTTAACGCCAGCGGAGGACCCGTCGGCGTCGGCACCGCCACCGCCAAATCCATGGTCCTCAACATCGTCGGAGTACACCTCATCGGCATGCTCGGCACCCAACTCTTCTGGGGCGCCAACCCACGCGCACCAATCGGAGGCTAACCATGGAGATCGCCGTTAGGGAACTTGATTTCACGCGGTCCATCCGACATGACGAGGGGACGGAGGCCGCCGCCCGCGCGAGCCTCCGCACGCAGATCGCGCGGCTCGAGCAACGTCTCGGGCTGCTGACCCTGGAGCTATGGGAGTCAGGACGCGCCCGCGCGCCCGCTCCCCGGCAGCGCCAAGCCGCGGCCCGCCTGCTCAGTTTTGGCGAACTCGAGGGCGTCCGCGACCAACTCGTCCACCAGATCGGCCTCGGCGAACGCGTCCTCATAGAGCGGGCAGACTCACAGGCCCGGGCTCGGGCCGAACTCGAGGCGATGCTGGCCGATCCGCACGCCCACCGGTTCGAGACCATCCACCGTCAACAGCTGGGGGAACCCAGCTGCGGCGCCTACCGTGTGGTGCCGCGTTTCGGTTTGCTGGGAATGCTCTTCGGCTGGTGGTGCGTGAAGGTGTCGTCTGGATGCCCATAGGACTGCCACATCCACAGCGCCACTAGAGGCGTTACGGAGAGTCTGAGAACTCCCGCGCGGTCTGTTGTCGCAGTACGGCTGTGCCGAAGATCGCCAGCACCGAGAACACGATTATTCCGCCCGGCCGGTGCGTGGCCGGGATCGGTCCCCAGATGAAGATCAGCAGCAGGAGACCGGCGACGATCCCGAACGTGGCCTCGGGGTGGTCACGGAGGAACGGGGCGATCCCCCGGCGCATCCTGACGGCGAGCCGGGCGGGGCCGGCGAACCATGCCGCGGCGATCAGCGGGATCCCGACGATTACGAAGGCCTCGGCGATCTCGCTGAGCATGGATGTGGCGATCGACACGACCGAGCTGACCGCAGGCTTGTTGGCCTCGACCTTGACCAGCGAGTTGGTCACGCCAGACTCGACGAGCTTGCGCGCCGCCAGGACGACCAGGCCTGCGGTCAGAATCGCGATCCCGACGGTCATCAGGGCCCGCCGCCGGCGTCCTCGAGCCAGGAAGACTGCCAGCGCGTATAGCAGCGGCACGAGGATCGTCAGCAGCAGGGCCAGCCCCTTGAGCGCGTTGCCCACGTCCTGGATGAACTTGATCTGCTTGGACTTGAGGACCACCAGATTGGCGGCGGACGGCGGTAGTTTCGAGCTGATGTCCGGAAGGCCGAGCTGGTCGGTCATGTTGGCGAGGATCGACTTGAGGTCCAGCGTCACCTCGCCTCCGTTGATTTTCGCCGCTCCGGAGCCGCCATTGACGATCGTCACAAGCGCCTGGTCAGCGGCCCGGTTGGCGGATCTCCACACTTCCTGCACCTTCGGGTTCGCCAGCGCCCGCTGTGCAGCACTCGTTGCCACATTGCGCAACGCGCCCGCCAACGGGGCCGCGACACCCTGCAACGCCGGCGGGAGTTTCGACTTCAGCTCCCCCGCGACGTCGACGTTCGCATACAGCTGGCCCACCAGATAGTTCGACGTGGCCGCCCGGATCTCGGGGTGCTCCAGCAGCTGGGTACTGGTGTTCGCCCAGTTGTCCGGGTTGAGGAACTGCCGGTTGGCCCATACCGCGAAAATCGCCAACACCGCCAGCACGGTGGTGGCCCAGATGATCACCTGGACCAGAATCCTTCGACCCCGTCCGATGGGCGGCCTGGGCGCGCCGACCTCGGGGGCCGCCGATGGCGTGGGTTCGTCGGCCGCCGCTGGGCCGGCTGCTGTCTCGGACAATGCGCTTCCCTTCCTCTCGTTGACCCACGCCGGGACGGTCGCCGAAGTTGGCAGGTCCAGTCCGCCGCGAATCGTCCGTGACCGAGACTCTCGATACATCACCTCATCCGTATGACGTGCGCGCCGCCTTGCCCGCCAATGAGGGCGCCGGCGCAACTCCGCGCGCCCGCCGGTGTTGGCCTGGGAGGATGCGTGTGCTGCGGCTGTTAGCCTCCGCCCGAGCCGTCGACCACGCCGAGACGGGTCCATGAAACGACTGATCTTCGTCCTCATCGCCACCGCCCTCGCCGCCGCTGGATGCGGGTCCGGCTCACACACCACCAAATCGGTGGCCACGACCAAGAAGCCGCTGGTCAAGAAGGTGGTCCACCACAAGAAGGTGGTCCACCACAATAAGGTGGTTCACAAGAAGAAGCCGCCGGCCCACAAGCCCTCCTCCAGCAGCGGTGGCCAGGTGACCACCCGGACGGCTGTGACCACCACCACGACCGCCACCACCACCTACACGCCGCCGCCGACGCACACGACGACGCATACGACCCACACGACCACGCACCGCACCCACACGACGACGCACACCACCACCCACCAGTCGGCGCCGAGCACCACGCCCCAGCAGGGCTCGGGTGGCCACCACCACCATCACCACCAGAACAGCGGCGGCGGCCAGAGCTACTGCCTCTCCGTGACCACGCGGATCGCCACCCCCACCGGCCGTGTCCAGGTCAGCCACCTCACGAAGGGCATGTTCGTTTGGAGCACCAACCTGCGCGGTCACCGGGTCCGGGTGAAGGTGCTCAAGGTGCACCACACGCACGTCGGGCCCAACCACCTGATGGTCCGCCTGCATTTGGCTGACGGGCGAAGGGTGCTGGTCTCACTTGGCCACCCGCTCCCCAATGGCAAGCCGATCAAGACCTTGGTGGCCGGACAGCGGTTCGAGGGCAGCCGGGTCGTCTCCACCACTCGAGTGCGGTACGGGAAGCCGTACACGTATGACCTCCTGCCGGCCGGCCCCACACACACCTACTACGCCAATGGCGTTCTTCTGGGAAGCACCCTCGCTCCGCCCGTTCAGGCTTCTCACAGCCAGAACAGGGCGCACTCGTGGAGCTGGGGCTGACGCGGCGCTCCGCCTTCTGGCGTAGACACCGCACCTGAACGGGCATCACGGCCCGGCCATCACCTGATTTAGGTGAGCGAATCCCCCGTGAGGGGCGAAATACTCGCCCGTAATGGGCGCGCCTGAGCACTCAGCCTCCACAGGCGCGGCGCCGATGAATCAGCGGCTCGCGATCCTGCTGGCGATGGCGATGTTCGTCCTCGTCGTCGACACGTCGGTGATGAACGTCTCGATCTCGGCGGTGGTGCACGATCTGCACACGACGGTCAGCGGCGTGCAATCGGCGATCGCTCTGGAGGCACTCGTATCGGCCGCGTTCATCCTCATCGGAAGCAAGGTCGGCGATCTCTTCGGCCGCAAGCGAGCATACGTGGTGGGCCTCCTCGGCTACGCGATCGGCGCGCTGGCGATGGCCCTCGCCCAGAGCCTCACCGCGATCATCATCTTCTGGGCCATCATCGGTGGACTGGGCGCGTCACTCCTGCTGCCGGCGATGCAGTCGCTGATTCATGGCAACTTCGAGGGCGCAGCACAGCGGAAGGCCTACGCCTTGGTCGGGGCGGCAGCCGCAATCGCCGCCGCGGTCGGACCGCTGATTGGGGGACTGATCACCACCTATCTGTCCTGGCGGATCGCATTCCTGCTGGAGGACGGGGTGATCGTGATCGTGCTCTGCGGCCTCAAGCTCATCCGTGACGTGCTGTACACCGGGCCGAGAGGCGTCGACATCATCGGTGCCCTGCTCTCGATTCTGGGCATGGGCGGGATCGTGCTCGGCATCCTGGTGTGGCAGGAGGGCGGGGACTACGTGGCCGTGCTGATCGTTCTCGGTGGAAGTGCCATGGGCGGGCTGTTCTACTGGCTGGTGCGTCGCCAGCGCGAAGGCAAGCCGATATTGCTGAACCCCGACCTGTTCAAGTCCATGGGCTACAGGCTCGGAATCTCCGGACAACTGCTTCAGCAGATTGCGCTCGGGGCAATGATGATCGCGCTGCCGATCTACCTCCAGATCGTGCTCGAGTACAACGCGCTGGAGGCGGGCGTGTCGCTCGCGCCGCTCTCACTGACGATGTTCGGCGTGGCATTGCTTGCCGGCAGGAGGGCGGGCAACCGGCGTCCGGCCAGCGTCATCCGGCTCGGATTTGGGCTGCTCACGCTCGGCATGGTGGTACTCGTTCCGATCGTGCCGCGGGCGACAACCGGCTGGTACCTGGTGGTTCCGCTGATGCTCGCGGGCTCGGGGCTGGGGCTGCTGGTTTCCCAGCTCAACAATTACACGCTGTCTCCGATCTCCGAGGAGCGGGTCAGCGAGGCCGCCGGCGTGAACTCGGCCGGGGGCTCGTTCGGACTTTCGTTTGGGCTCGCGTTCGGCGGGGCGATCCTTCTGGCCACGCTCTCGGTTGCGTTCACGAAGATGGCCGACTCCAGCAAGGTCCTAACCTCGGGGCAGCAGCAGCAGGTCGCGGACGCTCTTGAGCACGACGTGCAGGTGGTGAGCAACACCCAGCTCGAAGAGCAGCTCGCTGGGCAACCCAAGGACGTTCAGGCCGAGATCATCCGCATCAACACCGACGCCCGGCACAGGGCCCTTCAGATCGCTCTGCTGATTCCGATCATCGCCGGGCTCCTGGGCCTGTTCAACTCATTCCGCATGATGCGGCTGCCCGACCCTCGACCGTCAAGCGCTGCCGAAGGCATGGTGCTCGGCTGACCGGGCTCTAGGGGTGCTCGGCGTGCGACTGCCACACGGCTCCCAACACGGCCCCGAGGACCACCACGCCGCCGATGAGGAAAAACCATGTGAGGAGGCTGAAGACGACGCCGATCGTGCCGTAGGTGTGCCTGTCAGAGATCACGGTCGACGAGAAGTAGAGGGATGAGAAGAGCGCGAAGCCGAACCACAGAAGACCCGAAACCAGGGCAGGCCGGACGAGGCGGCGCCACGGCACGCGACCTGCGAGCAGAAAGTGCAGCGACCACCAGAAGAACAGCGTCGTGGTGACCAGCCCGACCAGGTCAAGCACGACGTGGCCGGCGGCGCGCTCGGAGTGGTTGGTCAGGCCGTCGAAGGCGAGCAGCGCGAAGAGGGCCGCAATCCAGAGGATGCCCCGCGGGAGGTTGTGCCACCCGCGCGGCTCTTGGCCAAAGATGCGCTCGTAGATGAGCGTAAGCGAGCTCACGACGGCGACGACCCCGGTGAAGCAGAAGAGAAAGCCGGTCAGGATGGCCCCGACGCCGTGCGCGGGCGTGCTGCGAAATAGCGTCTCCACGATGTGCGCGCCGTGGCCGTTGAGCCCGATGTGCCGGCTGAGATCGTCGTCGATCCGGGTGTCGGCGAGTGAGCTGAGGAGGATGATCAGCGGGAGGGCCGACCACAGCAGCGAGGCCCCGAAGATCGTGATCCAGTTGACGAAATCCAGCGCCTTGAGCTGGTGCCCGATCTCGCCCGGCCATGAGGCCTCATAGCGCTTGCGGACGGCGACGAGCCGCCTTCGCGCGCGATCACGCACTCCTGGAGCGGCTTCGCGGTTGGTCGAGCCCAACGGCCACACAACGCATCTTCCCCTACTTGACCGACGTTGTCGCGCGGGCTGGATCTCGGAACCCCCGCGAGCTTGACACGCGAGCGATCACGATATATCGTTGACCTATCGGAAGCGCCAACGTGCGCGGCCCCCAGCTGAAAAAGTCAACTCCCATCGAGGGGAGGCTCACATGAGCAATCAGTACCTCTGGGATCGCATCGCGGGCCGCGATCTCACTCTTCGCGCCGCCGACGCCGATCGCGAGCGGATAGCGGAGCGCCTTCGCACGTGCCATGCCGAGGGCCGGCTCGACATGTCCGAGTTCCAGGAGCGCCTGGAGCGCTGCTACGCGGCAAAGACCCTGGGCGAGCTGGGCGAGCTGGTCCGGGACCTTCCCCGCCCGGACACCCAGCCCGACGGCCACTCGTTCGCGTCATGGCGCTGGCGACCGGCTGCGCTGGCCTGCATCCTGATCGCGCTGATCGTCGTCTCGGCAGCCACCGGGCATCACGTCTTCTGGCTGTGGATTCCGCTTCTGTTCCTCCTCTGGAAGATGAGCTGGTGGCGGCGGAGGGCCCGCTGGGCGGGTGCTCGACGGGGATGGGATCAATGGATCTGAAGGACGGGGGGCGCTGGCCCTCGGCTGAAAGGAGAGTTTCGACATGACAGGTGACGCGTTTGCTGGGCAGTGGTCCTGGGGCGGCGGACGGCCGGGACGCCGCTGTGGCCCGCCGAACTGGTTGTTCACCGGCGAGGGTCGTCGGGGGCGTCCTCCCTTCGAGGACATGGACGACCTGATCGCCCTGGGGCGCATGTGGAAGGGCGGCCCGTTCGGCGGCTCCGGCTGGGGCCCGCACCGGCGCGGGCGTGGCCGGGCTCGCCGGGGCGACGTGCGGCTGGCGATCCTCCGCCTGCTTGCCGAGGAGCCCCGCAACGGCTATCAGCTGATGCAGGCGATCGAGGAGCGAAGCGAAGGGCTCTGGCGCCCCAGCCCGGGCTCGGTTTACCCGACGCTCGCCCAGCTTGAGGACGAGGGACTGATCCGCTCGGTGGAGGCCGAGGGGGCGCGACGGTTCGAGATCACCGAGGCCGGACGCGAGCACCTCGAAAGTCGGGCCGATGAGGCGGACCCGTGGGAGCCGGCTGCGGGGCGTACGGACAACCCGCTGACCGAGCTGGCTCCACTGGTGATTCAGATCGGCAAGGCGACGTTCCAGGTGGCCTCCGTCGGAGACCAGGCCCAGCTTGACCGGGCCCGAGCCCTGCTTGCGGACACCCGCCGTGCGCTCTACCGCATCCTCGCCGAGGACGCACACGAGCCCGGCCCCGAAGGGGAGGACGAGGTCTAACTCCTCCCCGGGCCCACCTCGTCGCCTCAGGCGTTGCTCGGCGCCTCTTCGCCCGGCCAGCTCCCGGTCAGCCTTTTGAACAGCTTCCGAGAGCCGTGATCAACCGAGCCTCGGACGAGCCGGAAGATGGCTCCCTCCAGGACGAGCGCGGCCACCAGCTTCGGCCAGCGCGCCCGGAGGTGATCGGGCTTGGGTGACTCCTGCTTGTCAACCAGGCGCCACAGGCCGTCGAACGCCATCTTGGCGATCTTTGCCGCCACCAGCCCGCTGAGCACGCTGAAGGGCACGAACAGGATCCTGGTCATCGCCTGCCACCCTTGCGCTTGGTCATGCGGCCGATGAGGACCCCGGCCAGCAAGGCTCCCGCTGCCGCCAGCGGCAGCGGATTCTTCCTCGCCTTGTGCGAGGCCTGGGAGGCAGCAGCCGCTGCGCCGTCAGGCGAGGCATCACGGGCCTTCCCCAGGAGGTCGTCCTTCTTCTCGGTGACCGAGCTCTTGGTCGCCTGGACCTTCCGTTTGGCCTGTGCCTTGAGATCCGTCTTGGCGGCCAGCGCCTCGACCGTGTGGCCGAGCTCCTGGCGAGTCCGCTCGATCTCCGCGCGCAGCTCCTGAGGATCCTTCGTGTCGGCTACCGCCGACCCGCTTGTGCGCTGGCCTTCGCCCATTGCACATCCTCCTTCACGCTCTCGGTGGCCTGCTCAGGAACAGGTGGCGTGGCCTGATCCAGCTTGGCCTTGCCGGTGAGCGCCAATACGCCCGCCGCCACGCCCAGCGCCGCCGCCACCACCAAGGCGGCCAGCCACGGCGCCACCGCGGTGGCCAGGCCGAGGATCGCCGCCGCCACGAGGGACCCAACGGCATAGAAACCGAACATCCCGGCCCCTCCGAACATCCCGGCGCCCAGGCCGGCACGCTTGCCCTTCTCAGCCAGTTCGGCCTTGGCCAGCTCCACCTCCTGGCGGGCCAAACGGCTCGTCTGCTCGGAGAGCTGCTTGGCCAGATCGGCCAAGGAGTCCTCGTGGCGCTGTCCGTTGCGCACCTGCGTTGTGGCTGCCATACCCATCCTCCTTCGAGACTTGAGCCGAGCCTTCCCGGGCCGAGGCGCGGCAAAACGGGCTCGCCGGCCGAATCGCCCCGGTCTGTACTCCGACCGTCTACTTGAAACTGGTCCCGATGTCAGAACTCACACAAATCAGCCCGGCGGGACGCTGGTCACGGTCACGGTTCGCGGCTCGGCAGGCACCCGGATCGCCGAGGCCGTCGCGCCCACCTAGACTCCCGGTCGACCTCAGGCCACCAACTGGAAGGCCGGACCAATTCGGATAGCGGACAGAGCAAGGGCGCTTGTGCGCGGGGCGGGCTCGCCGGTCCGGCGGCATGAGGCGGAGCGGGAAGCGTTCCGGCGTGACGGATACCTGGTGCTGGAGGGGTATCTGGACCAGGCGTCCTGCCAGGCCATCGTCGACGAGGCTGAGGAGTTCTACGCCCGGCGCGACGTTGCGTCTGAGCGAGCCGATCGCACGATGAATCTCCATCAGGAGTCGCCGACGGCCAAGCGCGTGCTGCAGGGCCCGTCGCTGCTCGGGTTGCTGGGCGAGCTTCTGGGTAGCCGGGCGGTCTTCCTGCAGTCCATCTACTTCAACCGAGGCTCCCAGCAGCAGCCCCACAGCGACTACGTGTACATGGGGACCGATCCGCCGCTTCAGCTGTGCGGCATCTGGCTGGCCTGTGAAGACGTGACCCCGGACGCCGGTCCGCTCTTCTACTACCCCGGCTCGCATCGGCTCCCCAGCGAAACCGTGGAGGAGCGCTTCCGCCGCCGCATGCCGAGCCTGACCGCGGACATCGAGGCCAGGCGGGAGGAGCTCGAGGCCTTCTACAGCGCCCGACGGAGCGTGACCGGCGAGTCGCTGGAGGTGTGCGTTTTCTTTGATGAGTGGCTGGGCGATCTATCCACACGACTTGATCAGGATGGCTTTGAGCGAGTCACGTTCCTGCCGCGGCGGGGCGATCTGCTCGTCTGGCACGCCAATCTCGTCCATGGCGGGTCGCCGGTCACCGGCCCGCAGGCCACCCGCCGGTCGCTGGTGGCCCACTACCTGACCAGATCCGTGCGCCGCTACTTCGACATGAACTACGTGGACACGCAGGCGCACCTGACGCTCGGCTCGATCGACCACGACCGGCCCGCCGTCCTCCAGGTGCGTGGCTGAGCTTCGATTGATAACCATTCCCGCTTTACCGGCGGACGCGGAAGGAGTCAGAGATGGCCAAGACTGTGGTGGTGCTGGGCGCCCGTAATCTGGGCGGAGCGATCATCGAGCACTTTCTGGAGCTGGGCTGGAACGCGGCCGGAGTGGCGCAGAGCGAGGACACGCTGAACCGCGTCCGGGAGAGGGGGGCCCTGGCCATCGACGCTGATGCCGCGGACACCACCTCGCTGAGCGACGCGCTGAGCGCGGCGAGGACGGAGTTCGGTTCGGTGGATGCGGTCGTCAACGCGGTGAGCGCAGCCCGTCCCCCCACGGGCAGCCCATTCGGTGGCGGCGAGCTCGCATCGGCGGACGTGGAGGCCTTCCGCGGCTGGACCGCGGCCGTGGCTGAGCAGGCCTTCGTGTTCCTCTCAGTCGGTGCGGCCGCGCTCAAACAGAGCGGTGGAGGGGCACTGATCCAGATAACGGGAGGGTCCTCGCGCCGGGCCATGCCCGGCCGGGGGCTGTGGGCGGCCGGTGCCTTCGCCACCCGCGCGCTCGTGCAGGCCGCAGCACAGGAGCTGAGAGGCGAGAACATCCACGTCGCGCTGCTGGCCGTGGACGCCACGATCGAGTCGCCGAAGACCGAGGCCTTCACCCAGGAGGTGCCCCGAGAGGCGCTGGGCGACATGGGGCAGGTCGCCGAGGCGGTGTCCTTCCTGGTCGGTCAGCAGCCTCGGGCCCTGACCCACGATCTCGTCGTCACCCCGGCTGGCGACCGCTGGGTGCCGTGAGGTCAGCTCGCTGATCTGAGCGGCCGCCCGGCCAGCGCGGCGCTCAGTAATCCAGGCCCGGGAAGTTCTCTCCCACCGCCCGGCCGCCCGGCGTCATGTCGAGCAAGTTCCAGATGGGCCAGATCGAGTCCACGTGACGTGGATCCATCCCCTCCTCGCGGGGGGCGAACATCAGCTCGGTGGCCCAGCGATGACGGATCTCATCGCCGTCGTGGACGAACACGTTCGTCACGGGCACCTGGTCCCCCGCCGGTGACTCGGCCCGGTAGTCCGGGTTGTAGCTGTTCTGGCGGGAGGAAAGGAGCCGCACGTGCCGCCAGCCGCGTTCGGAGGCGAAGTTGCGGATGCGCTCGGGATCGGTCTTGGCCACCACCACCAGGTTGATCTCCCGGGCCAGATGTCTGGCCGCGCCGTCCAGCGAGTCCAGAATCGAGGTGCAGGATGCGCACGGCGTCTCGGCCAGAGGCAGCTTCGCCGTCTCCCCGACGGTGGGCCCAGGTCTCGTGTCGCCTGACCAGCGGGGGAACATGAAGCTGTAGATGACCAGCGTGTCCTTGCCGGGGGCGAACAGCTCGGAGAACCGCACCTCACCACCCTCCTGGCTGGCTTCCTCGAACACGTAGTCCTCAGGCACGACCCCCCCGGCCGGCAACGCTCGCCGTTGGGTGGCCACTCGCTCGATCGCCCGGCGCAGCTCCAACTCGGACTCAAGCAGCCGGTTGCGCTCGCGCCGGTACTCGGCGGACTCGCCCGGGAAGCGGCTGTCAGGTTCTTCCGACAGGGACGCGGAGTCTATTCCCGGCCGGTGATCCTTAGCCGCAACCCGTGATCCCGCCGTCCAGCGGGATCACCGCGCCTGTGATGTAGGACCCGGCTCGGGAGCACAGGAAGATCGTCAGCCCGGCGGCGTCGTCCGGCCGCCCGATCCTGCCCAGCGGAACCATGCTCTCGACTGCCTCACGGGCCTGCTCGTCCCGCAGCATGAAGGCCATCATCTTGCTCTCGAACGGGCCCGGGGCGATGGCGTTGACATTGATGTTCTCCGGGGCCAGCCGTTTGGCCAGGTGGCGGGTCAGCATGTGCACGGCAGCCTTGCTGGCGCTGTAGCTGTAGTTCTCCATCACCGGGCCCCGGATCCCGTCGATCGAGCCGATGTTGACCACCCGAGCCGGGTCCTCCGGCCTGGCCGCTGCGCGCAACGCGGGCAGCAGGGCCACGGTCAGGTGGAAGATGCCCTCGACATTGGTGTGCATCGTGCGATCCCACCCGGACTGGGGGAACTCCT
This sequence comes from Solirubrobacteraceae bacterium, assembly GCA_045805485.1. GTDB lineage: Bacteria > Actinomycetota > Thermoleophilia > Solirubrobacterales > Solirubrobacteraceae > Palsa-465. Next base: position 2,838 of record JBJMLC010000132.1, on the reverse strand, counting down.
CCAGCGGAGCTCCCCAGGTGACGCCCGCGTTGTTGACCAGGATGCCCAGATCCTCCCCGCGTGAGCGGACCGCCTCCCCGAGCTCCTTGGCCCCCTCGGGCGTGGAGAGATCAGCCGGAATGGCCTCGCACTCCCCGTCGCGGCTCAGCTCGGCCGCGGCCGCCTCCAGGTCCTCGGCCTTGCGTGAGGAGATGATGACCCGCGCGCCTGCCTGCACCAGCCCCTGGGCGATCATGAATCCGATACCGCGCGAACCCCCGGTGACGACGGCGGTCTTTCCCGATACGTCGAACAGCTTGCTCATCAGTCGATGAAGTTGGCGGGCCGCTTCTCCAGGAACGCGGCCACGGCCTCGGGCGGCGCCGCTCCGAACGTGGCCATGATCTGCTGACGGTCCTCGAACTCCACCGCCGCCTGCTCGGAGGGGATCTCAAGCGCGGTCCACATGCCGCGCTTGGTCAGCTGAACACCCCATGGGGCGAGCGCGGCGATCTGGCTGGCCGCCTCCAGCGAGCGCTCCAACAGCTTCTCGGCCTCCACCACGTCGGCCACCAGGCCGATCCGCAGCGCCTCGTCTGCGCCCACGCGCCGCCCCGTGAGCATCATTTCGTGCGAGCGCGACGCACCCACCAGACGGGGCAGCAGCCAGCTCGTGCCCATGTCGCAGTTGGACACGCCGATGTTGATGAACGCCGCCCGGAACACCGCCTGTGTGGCCGCAAAGCGGATGTCGCACCCGAGCGTCAGGGCCAGCCCCAGGCCGGCGGCGGGCCCGTTGACGGCCGCGATCACCGGCTGTGGAAGGGCCCGGAGCCCCAGCACCAGGGTCGACATGTGCTGCTGGTTGGACAGCCGGTCCCGGGCCGGGTCGGTGCCGTCGCTGCCGGGTGAGGACCCATAGCCGTGCAGGTCCAGTCCGGCGCAGAAGGCCCGCCCCGCGCCGGTGAGAACGACAGCCCGGCAGCTCCGGTCGGCGCCCGCCGCCCGCAGCTCGTCATGGAGCGCCTGGCAGAGCTCGGCCGTCATGGTGTTCAGCTGTTCGGGCCGGTTCAGCGTCAGTACGCGAATCGCCGGCGCGGGCTGGTCGACCAGGACGAGCGGGCTCACCGGGCGGATCCTATGGCTCTGCCGCCTGTGTGCGCCTCCCGGCCCCGGTCCTCAGCGCTTGATCCGGGCGGCCAGCTTTGTGCGAGCGTTGAACATCCGCTTGAACGCGCGGTCGCCGGATGAGCCCGGTGGGGGGAGCATTCCCAGCGCGAGCGCGTACTGCATCTGGTCAAAGACGACGAAGTTCGACACCACGGCGCCATCCCGGACCACGAAGTGGTCCATGCCGTCGATGGCCATCTTCTTCCCGGTGGGCTCGATCCCCATCAGCGGCCCCTCGTGGGTGCCGGTGAGATGCCAGTGCACGAAGACGTCCTCGCCCTGCTCGGCCACGGCCAGGACCTCCATATGGAAGTCCGGCATGGCCCTGAAGACATCCTCGAAATAGCCCGCGATCTCGTCGGCCCCCCGGCAGGTCCGGTCAGGGAAGCGCTCCACGCTGTCCGCCGTCCAGAAGCGCCTCAGGGGAGCCACGTCGTGCTGGTTGAGCGTCTCGAACGCCCACCGGACGAGCTCGGCGTTGCTCGAGGTCTGGGGCTGGGTGGTCGTGGTCATTGGATGGCCTCCGTTACTTGTCTGGTGTTGGCTTGATCGACGGCCTGGCTGAACAGGGCCGTGAGCTCCTCGAGCACCTGCTCGAGGGGCAGGGTGCTGCGCTCGGCGCGGGACAGGATGATCGCCCCCTCCACGGCCGAGACCGCGGTGGCCGCGAGGGATCGCGCCCTCCCCTCCGGTACGCCCGCGCGCAGCAGGAGCTGAAAGTGGACGTCCTGAAAGCGCCGGAAGGAATCGCAGACTGCCTCTCGCGTCCCGGGCAGTCCTCGGCTCTCCAGGCTCGCCGCCAGCACCGGGCAGCCGGCGGCGAAGTCGGTGCTGTCCAGGACGCCCCGCCAGAAGGCATAAATGGACTTCAGCCCGGCCAGCGGGTCGTCCATGTCCACCTGAGCAGCGGCGAGGTCTGCGACCATGTCGCCGGCATAGCGCGTCGCCTCTGCCACCAGTTGGGCCTTCCCGCCCGGGAAATGGTGGTAGATCGAGCCGCGCGGGGCGCCAGAGTGCTCGATCACCTGGGAGAAGGATGTGGCCTCGACGCCTTTCTCGCCCATCAGCACCAGGGCGCTCTGGATCATGCGCTCGCGGGGGTTTGCCTGCCTCATCGTCGGTTCCGGTTTGACTCTGATGGTCGTCATAGAGAATAATGATCGGGCCGGGCTATGACGCCCATCATAGTCCAAATGTCTGCGGCGAACAAAGGGAGGCAACATGGCGATTCAAGCTCGATCCCCCCGCGCCACGCTGGCGATGGTGACGTGTCTGGGCGCTCTGAGTGGCGCAGTTCTGGCCGGTCTGCCGGCAGCAGCGGCGGCCGATTGGCCGGTATTCGGTCACGATCTTCGGAACTCGCGTGATGCCGGGCCCCAGGGACCCGCGGCGCGTACCGCCGGCTCGCTCCAGCGCGCCTGGACGTTCAGCTCTCCGCATGGCGACTTTACGGGCACTCCCGTCGTGGCGGGAGGCACGCTGGTCGCCGGGACGAACCTGGGATGGATCTATGGCCTCAACCCGGTGAGTGGGAAGGTCAGATGGTCTCGCGACGTCGGTCAGCCGATCAACGGGAGCGCGGCCATCGATCTGCATGCGCCCGCCGGACCAACCGTCTTCGTCCCAGTGGCGGCTGTCGGCCGGCCCCGGCTTCTTGCCCTGTCGCTGTCCACGGGTGCGGTGCGCTGG
>JBJMLC010000131.1:0-9649 GCA_045805485.1 Solirubrobacteraceae bacterium | reverse complement strand
GGAGGCACCCGGCGTGGCCGTGCAGGACGGTCCGGTGCCGGCGGTCCAGGACGTGCCCTCTCCCCTGACCGCGCAGGGTCGCGACGAGGTGTTCGTGGGCCGGATCCGCCGCGACGAGTCCCATCCCCGGGGCCTCAGCATGTGGATCGTGGCCGACAACCTGCGCAAGGGCGCGGCCACCAACGCGGTCCAGATCGCCGAGCTGCTGGTGGGCGCGCGCCAGCGCGGGCCGGCGGCGGTCAGCTGAGTTAGTGACCTCGCGCTAGCGCTCCGTGCGCAGCTCCCGGCGCGTGCTGACCCCCAGCTTGCGGTAGATCCGCCGCGCGTGGGTCCGCACGGTCTCGATGCTCACATGGAGCGCCTGCGCGATCTCGGCGTTGGAGCGCCCGCTCTGGAGCAGCTCCAGCACCTCGACCTCGCGGCGGGTCAGGATGTCCGGACCCACCTGGTCACCGGGCTGGAGCGTGGCGGGGGGAAGGACGGTCAATCCGCGTGAGGCCAGGTGGATGGCGTGCAGGACGTCGCGAGCCTCGGTGCTCTTGGCCAGACACGCGGTGGCGCCGAACGCCAGCATCTGCCGGCACTCCGAAGGCGTCGGCTTGTTGGCCAGCACGACCAGGCGCGTGTCCGGGAAGGACCGGCTCAGATCACGCAGCTGCGTGGGGCTGAGCAGCGAGCCGTAGTTGAGGAGGGCCACCCGCGGGCGGTGAGCCTCCAGGCTCTCGTCGATTTGATCCGGCGTCACCCCACTGGCCAGCAGCTGGAGGTTCGGATCCTCGTCGATCAGCATCTGCAGCCCGAGGGCCACGATGTCCTCAAAGCTGCTGACGACAACGGAAACTGGGGTATTCGGAGACATTCCTGGATCGCCTGCCGCCGCGCAAGGCTATCACCGGGGGGTGACGATGCCGTCACCCCTTCATCCCCCTCCGCACTCCTCCATCCTCCCGGCGTCCCGGACATATCCGCTGGCAGTCCCCCGGAATGGCACCCCAGCCGTCACCCGTATCTCACCCGGCTTCGGGGGAGTGCTCTCCCCCGAAGATCCCCCGGCCCAGGGGAAGAAGATCCGGCGCGGACGCAGGATCATGAACGCCAGATTTGGGTTGGGCTGAGGGCCCACAAGACAACTGCCATCGGGCGGACAAGGGGTATGACGACAGAGCGAGGTGCGGGCCTCGCTCCTCGTCGTTAAGGGGGCGCGCGTTACCGGGGCGCCAATGACCGGTCGCGCGCGGCGGCGGAGCGACGCTTTCTCGCCCATCACCCCCAATCGCCTCTGTCCGGTGCAGCCAGGCGTCGATCTTCGACGCTCCCCCGCACATGACCCGTGGTCGCAGCTGTCCGGGGCGGCCAGGCGTCGACTTTCACCACTTACTCGCCCATCACCCAGAATCGCCTCTGTCCGGTGCACGGAGGTGGCGGATACCGCCACCTCCGTGCACCGGTCGCGCGCAAGCCGCGGTGATGGGCGAGTAAGTGGCGCTCCCAGCCGCGACACCGCTTCGCCACCGTTCGCGCCCGCGGGCGGACGGCTTGTGGGCCGCGACTGCCTTGCGCGGGCCGGCGACGCCTCTCAGCCGCGCGCGGTCGAATGCGAGTCCGTGACGGATGGGCCTCGCTTTCCGAGGCTTGTGCGTCACGGACGCGTGCAGATCGAGGTGATAAGCGGAGGAGCCTCACTCACCGCCCGCGTCCGCCGACCGCCCCCGCGCCCCCCGGCGAAGCCCGCGCCCCCGGCGACGCGACCGCCCCCGCGCCTAAGCCGCCTCCTCGCCCTCCGGGACCTGGATCGTCGCCTTCAGCCGCCGCTGCGCGGCCTCCAGCCGCTCGGCGGGGGTCGGGGGCTCGGGAGCGCGGCCCCGCGCCGGGCCAACGACCCAGCCTCTGACCAGCCGCCTCAGCCGGCGAACCCATGACTCCACGCCGGTCAGCCTAGGCACCCCGCCCGACAGAAAGCCCCGGCGGAGCCTAGGTGGCGGCCACGACGGAAGTCGACCAGTCGATGACCGAGGTGGGGCGGACGATGTGCTTGCTCATGCCAAGGTCCTTGGGGGCGAGGCCCAGGGCCAGCCCCACGAGCTGGGGTAGGTGAAGCACGGGGAGACCGAGCTCGCGGCCCACCACCCGTTCGGCCAGGGGCTGCTGGAGGTCGAGATTCAGGTGACACAGGGGGCAGGGCACGACCAGGCAGTCGGCCTCGGCGTCCAGCGCGTCACCCAGGTGGCGCCCGGCCTGCTTCAGCGAGGCGTCCTTATTCATCGTGATGATGGGGAAGCCGCAGCACTTGTAGACGCCGGCGTAGTCGACCACGGTGCCGCCCAGCGCCTCGATCACCCAGTGCAGGTAGCGGTCTCGCGGGTGTTCCTCGTCGATGCCGAGCCGGTTGACAGGCCGGACGATGTAGCAGCCGTAGAACGGTCCGACCCGGAGGTTCTCCAGGGGACGCTTGACCCTCGATCGCAACTCGTCCAGTCCCAGGTCCTCCACCAGCAGCCACAGGAAGTTCTTGTTGGTCAGGCCCTTTGAGTACTCCAGCCCGTCCTCGGCCAGGTTGCCGTTCACCTGCTCGCGGTACTCGGTGTTGGCGTCCAGCCGCTCCTGGCACTCACTCTGGGCCCCCTGGCAGGTGGAGCAGATGTTCATCATGAGCTCGCCGTCGGTCTGCTGGGCCAGCGCGAACGTCCGGGCGTTCAGCGTGTCGGCCAGCTCCTGGTTGTGCTCGGCGATCACCCCGGCGCCGCAGCAGTTGGCCCGGTCAAGCTCGATCAGCTCGATGTCCAGCAGCGGGGCCACCTTGGCCATCGATCCGTGCAGCTCCGGCGTGAAGCCCCGGCTCACGCATCCGGGCCAGTAGGCGACCTTCATTGACGCTCCTCCGTTTCGGGTGCGGACTGCTCGCTCTCCGCCTCAGGCGCAGACTCCTCGCTCTCCGACCCCCCAGCCCCAGCCTCAGGCGCCGACGGCTCGGCCGGCGGCGTCCGCTCACCAGCCCCCGTCGCCTCCGGCTTCCCCTGCTCGCCGGAAGCCTCGGTTGTCTCCTTGGCGGCGGCGCCGTCGGACTCCGGCTCGTCCTCGTATCCGGTCACGTACAGGTTCAGCTCGACGCGGGTGGGCTGACCTTCAACCTTCTTGTAGATGCGCTTCACCGAGTTCAGGTCGGGATTTGGGATCTTGTGCCCCAGCAGCGCAAGCTTCACCGTCATCTTCCGGTGGCGTAATCCGCCGATGATCGTCGAAACCGAGGAGAGCAATTCCTTGGCCGCCCGAGGATGGAACTTGCCGAGCGGCGAGTCCCCTCCATAGCTGCGGGCCAGCAGCTCGGACTCGTGGAGGAGCCCGTAGTCGCGGATCAGCGTGTTGAACGCGCTCTCGTGGCGATGGCCGTTGTTCGGGTCCACGATCTTCTCGTCGGACCCGGCGATGCGGCGCAGGCGCATGATCTGGCTCATCGGGTCGACGCCCTTCGGGCAGGCATCGATGCAGTTGAAGCAGTGAGTGCAGTCGTAGATGCCGTGCGGATCCTCGCTGAGGTCGCTCAGGCGCTCCTTGCGATCGGCGTCACGGGGGTCGCCGACGAACCGGTAGGCCTTGGCCAGCGCGGCCGGCCCGAGGAAATCCGGGTCGACCTCCATCGACAGGCAGTCAGACACGCAGGCCCCGCACTGGATGCAGGCCATAGTCTGGGTGACGTCGACCATGTTCTCGTGGGGGACGATGTACTCGCGCTCCGGGACCGGCTGCTTGTTGATCAGCCAGGGGGTGACGCGCTGGATCTTCTTCCAGTGGACGGAGTCCATGTCCACGATCAGGTCTCTGATCACGGGCATGTTGCCCATTGGCTCGACCTCGATGACGTCCTCAGGCGTGGTGTCGCCGACACCGGAGCCGCCGTTGCTCGTCCCCTCTGCCTCGGCCGGGTTCCAGCCCGTCCCGTGGACGCGGGCGGCCGCCTCGTCCAGATGGGTGTTGCAGGCCAGCCCCGGTTTGCCGTTCATCCGCACGCCGCAGGAGCCGCAGATGGCCTGCTGGCAGGAGCAGCGAATGCCGATCGAGCCGTCGACGTCGTCCTTGACCTTGAGGATCGCGTCCAGGACCGACTTCTTGGGCTCCATGTCGACGGTGTGCTCCTCCCAATAGGGAGCCTCGCCGGAGTGCGGGTCGTAACGGCGAATCCTCAGCGTGTACTCGGGCATCAGCGGCCTTCCTCGTGCGGGGCGGACATCAGTACTTTCGCTCCTCAGGCTGCCAGTGGGTGATCGTCACTTCGCTGTAGCTGATCCGAGGGGTGTCGCCCCCGTTCAGCGAGATGTCGATGTGCTTGAGCCACTCGTCGTCGTTTCGCTCCGGATGGTCGGTGCGGAACTGGGCTCCTCGGGACTCCTTTCGCTCAATCGCTCCCACCACGACGGTCTCGGCGACGTCCAGCATGTATCCGAGCTCGATCGCGGCGATCACATCCTGGTTGAAGATCGTGCCCCGGTCGTCGATCCCGGCCGTGGCCGCCCGCTCCTTCAGCTCCCGGATCCTCTCCTGCGCCGTGGCCAGGCCGTCGGCATCCCGGAACACGGCCACGTATCTGTTCATGACGTCGCCCAGTTCGTGCTTGATGGCGCCGATCCGGTTCCCGTTGGAGTCCCGGCTCAGGATCTCGGCGATGCTGCGCTCCGTGTCGGCGACGCGGGAGGAATGGGTGGAGGGCATCGGCATGCTGGTGGCGCGCTGCGCGGCGTGGGCGCCCGAGCGCCGACCGAAGATCAGCGTGTCCAGGAGCGAATTGGCGCCCAGGCGGTTGCCGCCGTGAACCGAGACGCAGGCCACCTCGCCGGCGGCGTAGAGATGGGGGATCGTGGTCTCGCCGTCCACGTCTGTCTTCACGCCGCCCATGATGTAGTGCATACCCGGGCGGATGTGGATCGGCTCGCGGGTGATGTCCACGCCCGCGAAGTCCCGGCCGATGTTGACGATCTCCCTGAGCGCCTCGAGCGTCCGCCGGCGCGGGACCTTCGTGATGTCCAGGGCCACCGTGCCGTCTGGGAACCCCCGCCCCTCGTTGATCTCGGTCTGCTCGGCGCGGGAGACGACATCCCTGGAGGCCAGCTCGAGCTTGTTGGGCGCGTAGCCCTCCATGAAGCGGTCGCCCTGGGCGTTGAAGAGCTGCGCTCCCTCGCCCCGCGCGCCCTCGGTGATCAGAAGTCCGTTCCCGGCCAGCGTGGTGGGGTGGTACTGGATCATCTCCATGTCCATCAGCTTGGCCCCGATCCGGTACGCCTGGGCGATGCCGTCTCCGGTGACGATCAGCCCGTTGGTGGTGGGCTCATACGCCTGTCCGGCGCCACCGGTGGCCAGGATCACGGACTTGGCGTTGAAGACCTCAAGCCTGCCGTCCCGCAGGTCCCGGCAGATCGCGCCCACGCAGGTGCCGTCCTCGTCCTGGAGGAGGTCGGTGGTGAACCACTCCTCGTAGCGGTCGAGCTGCTCGTAGTGCTTCATCAGCTGCTCATAGAGGACATGGATGATGGCGTGGCCGGTGATGTCGGCCACGTAGTAGGTGCGGGCTGCCGAGGCGCCTCCGAAGGCGCGGGTGCCCAGGTGCCCGGTCTGGTTGCGGTGGAAGGTGACCCCCAGGTGCTCCAGGTACAGGATCTCGTCAGGGGCCTCGCGGCACATGATCTCGATCGCGTCCTGGTCGCCCAGATAGTCAGACCCCTTGACCGTGTCGTAGGCGTGTGACTCCCACGTGTCCTCGGGGTTCAGGGCAGCGTTTATCCCCCCGGCGGCGGCCACCGAGTGCGAGCGGACCGGGTGGACCTTGGACACGATGCCCACCGTGGCCCCGGCCTGGGCTGCCGCCAGGGCAGCGCGTTGGCCGGCCAGGCCTGCGCCGATGATGAGCACGTCGTGAGAGGGCACCTCACTCGATTCTATGTGAGCGGCCAGGACGGCCGCTCGCCGGGTGGCGGAGGCCGAGGCGCCCCGCGCAGGACGTTCCGGCGCCGCGCGCAGGCCGCTCCGGCGCCGCGCGCAGGGCGCTCCGCCGCCGGGCATAGGCCGCTTCAAACGATCGCTAGGCCGGATGTGAGAGGGCCGACTCCAGCGCCCGGCGGACCCGATCGACGGTGACCACTCCCCGGAGGGTTCCGTCGGCGTCGACCGCCATCACCGCACCCAGGCGGCCGAACGAGTCCGAGGAGAGCACCTCGGTCAGAGGCCGATCGGCTCCGATACGCCAGCTCGAACCGAGCTCGGTGTCCAGGACCGCGCCCACGGTCAGCCAGCCCTCACCCGCGTCCTGTGCCGTCTGAAGCCGCTCTCGCCGAGCCACTCCCACCAGGTGCCCCTCAAGATCGACCACGGGGAACCACTCCCAGCCATACCTGAGGTAATACTCCTCCAGGGCCTGAGTGACCGCCGTCGTCCCCGGAATCGCCACCGGCTGGGGATCCATCACGTCGCCCACCGTCACGCCCTCGATCTGCGCGGTGATGGCGGTCTGGGCCACCGCCCCCTTGGCCGACTGATACAGCAGGACGGAGATGGCCATCAGCCACAGGCCGCTCAGACCGCCATAGGAGAGCAGCAGCCAGAGCCCGATCCCTGCCAGGACGAGGCTGAACCCCTGTCCCATGCGAGCCGCGACCCGGGTTCCGCGCACCTTCTCCCCGGTCACCTTCCAGACCACGGCCCGGGCGATCCTGCCGCCGTCCAGCGGGAACGCCGGGATGAGGTTGAACGCCAGCAGCAGCACGTTCCAGAACAGCAGCCAGCTCAGAGAGAGCAGCACCGGAGTGATGCCCACCGCGGTATCCAGCTCGGCGGCGTGGAGCAGCCGGTGCGGGCCCACCAGCACCAGGTCGAGTCCCAGGCACACCAGCACGAATCCCAGCGTGGCCAGCGGGCCGGCCGCCGCGACCTTGAACTCCTCGCCCGGCGTGGCCGTGTCACGGCCCATCTGGGTCAGGCCGCCGAACAGGAACAGGTCGATCCGCCGCACCTCGATCCCCTGCCGGCGAGCCACCAGCGCATGTCCCAGCTCATGCACGATCAGCGAGCCGAACAGCACGAGCACGGTGATCACGGTGGTCGCGTAGGCCACCGCGTCGGAGCTCTGCAGGGTGTTCCGGAAGGAGCTGGAGAGCCAGAAGATCATCAGGAACAGGATGAAGAACCAGCTACGGTCCACACCGATCCTGATCCCGAACAGATTGAACAGCTTGATCGAGCCCGGTCGCCGCATCATCATCCAATGGTCGCACAGCGGACCAAGCCCGACGAGATGCCGTCCAGGTGCAGCGACTTCCGGCCGTGATTGACTCCCTCAGGACATGCCGAGCCCCATAGAAGATCTGCGCTCCTGGATGGCCGAGGTTCACGATCTTCGTGAGGCTTCCCTGGTGCTGGACTGGGATCAGCAAACGATGATGCCCCGGCGAGGGGCCGAGAGTCGCGCCGAGGCGCTGTCCACGCTTGAGCGGGTTCGCCATGAGAAGTTCGTCTCTCCCCAGACCGGCGCGTTGATCGATGCCGCCGAGGGGGCGCTGAACGGTGCCGGCCCGGATTCCGACGAGGTCAGGATGGTCAGCGTGACCCGGCGGCGCTGGGAGAAGGCTCGGCGGGTGCCGACCGACCTGGCGGGGAGGATGACCCGGGCGTCCTCCATCGGCCAGGAGATCTGGATCAGGGCTCGGGCTGACAACGATTTCGCCGCCTTCGCCCCGTGCCTGAAGAAGAACATCGAGCTGGAGCGCGAATACATCGCGTGCTTCGACGGGTTCGACAGCCCTTACGACGTGGTGCTTGACGACTACGAGCCGGGGATGAAGAGCGCCGAGGTGCGGCGGCTGTTCTCGGAGCTGAAGGACGAGCTGGTGCCCCTGATCGCCAAGCTTCGGAGTGTCGACACCGTGAACGGTGATCGCCTGCGGGCGCGCTTCCCGCTCCAGGGCCAGCGGCGGCTGGTGGAGTGGACGGTACGCCGGATGGGCTTCGACCCCGAGGGCTGGCGGCTTGACGATGCCGTGCATCCATTTGCCACCTGCTTCGGGTTGGGCGATGTGCGCATCACCACCCGGTGGGACGAGACGTACTTCCCCACCGCGCTGTTCGGCGGGATGCACGAATGCGGCCACGGTCTGTATGAGGACGGCGTGGCCCCGTCGCTCCAGCGCTCGCCGCTGGCCAAGCCCGAGTCCCTGGGCATGCACGAGTCACAGAGCCGGCTGTGGGAGAACATGGTCGGCCGCAGCCGGGCCTTCAGCAAGGTGCTCGCCCCGGCCATCAGTGACGCGAGCGAGGGCGCGGTGTCACTTGACCCGGACGCGCTCTACCGAGCCATCAACACGGTGTCACCCTCGTTCATTCGGGTGGAGGCTGACGAGGCCACCTATGGGCTCCACGTGGTGCTCCGTTTCGAGCTCGAGCAGGATCTGATCGACGGACGTCTGAGCGTCGACGAGTTGCCCGAGGCGTGGAACACGCGGTTCAAGGACTACCTGGGGATCGACGTGCCGGACGACAGGAGGGGTGTGCTTCAGGACGTGCACTGGTCGGCCGGTCTGGTCGGCTACTTCCCCACCTATGCGCTGGGGAACCTGATCGCGGGGCAGCTGTGGGAACGCGTCCATCAGGACATTCCTGATCTGGAGGACCAGCTCCAGGCGGGCGACCTGGCCGCGCTCCGGGAATGGCTCCGTGAGCACATCCATCGCCACGGCGCCAAGTTCCACACGCCCGAGCTGCTTGAGCGGGTCGTCGGCGGCCCGATCGCCGTGGCTCCATTCGTCAGTTACCTGAAGCGCAAGCTCAGCGACGTCTACGGCACCGATCTCTAACGCCCGCGCCGGTTGGTGGCGCCGATCAGTGGCCTCGCCGCTTCGCTGGCCGGCGCTGCGTGGCTGCCCGGCAGTTGCTCAGCCCGCGGCCGTAACTGGTGAGCCGCCAGCCGTTGGGCCCGTTGGTCAGGGTTACCACCTTGACCCGCCTGGCCACCGCGGTCCCGCTCACCCTCACGGTGGCTCGGCGGCCGGAGATCCTGGTGAGCACCGTGGCGAACAGCAGCTGCGACTGGTCACGCTTGAGCACGGTGGCCTGGTTGGGGAGGCAGCGGGCCAGGACCACCCGACACGGCACCCGGGCGCCGAACCTGCTCACCAGCCGCTCCCGCTCGGTGCGGCCGAGCAGGACACATGCGGTGGCGTACTCGCCCTGGGCCAGTGCGTTCACGTACCTCTGGGCGATGTCGCCCGGCCCGGGCGCCGAGTTGCCGCAGCCGACCACGCCGGCGGTCAGCGTGAACCCCACCAGCAGAGCAGCCGCGCGTCCGGCCACTATCCGAGGAGGTCGTGAAGGGTCCCGTTCAGCGTCTGACTGGGTCGCATCACCGCCGCGACGCGTTCTGGGTCCGGGTGGTAATAGCCGCCGAGATCGACCGGTGAGCCCTGCACGTCGTTCAGCTCCCTCACGATCGCGGCCTCATCGCTGGCCAAGCGCTCGGCCAGCGGTGAGAAGCGCTCAGAAAGCTCGGCGTCGTCGGTCTGGCGGCCCAGCTCCTGCGCCCAGTACAGGGCGAGGTAGAAGTGACTGCCCCGGTTGTCAAGCTCGCCCGTGCGGCGTGAGGGAGAGCGATTCTCCTCCAGCAGCCGGCCGATCG
>JBJMLC010000130.1:0-27158 GCA_045805485.1 Solirubrobacteraceae bacterium | reverse complement strand
GTGCTCCCAACGGACCAGACCCTCGGCACCCCGGACGATCAGGTTGTCCAGATCAACGATTGGCTGGTAGTGGACGACGATCTCGTCACTCATCAGGGCCCGGCGAAAGTCGCTCAGAACGGACAACCGGTGCTTTGAATCCTTGTCCAGCTCACGCGTATAGAACCTGCAGCCGACCTGCGCCGATTTGGCCGCGTACATGGCCAGGTCGGCGCGACGCAGCAGCGTGTGGGCATCGTCTCCATCGACCGGGAACCTGGCGATGCCCACGCTTCCATCCAGCCCCAGCGACAGCCCTTCAATCACGATCGGCTGGTGGACGCACTTCAGCAGCTCAGAGGCAAAGCTCTCCAGCTCCTCGGAGTCGTCGGTATGCCGCCCAAGGAAGAACCCGAACTCGTCCCCGCCCAGCCGGGCGGCGACGCCGCCCGAGCCCACGCAATCCGCCAGCCGGGGTCCGAGCTCGCCCAGGAGCTTGTCGCCGTAGTCGTGACCCAAGGTGTCGTTGACCTCCTTGAAGCGGTCGAGGTCCATCAGGATGACGGCGAAGGGCTGGTCAGCCGGTGAGGCAGCGGCGATCCTGATCTCCTCCTCAATCCGGGCCCGGAAACGCTCACGGTTGGCCAGTCCGGTCAGCTCGTCGACCGTGGCCATGCGGTGAAGCTCCTTGCTGCGGTGCTGTGAGAGCAGCAGCTCGCCGACCAGGTGCTGGAAGATGATCAGGACGAGCGCGAAAAGCCCCAGCCCGATGGTGCCGAGCTCCACGGCGACGTACACCGCGATCAGGGTCAGGACCGCCGAGAAGAGCTCGGCGGAAAGGACAGGCATCAGAGCCTCACGCGTCTTGTGAGCGAGCGATGATCGATCGAGATGGCTCTGGAATCTCGCTACCCCCAGGAAGTTCAGGGCGAGGGCGAGGGTGAACGCGGCGAACACCAGCAGGTAGTAGGCACCCGCACCCGGTCCTGTGTGGAGAGCACTGACGGCGGCATGGAAGAAGAGGCCGCTGATCAGCGGGAACCAGGCGAACGTGACCAGGTTGTTAAGGAGGTAATGGCGCGACTCCCGCCAGCGAAACCAACCCAGCGAGATCGTCAGGATGCCGATCAGGGCCGCCGGACCACCGCCGAGCAGCACGGCCGCGAGGATGATCCCGAGGAAGCTGCCTGACAGCTTGAGTTTGCTGGAGACCTCGACACAGGTCAGGTCGCTGATCACTGCCATGGCGGCGATCACCACGAGCGGGGCCGCGGTCCACCGGTAGTTGCCGGCCGTTGCAGCGATCACCGCCACAGCAGCCACCAGGGCCGTGAACTGCGCAGCTATGACAAAGGCCGCGGGCCGCTCACGAGGCTGCCCGCCTCTGACCGTTTTCGGTTCCGCCTCGACCATCCCCCCCTACATCGGCAGCTCGCACCTCGAACTTGCGTCCAGGGGAGAAATATCACCCTAAGGCGAAACGTTTGGTTGCCGATCATTCTGGGCAGAAGCGAAAACACAAACGGGGGGCCCGCGCTCACGAGCCCCCCGCCTTCTAATCAGCCACCCCTATATCCCACGGCTCACTCCTTTCGTGGGAATTGGTACGTATCCGCTTGCCGTATCGGCTGCGTGAACCCGGGGCTTTAGCCCCGGGTTTACTTTTGCAACAACCGTTGCAGAACCCCCTCTCCCCCGAGCAGCTCGTTACGGCGCCATCACGCTCTGGTCGGCGCGGTCCAGCTGAGCATCGGCCGCGTCCCGGTGAGCGTTGGCTCGGTCTCGCTGAGCCGCGAAGGTAAGTGGGCCCACGGGCAGGGGCTCCGCCCCCGGGGCGGCGTCCAGCGAATGGCGCAGCACCAGGCACACGGCGGCGGCGACCACCAGGGACCCCGCTCCGGCCAGTAGGAAGGCCGTGCGAGCCCCGTCGATCTGGGCCACCGCGCCGCCAAGCAGGATTCCGACACCCGGCAGCGCCTGGCCTATGGACTCATTCAGGCTCATGACGAGGGCCATCCACTGCGGCTTGACGTGCTCCTGGAGCGCCGTGCGGGCGGCGACAGCGTGAATGCCGTTTCCCGCCCCGGCGACCACAGCACCCACGGCGGCAACCGCCAGTGTAGGAGCCGTGGCCATGATCAGGAACCCGACCCCCAGACCGCCGGCACCTGACGCGATCAACAGCCAGGAACTGCGGTGTCTCCAGCGGGCGAAGATCAGGCTGCCGGCGACCGCTCCGCCCCCCCAGGTGGTGAGAAGCGCCGCGTATCCACTCGCTCCGGCGTGCAGTGTGTGCTGCGCCAGAACGAGCTCGACCGGTATGGACATGGTGAAGAACACAAGCCCGATGATCTGCAGGGCGAGCAGGGTCCGGATGGCGGGCTGGCCGCGCACGTAGCGGAGGGCGGCCTTCAGACGACCCTTGGAGGGAGAGTCCTCTCCGACCGCATCGGGCAGTCCGTGGGCGGTGGCCAGCGCGACGGCTATCAGCATGACCATGGCGGCTCCCGCCACGAGGGCCGTGCGGGTGCTGCCCACAGCCACGATCACGCCGCCGATGGCGGGACCAGCCACCAGGCAGATTGAGAAGACGGTGTTGGTGAGCGCGTTGCCCTCACGCAGCAGCCCGGGCGGGGCGGTGACGGCGACGGTGGCCGCGCGGGCCAGAGAGCGAACGACCAGCGCGATGATGCCATCGATCAGCGCCAGGGCCAGGACCCAGCCCACCCCGATCCGTCCCACGAGCCAGGCCAGGAGGGCAAACAGCCCCGCCTCAAGGGCATAGAGCACCAGAAGCGCCTGGCGCGGTGCGCGGCGGTCGACCCGCGCCACGAGCGGCGGCGCGAAGAACGCGGGGACGAACTGGGCGCAGATGAAGAACCCGGCCGCGCCGAGTGCACTGCCCGTCCGGTTGTACACCATGACGGCCAGCGCGAGTGAGACCACCGTCCACGCGATCTCGGTCAGCCCGTAGGCCAGAAGCAGGCGCCGGTAGGCGGGAATCCGCAGTACGCCGGTCATGACGGACGGGTTGGCTGGGCGTGAAAACGCAAGATGGTGGTCATGATCCTGCCCGGCGCGGATACCTGGGCAAGGCAGATGAGGATCCCCGGACGCCGGCCGGGCGTGCACGTTACGCCCCCGCGCAACGTCGATCAACCCCAGAGAACGTCCGGTCAACCCAAGGAAACGCCGGGTCAACCCCAGGATTAGGCCGCCGCACGGACGGGCGGGCTCGGCCTACCCTATTGATATGTCCTCCACCCAGGAGACGCAGGCAACGGTCGCGGACGAGGTGTCCAGCCGGCTGCTGCAGGCCTGGCGGGGGGAGATTCTGGCCGGCGCGGTGTACGAGTTGATCGCCCGGCGAATGCCCGACCGCGAGGCCGACATTCTGCGGCGGATGTCAGAAGCCGAGGCGGGGCACCGGCGGCGATTGGAGCAGCGGATGACCGCGCTCGATATCCCGATTCCGGATCCGTCCACGGTCAAGGTCCCATGGCTGCTGCGCATGCAGGCCCGGGTCGCGCCCGTGGACAGGCTGCTGGCAGCTCGTGAGGCGGCCGAGGACGACGAGGTTGACGACCTGTACAAACGTCCCACGGGCGATCCCACGACCGACGAACTGCTGCGAGAGATCCGAAAGGAGGAGCGGTCGCACTCTTTGGCCGTCCAGGACATTCGCTCCGGCTCGCCTGATGACAAAGATGATGGAGCGGAGCCCGGGGCGCGGCAGGAGGCGCCGTTGGCCGCTCCCGGTGTGGCCACTCGGTTGGACCGGATCCTGGGACGCGAGCGCTGGCATCGCACGGGCGGCGGATGGATTTCCGGGGCGATCTACGGCGCCAACGACGGCCTGGCCGCCGTGTTCGGGATCGTGGCCGGCGTGTCCGGCGCCACCGGTGGAGGCCAGGCGGTGCTGACGGCCGGGCTGGCTGGGGCCATTGCCTCCGCTCTCTCCATGGCCACGGGTGCGTTTCTGGCCGAGCGCTCCGAGAACGAGGTGGCGGCGGCCAACGTCGACAGGGAACGACGTGAGATCGCCGAGCACCCCGAGGAGGAGAAGGAGGAGCTCTCGCTGTTCTACCAGCTGAAGGGGATCGACGAGAAAACGGCTGACGAGTTGGCCGAACGGATGGCCGAGCACCCCGATGCAATGCTCAGGACGCTCTCGATGGAGGAGTTCGGCTCCACCGGCGAGGGTGGCGACGCGAACCCCGAGCAGGCCGCGCTGGCCGCGGGCGTCTCCACGGGGCTGGGCGCGATCATCCCCGTGATCCCGTTCATGATCACCACCGGGACAGCGGCGATCGTGGCCGCGGCGGTGATCTCGTTGGTGGCCCATTTCCTGGTCGGGGCTGCCAAGTCACTGGTCACGCTGCGCACGTGGTGGTCGGCAGGACTGGAGATGACCCTGGCCGGGGTGATCGTCGGAGGGGCGACGTACCTCGTGGGTCTCGCCCTACCCAGCTAGCGCCCTGAGGAGCTCTGGAGCTCCGAGAACTGCCGCCGCAGCTCGGCTACCTCCTCCTCCAGGGCGAGCACCCGCGCCTCGAGCGCGTCGCGGCCATCGGAAGCTGCGATCGCGCCGGCTGGCTCGGCGCCCGGCATCGCCTCCGCCGGCATCGCCTCCGAGGGCATCGCCTCCGAGGGTTCCGGGGCGTCGCCAAGCCGATGCTCGAAACGGTCCTCCTTCTGACCGGGACTCCGGCCGAGCCTTCCGGCGTAACCGCGCTGGCCGAGGTCCCCCAGCACACGCTCCACGTCGGCCAGCGAATCGAAGGTGGCCATCCGCCCGCTGCGAGCCTTGATCTCCCCTGGCGTCTGGGGACCCCGCAGGAGCAGGACAGCCAGCACGGCGAGCTCCTGCTGGCCCAGCGACAGCGCCTGCTCGCCCAGGTGGCGGTACTTGGTGGCCCGGCTGCCATGCCCGCTGGCCAGCCGGGCCAAGCCATATCGGGAAAGGCGCTGCGCCGCGTCCCGAACCGTGGCCTCGTCGTAGGTGGTCACGGGATCCCGGTTCGTGAGCTGGTTGCAGGCCAGGCGGAGCGAATTCAGCGAGAGCGGATACTGATCAGGCGTCGTCCAACGCTTCTCGATCAACGCGCCTAGTACCCTCTGCTCTGGCGGCGTGAGCTGCCCGAAATGCACGGCGGCAGAATAAAGGGCGGGAAGGTTTGGGCGCAGCTTGCGTCCTCGTTTCATGAGTTGTCGATCAAGGGGCTGAAAAGATGTCGATCAAGGGATTAGCAACCACCTCCATCGCGGCGGTCGCGATTGCCGCGCTGATTGCGGCCTGTGGGTCCTCCAGCCGGACAACGCCGACCTCTACGCCAACGACGGCGGCACCGGCGACCACGGCGCAGCCGACGACGGCCACGACCAAACCCGCGACGACGAAGAAGCAGACCAAGCCCAAGAAGAGCACCACGCACAAGTCGTCGACCACGCATCACACGACGACCACGCATCACACGACGACGCACCCGACGCACACGACCACGCATACGACGACACACGCGACGCACACCACGACGCATACGACGACGCACACCACGCACACCACGACCCACACGACACCGCCCCCGACGCACCACCACCATCACCACCACCATCACCACGCTCAGGGTGGCGGCGGTAGCGGCTGCATCCCTCAGGGTGCCGGCGCCGGCGATGCCGACCCCGACAACCAGGGCGGCTCCAACGACGGAGACGGCTGCGTCTAGCAGTCGCCTATAGGCGACCAAGCCCACAGGAGACCCGGACGGCGCGGCGAAAGCGTCGTGAGTGAGCACCGGGCGGCTGGAATCGTTCTCCGACGGCGTGATGGCCGTGGCGATCACGCTGCTCGTGCTCGGGATCGTCGTCCCTGAGCCGGCCGCTCACCCGGACCTGGGGCACGCGCTGGGCTCCCAATGGCCGGCCTATGCCGCCTACGTCACCTCGTTTCTCACGATCGGGATCGTGTGGATCAACCACCACGCGGGCATCAGCCGATTGGCACGGGCGGATCACTCGATTCTGATCCTGAACCTGATCCTCCTCATGACGATCGCGGTGATCCCATTTGGCACCTCGCTGCTGGCCACCTACCTGAAGGAAGGGCAGGGGCAGCACCTGGCGGCGGCGGTATACGGGGGGATCCTGCTGGCCATGGCCCTGACCTTCACTGCCCTGAACCGTCAGATCCTCCTCCGTCGGCCCGAGCTGCTCAAGGTCCCCCTGAGCCATGATGAACGGCGGGCCATCTTCCGCCGAAACGCCACCGGCGTCCCCCCGTACGCCGCGGCCGCCGCGCTGGCCGTGGTCTCCCCGTACATCACGCTGGGGATCACGGCGGCCCTGGCCGGCTTCTACGCCCTCCCGCTGGCCAACCTCAATCCGCCGACGGAGTCGACCGCCGACTAATCGTGGTGGATCCGCCCGCCACCGGGCACAAACGGTTTGGCGCTGATGACCTGGACTTCGACCAGGCGCTCCCTCAGGGGAGTGTTGTCCGCCCGCGCCTCCTCTGGGCCGCCGGGCACGATGATGCCCGCCGCCACCTCACACGCCAGCTGGTCAAGCACAACCAGGTCAGCGTCCTGGAGTTCGACCGCCCCCGTCGGCGGGGATTCAGCCGAGCGCCGGACGTACCAGACCTCGGCCTTGTGCTGGGCGCCCAGCGCGCGGGCGAGGTGATATTGCCGCAGGTCATACAGCACCACCGCATGGGGCGTCCCCGGGAACCGCAGCCGGCGCGCCTGGCGCACGGCCGCGATGTCCTCCCCCAGAAGCACCTTCCGCCTACGCCACCGCGGGGGCTCCAGGGCCACCACCCGCGGGATCTCCAGGAGGTCCCGCGCGTGAGCGGCCAGCTCGAACTCCTCCAGCTTGGTCGGCAGCAGCAGGACTGCGAGTGGCTCTGGAGGCGGCCCGTGGAGCCGCGGCCTCACTGGGCCGCGGGTGCCGGACCGGATCCCGCCCCGGATGCGGCGGGCTCGGCCTGATCCACCGGTGCCTCGTTGCCGCTGGGCATCAGCCGCCCCGCACTCAATGGGCTGAGCGAGGAATAGGTGGCGGCCGCCACCTCGCTCTCGTCCACGCTCAGCGGGTGGTGGCAGGCGGCCACATGCCCGTTGGCGTACTCAGCGAGTGGCGGCTCGACCTCCTTGCACACCTCCGTGGCCCGGGGGCAGCGGGTGTGGAAGCGGCAGCCGCTCGGGGGGTTGATCGGGTTGGGTGGCTCGCCGCCGACGACGATCCGCTCTCGGGCCCGGTTCTCGTTCGGGTCGGGGATCGGAATGGCCGACAGGAGCGCCTCGGTGTAGGGGTGGATCGGCTTGACGTAGAGCTCCTTGGCCGGCGCGAGCTCCATCAGCTTGCCCAGGTACATCACGCCGATCCGGTCGGAGACATGGCGGACGACGGACAGGTCGTGCGCAATGAACACGTACGACAGACCGAAGTCGTCCTGGAGGTCGTCCAGCAGGTTGATGACCTGGGCCTGGATCGAGACATCCAGGGCCGAGACCGGCTCGTCCAGGACGATCAGCCGCGGATCGACGGCCAGGGCCCGGGCCACGCCAATGCGCTGGCGCTGGCCCCCGGAGAACTCATGGGGGAACCGGTTGACATGCTCTGGGTTCAACCCGACGCGCTCAAGCAGGTCAGCCACCTTCGGGCCGATCTTGTCCTTGTCGATGCCGACCAGACGCATCGGAGTGCCCACGATCTGGCCCACGCGCTTGCGGGGGTTCAGGGATGCGACCGGGTCCTGGAAGACCAGCTGGGCCTCACGGCGGAACGGGGACAGCTGGCGGCGCTTCAGATGGGTGATGTCCTGGTTACGGAAGCGCAGCGTGCCTTCATCGGGCTCCAGCAGCCGGACCATGCATCGGGCCAGGGTCGTCTTTCCGCACCCGGACTCTCCGACGATGCCCAGGGTCTCCCCCTCCTTCAGGCCCACCGACACGTCATCAACCGCGTGGACGTGGGCGATCGTGCGGTCGACCAGAACTCCCTTCTTGATCGGGAAGTACAGCTTGACGTGATCGGCCTGCATGAGGAGCTGGCCGTTGCTCCGCTGGGCGCTCATGCCGTCACGGTCTCCTGGGCCAGTCCGATGCGTCCGTTGACCTCACGGCGCGTCCGCTTGTCAGCCGGGTCCAGCCAGCAGCGGTCCTGGTGTCCTGGCGCATCGGGCAGACGGGTATCAAGGGGAGGCACCTCGGTGCACTGGGCGAACTCGTGGGGGCAGCGGGGCCGGAAGTGGCAGCCCTCAGGCGGACGTACCAACGAGGGCGGCTGGCCGGGAATCGCAGGAAGCCGCTTGGGCGGCTCGCGGTCCATCCGGGTGATCGAACCCAGGAGGCCCCACGTGTAGGGGTGCTGCGGGTCGTAGAAGATCTCATCCAGCGTGCCCTGCTCCACCACCCGGCCCGCGTACATGACGAGCACGCGGTCTGCGATGTCGGCCACCACGCCCAGGTCGTGGGTCACGAAGATCACGCCGCTGTCGCCCTCCTCGCGGAGCTGCTTGATCTCCTGGAGGATCTGGGCCTGAATGGTCACGTCCAGCGCGGTGGTGGGCTCGTCGGCGATCAGGATGCTGGGGGAAAGCGACAGAGCCATGGCGATCATGGCCCGCTGGCGCATACCTCCTGAGAACTCATGCGGATATGCCCGGGCCCGGTCGCGTGCCCGGGGGATGCCCACCCGCTCCATCAGATTCACGGCCCGGTCGAGGGCCGCCGCCTTGGTTATGTCCTCGTGGGCCCGGATCTGCTCCACGATCTGATCCCCGATGCGGTGCACCGGGCTGAGCGATGAGATCGGGTCCTGGAAGATCATCGCAATCTCGGCCCCGCGGATCTTCTGTAGCTGCTCATCGGTGGCGGTGAGGAGCTCGCCGTCCCGCAGGCGCGCTGACCCCGCAAACCGGGAGTTTGGGCTTCGGGTGAGACCCATCAGCGTCATGGCGGTGACCGACTTGCCTGATCCTGACTCGCCCACGATCGCCACCACCTCTCCGCGGTCGACGGTGAACGACACGCCGTCCACGGCCCTGACGACCCCGTCCTCCGTGACGAATGAGACCTTGAGGTCCTCGACGTCCAGCAGCCGCTCAGCCATCAGCCGGTAAGCCTGATCCGGGGGTCGAGAAGCGCGTATATGACGTCGACGATGGCTCCGAACAGCACGACGAAGAAGGCTGTGAACATCGACCCGACGAGGATCGGTGGCACGTCAAGGTTGCCGATGGCCTGGGCCTCGTACTGCCCGATTCCCGGAAGGTTGAACAGGCTCTCGGTGACGAGCGCCGCGCCGCCCAGCAGGGTGGCGAAGTCCAGGCCGAACATGGTGATGATCGGCATCAGGGAGTTGCGAAGCACATGGCGGCGGAACACCTGCCTCTGCGGCAGTCCCTTGGCCCGGGCCGTGCGCACGAAATCCTGATTGACCATGTCAAGCAGGTTTGACCGGAGCACCCGGGAGTAGAACCCCACCGACAGCACGGCGATCGAGAGCCAGGGCAGGATCAGGTGGTAGGCCCACTGCGTGGGGCTGTCGGCGAACTTCACGTAGCCCGTGTTGGGGAACCACTCCAGCTTGAACGCCAGGAAGTACAGGAGCACCGCCCCGAGCAGGAAAATGGGTATGGACACGCCGACGATGGCCGCCACCATCAGCGCTCTGTCGACGAATCGGCCCGCCCGGAGTGCGCTGATCGACCCCAGCACGATCGAGGCCAGGAACCAGATGATCCCGGCGGGCACAACCAGCGCCAGCGTCACCGGGAACCGCTCCTTGAACTGGTCTACGACGTTCAGGTCGTTGTCATAGTCGATGACGTCACCGCTGAAGATCAGCTTCATCGTGTTGGCGTACTGGACGTAGAACGGCTTGTCGAAGCCGAACTTGTGGGCCACCTCCTGAACGGTGGTCTTGTTGGCGTTGCGTCCGGCGATCGCCCGGGCCGGGTTGTAGGACGGGATGACCTCGAAGATCCCGAATACGACGACCGAGGTGGCGAACAGCAGCGCGATGGCCGAGAGAGAGCGGCGGACGATGAACCGCGCCATCAGGTCTTGATCCGCACCTGAGCCCTGGGGTCAAGCGCGTCCCGCACGCCGTCGCCCACCATGTTGACGCTCAGGACCGTCAGCACAAGCATCAGGCCGGGGATCAGCGCCAGCTGGGGCGAGGTGTCGATGTACGTTATGCCGTCGGAGATCAGCGTGCCCCAGGAGGCATTGGGAGCCTGCACGCCGGCTCCCAGGAACGACAGGTAGGACTCCAGCAGGATGGAATTGGCCAGCATCAGGGGGATGAAGACGATGATCGTCGACGCGGCGTTGGGCAGGATCTCCGAGATCATGACCCGCCATGGGCTCATGCCCTGGACGCGCGCCGCGTCCACGAAGTCCATCTCCCGTAGCCGCAGGACCTCGCCCCGGATGGGCTTGCCCAGGTACGGGATGTAGATCACCCCGATGATGAGCGCGGGAATGAATAACGAGTTGCCCTTGACCGGGCCGATCCCGCCCAGGGCCAGCGCCGTGCCCACACACACCCCCAGGATCACCGGCGGGAAGGACCAGATGAGCTCCATCAGCGGCCTGAGAATGGCATCGGCGATGCCCCGGAAGAACCCACACAGCAGGCCAACCAGGGTGCCGAAGAGGATGATGATGATCGTGGCCAGCGACCCAATCAGAAGCGACGTCCGACCCCCGTAGAGCAGGCGAACCGCCAGGTCACGGCCCTCAACGTCAGCGCCCACGAAGTAATGGGTGGTCCATTGTGGCCCAATCGGGAGACCCTCCCCAGACACAACCTCAGTTGGCTTTCCGTTGACGTTGATCGTGCCCGCGAGATTCGTCTGGTTGGGGCCGATATGGGCGACATCGCTGGAATACACCGGCGCCAGCAGGCACAGGACAACGATGAGCACGAACACCGCCGCGAAGAAGAGAGCGGTCTTGTTCCGCCGCAGTCGCCGCAGGGCCAGCCGGTAGGGTCCGATGGCCGTGGTGTGCTCGGCCTCGAACTCGCCAAGCTGCTGCTTACGCCCGCCGGCCTCGATCAGGACGCCGCCGATGGGCGTGCCCTCAGGTGCTAAAGGCTCGAGAGACATCTGGCGGCATCAGCTTACCGCCGCCAGACCGGAGGGACGCCAGACGAGGGCCCGGGCAGAAAGACCGGGAGGGCGCTCGAGGCGCCCTCCCGGGTCAGATAGCACGCGTTGAGTCCAGCGCTACTTGAGCGCGAGGCTCGTCATGTCGGTTTGGTACTCCACCGACATCGTTCCGGTCTGGAAGTTCAGCTTGTCTGAGTAGAACTTCGGGAACTCCTCGTGCCCGTAGGCCGCGTAGTAGCCCTGGTGGACCGCGTACGAATCAAGCGAGGACCAGGAGCTGGCGTTAGCGTCAGGCGGCAGCTGACTCAACTTCGTGACCTCCGAGTCATAGTGCTTGTCGCTCACGTAGCCGTAGTTCTCGGCCGGTCCGGCGCTGGTCGTGAACAGCTGCATGAAGTCCCACGGGTGCGGGAAGTCCTGGACCCAGTCCGCGAAGCCCGTCTGGGACTTGGTATGGGGATCCCCGATCGTGGTGAAGTAGACCCCCGAGTTGAGGATCTTCTCGGTGGCTTTGAAGCCCAGCTGGTTCAGCACCCCGGCGTAGTAGTCGACGTACTGCTTGCGCGGGCTGCGCTCCTCGCCCCAGACCGTGACCGGCTGGCCGATCATGCCTGACTTCTTCATGAGCTGCTTGGCCAGCGTCATGTTGGGCGGCTGCGTTGGGTCGTGGAACGGGCAGCTGGACGGGCTGGAGTGCCCGACGATACCCGGCGGGATGAGATGGCAGTCCTCCTGGAGGAATCCGGAGTCCAGCTTGGACAGGGCCCGCAGGTCAAGCGCCGCCAGCACCGCCTGGCGGGCGTAGATGTTGCTGAACGGCTTCTGGTTTACCGCCATGTAGAAGTAGAACGTGGAGTTGGTCGGGACCGCCTGGTAGCGATCGGTGCCCTGGGTCTTCACGCTCTGGAGGATCGACGGCGGGAGCGTGTCCCCGGGGTCGAACACATCGGCCTGGTTATTCAGGACCGCCTCGGCGTTCGCCAGCACGTTGCTGTTGACGTTGTAGACGATCTTGTCGGCGTGCCCGGCGGGGACCGTCGGAACGCCGTTGAAGCTCGTGTTCTTGATCAGCGTGTATTGGTGGTTGGGAGAGATGGGACCCCACTTGTAGGGCCCGTCGCCGATCGTCCCGGTGCTGGCCAGGTTCTTCATCGGCGTGTTCTGAGGCACCGGTGCCGTCCCAGCCAGGGCGAAGATGTCCTGCATGGGCTGGAACTTCTGCATCAGCTTCACCTTGATGGTGCCTGTGGAATCGTCCGTGGTGATCCCGGAGATGGTCTTGCTCTTGCCCTTGGCATAGGCGTCGGCACCCACGACGAAAGCGCTGATGAACGAGCTGGCCACCCAGGGGATCTTGAGGGCCCGCTCCAGGCCGTACGTCTCGTCGCTGGCCTTGATCGGCTTGCCGTTGGAGTACTTGAGGCCCGGCCGGAGCTGAAAGGTCAGCGTCTTGCCGTCGGCGGAGACGGTGGGCAGACTCTTGGCCAGGGCAGGCAGAAGCTGGCTTCCGGCCGCGCCCTCGACGCCCCGCTTGAAGGTCAGCAGCGGCGTGTTCACCACCGAGTAGAGCTCGGTCCCCTGGGTCGTGAAGTCAAGCGCCTGGTCAGGCGAGTTTGGCGCCGTTCCCGACACGATCGTGATGGTGCCGCCGTTCTTGGCCGCGCTGGGTGCCGCCCCGGTTCCGGTATTGCTACCGCCGCCGCCCGACGACCCGCATGCGGCGAGGGCGATGACTGAGCCCACGGCCAGTAGGCCCGTGAAGCCCGCTCTGAACTGCTTGCGCATCCTCTCTCCTCTCAGAAAGTCGACCTGCCTCCAGGTGAAATTCCCGGAAGCCAGAGATTGCGTGCGGGAATCTAGTTGACCGGCCGAGGCGAGGGAGCGGTTGGGGCGTCTCCTAATGAATCCAAAACATGGCCCGTTAGGGTTTCCGCGCATGCCCGCCCTGCTCCTGTACGGGGACACCGAGCGCTCGCCCGCCCTGCGCCACGAGCTTCCGATAGCGATGATCGATCCGCTGCTCTACGCCGAGGTGGATGGCCGGGTCATAGTGCTGACGAGCCTTCTGGAGCGCGCGCGGATCGAGGAGGTGCGCCCGGAGGCGGAGATTCTTGACTACGTGGCTTTCGGGCTGATCGAGCTGCGGAGGAGAGGCCTGAGCTTCGGTGAGGCCGATCGCGAGGTGGTGGCCCGAGTGGTGCGAGAGCTGGGGATCGGCCGGGCCATCGTGCCCACCGAGTTCCCGGTAGGTCTGGCCGATCGACTGCGGGCGGACGGCGTGGAGCTGACGGTGGACGATGACGCCATCCTGGGTCGTCGCCGCTCAAAGCAGGGGAAGGAGCTGGAGGGCATCCGCTTGGCCCAGCGGGCAGCCGAGGCGGGGATGAGCGCCGCCGCCGAGATGCTGGCCCGGGCTGAGTCCGGGCCGCAGCGACGGGTTCATCTCGACGGCCAGGAGCTGCATGCCGAGCATGTGCGCCAGGCGATTCGCACCGCTTGCGCCGATCTCGGTGCGCCGTGCCCTCCGGACATCATGGTGGCCTCGGTGTGGAGCGGGTTCGGACACGAGTCTGGCAGCGGCCCTCTGCCCGCGGGCCTGCCCATCCAGGTCGACCTGTGGCCGCAGGATGAGGCCACGACATGCTGGGCGGACATGACCCGGACGTTCCTGGTGGGGGATCCCCGCCCGGAGGACACCGAGCTGATCGGCCAGCAGGAGGAGCTGGTCGGTGCCGCCCACCGGGACGCCTGCCAGATGGTGCGGGCTGGGGTGAGCGGCCAGGAGCTGTTTGACGCGGTGTGTGAGAGGTTCGAGGCGGCCGGATTCCGAACCCAGCGCACCGGCCAGGGCGACGATCCCGCCGAGGGATTTCAGTTCTCGTTAGGGCACGGCGTGGGTCTGGAGCTGCACGAGGAGCCCACCCTGGGGCTCAGTGGCCACGACACGCTGGTCGCCGGCGACGTCATCGCCGTAGAGCCGGGTCTGTGGGACCGCAGGATCGGCGGCGTCCGGTTCGAGGACCTGGTGCTGGTGACGGACGACGGCCACGAGCTGCTTACACGGTTCCCGTATGAGCTGAGGCCTGGGCAGTAGGCGCGGTTGCGGCGGTCGGGGCGGGCGTTGTGGGAAGAAACTTCGACTATGTCTAAGGAATCCCCCAAAGCGGCGTCGGTCGCAGGGTCCGCGGGGGTCGGGGCCCAGCCTCTCAGCCGACCCCCTCCAGCACCACCGCCAGCCCCTGGCCGACGCCGATGCATAGGGCGGCCACGCCGAAGCCTCCGCCCCGGCGGTGTAGCTCGTGGGCCAGGCCCCCCAGAATGCGGACGCCTGAGGCCCCGAGCGGATGGCCGAGCGCGATCGCTCCGCCGTTGGGGTTGACCCGATCTGCGTCCAGGCCGGACCACTGACCGATGTCGGCCAGGCACTGGGAGGCGAAGGCCTCGTTCAGCTCCACCACGGTCACGTCGCTCCAGCCAATCCCAGCCCTCTGGAGCGCCCTGTCGGCGGCCTGCACCGGGGCGATGCCGAACACGTCAGGATCCACCGCCGCGGCGCCGCGTGACACGACCCGGGCCAGGGGCGAGCGATCGGCGGCCTGCGCCCCGGCCTCATCGACCATGAGCAGCGCCCCGGCTCCGTCGTTCAGGGGCGAGGAGTTGCCCGCCGTCACCGTTCCGCCCTCGGCGAACGCCGGCTTCAGCGCGGCCAGGCGCTCAAGCGATGTGTCAGGGCGCATGTTCTCGTCACGCACCAGCTCGGTTCCGGGCACGGGAATCACCCAGCGTCCGTAGAAGCCCTCCTCCCAGGCCGCCACCGCCCGCTGGTGGCTGCGCAGCGCGAACGCGTCCTGAGCCTCTCGACCTATGCCGTAGATGCCGGCCAGCTTCTCGGCGCTGGCGCCCAGGGAGATCGTCCACTGCTCAGGCATCTGGGGATTGACCATCCGCCAGCCCAGCGTGCTCGAGTGAAGCTGCTGGTGCTCCCGCGGGTAGGGACGCTCGGTCTTCAGCAGAACCCACGGGGCGCGGCTCATCGATTCCACTCCGCCCACCAGGACGGTCGCGGCGTCCCCGGTCTCAATGGCCCGGCTGGCCTGCATGGCCGCGTCAAGGCTTGACCCGCACAGGCGGTTGATGGTGCCGCCCGGCACGCCGGTGGGCAGTCCGTTCAGAAGCCAGGCCATCCGGGCCACGTTGCGGTTGTCCTCGCCGGCCTGGTTGGCATCACCGAACAGAACGTCGTCCACCCGCTCTGGGTCAAGCGCGGGGACGCGCTCCAGCAGCGCGCCCACCACGTGGGCGGCCAGGTCATCCGGCCGGACACCGGCCAGTCCGCCGCCGTAGCGCCCGAACGGAGTGCGGATGGCGTCCAGGATGTAGGCGGAGCTCATCCGTTTCGGCGCGGGTAGAGTCTCGCTACGCCGACAAGCGACCATTCCGGCGGGAGGTACGCAGTGAGCGCAGTTGTCGAGTCCACCGAGGCGGTCCAGGGTAACGGGAGCCTGCTGGGCCAGGCGCCCGGTTCGGAGGCCGGTCCGATCGAGGCGGAAAATCTGGCCACGCTGCCCCGGCCTCCGGCCATCCCGTGGCCGCGCCTCGTCCAGGTGCTGTGGTTCGGGCAACGGCAGTGGCGGTTCGTCTTCCACCACCGCCGCAAGTACGGCGACGTGTGGGGCGCGCGGGGATATGTCAGAGGCGAGACGGCCATAACGTGCCATCCGGACCACATCAGGTCACTGTTCACCGCCTCCGCGGACCTCGTCCCGACGCTGGCCGCCGAGTCTCCATTGCGTCCCGTCCTGGGACCGGGCTCCGTCCTGACGGCCAACGGACCGCGCCACCTGCGCCAGCGCAAGCTCCTGCTGCCCCCATTTCATGGCGAGGCGATCGAGCGGTACGAGCAGATGATCGCCCAGGCCGCCGAGCGGGAGGTCGAGCGCTGGCCGGTGGGCCGGCCACTGGCGCTGGCCCCGCGCATGCAGGCCATCACCCTGGACGTGATCATGGGCGGGATCTTCGGGATCGAGGGCCGGCCCAAGCCGGGGACCTGGGAGCACGCCCTGCGACTCTCCATCAGACAGCTGCTCCGCTCCTCCACGCTCCCCGGGGCCAAGCTGGCGGAGCTGATGAACATCGGGCATGAGGAGCCGGTCGGACTGACCAAGCTGGGCATGCTGGTGCCCGACCGCTGCCTCTACGCCGTGATCGCACAGCGCCGGAGGGCCAGCGACCTGGAGGAGCGCCGGGACATCATGTCTCTGATCATGCGGGCCAGGACTGAGGAGGGCGAGGCCCTGTCCGACCGCGAACTGCGCGACGAGCTGATCACGCTGGTCCTGGCCGGTCACGAGACCACGGCCAACCAGCTCGCCTGGGCCTGGGAGCGTCTGACTCGCGCACCCGAGGCCCATGAGCGCCTGCGGGAGGCGGTCCGGAGTGACTCCCCCGACACCCAGGACGTGGTGGAGGCGACGATCACGGAGGCCATGCGCGTGCGTCCCGTGATACCCATGACCGGGCGACGCGTGGCCGCCCCGTGGAGGCTCGGGTCCTACGGCATCCCGTCTCACACGGCCGTGGGCATGAGCATCCTCCTGCTCCACCATCGGGAGGACCTGTACCCAGAGCCATTCGCGTTCAGGCCGGAACGCTGGCTCGGGCCGGACGGGCTCGTCAAGCCCGGAACGTACGAGTGGATCCCCTTCGGCGGCGGCACCCGGCGCTGCCTGGGGGCGGCGCTGGCGATGGCCGAGCAGCGCGTGGTGCTGCGGACCATGGCCCGGCGATTGGACCTGGAGGCGTCAAGCGACAGGCCGGAGCGGCCGCGACACCGCAACGTGACCATGATCCCGGCCCGCGGCGGGCGGGTCGTCGTGCGCTCGCGGCGGGGCTGACGCTCAGCTCAGCGGGCTCAGGGAGAGGAACAGGTTGTACGCCAGGTCGTTGCTGTGCGACCAGGCGACGCCGATGTAGATCTGGCCGTTGGCCGCCGTGCCCACGCCGGAGTACACGTACCCATTCTTGTACGCCCAGTCCTGCTGCTGGCCGTTGTCGGAGCTCATGAAGAACGCGGTGTTGCTGGTGCTGCCCACCGGACGGAGCCCGGGGAGCAGGTCCCCCCCGCTGCTGAAGCCCTTGAGCGTGGCCTTCATGACGCCGGCCAGCGCGGCCTGGTTCCCGGCAACGCTTGCGGCGGCGGGCTTGGGGATGCTCAGGATGAAGGCGCCGGCGCTGTCGTCAGGCGCGGCGTAGCCATCGTTCCCCGCCCCCAGGTTGGGGAAGGGCTTCCACCCGTCCGGTACGCACACCGCCCCATCAACCTCACTGAAGCGGACGGCGTGCAGGGCCGGCCACGTGCTTGAGATCTCCGCCGTTCCGGCCAGGTGGCCGTTGGCGAACAGCTGGACCCGATAACGCCCCGGCGGCAGGCATGTGGCCGGACTGGTGCTGGAGACGTAGGACGGATTGTCTGATGCGTACTCCGGCTTGAAGGACCGCAGGCCGCCCTTGGTCACGGGTCCGGAGAGCTCGGGCAGGACAGCCCACTCGTGGTGCAACGGATCCAGATACTCCCACTGCGCTGAGAGCAGGTCGTAGTCCTGGTTGAAGCCATTGGGCTGCTTGATCACATACAGGAGGTGACCGGGGTCTGGTTCGGCCTTGAGCCCGCCCAGGCGGACGGTGTGGTGGGTGAAGTTCTTGGCGGGCGCGTAGCCGCCCGGCGTGACCCAGTACGGGCTTCCCTTCTGCGTGTAGTACGTCTCACCCTGAGCCACGATCTCTTCCTTCAGGGTGTCGGCGATGGCCGTCAGGCGCGGCCGAACCTTCTCGATCAGGCTCAGATCGGTCAACGCCTCGCCCACCGTGAACTCCGCGTTGACGCCCGGGTTTCTGAGCTGATCCTCGGCGGCCCGGTACTCCTCGTCCGCGCGCGCGTTCCCCTGGGCCAGCTCGTCCTCGGCCAGGATGAAATGCGTGACGGCCAGGAGCGAGGCGACGTCCTTCTGGTCCTTGAGCTTTTCCAGAGCCAGTTCACCGAACCGGTGGCTCTCGGCCAGATCGGCGTCGTTGTTCTCAAGCAGGCCCCGGTACGTCAGGGCGGAGGCCAGGTTGGCGTACAGCGTCCCTGAGTTGGAGCCCTCATCGTGCGCGTGCTCCAGGTCGTCCACGGCCTGGTCAAGCGCCTTCGCGGAGGGAATCGTGACGCCGCCTGCTGTGGTTGGCAACGACATCGAGCCGGTGTCCAGATGGGGTATCCCGGCCTCGTATTCCACGCCAGCTCGGTGAATGTAGGCGTCGACAAATCGGGGACGAAGAGCCAGGGCTCGGTTGTAGTCGTCAATCGCCGTCCGGTCGCTGGAATCGCCGGAGGCCACCTCCGCGTTGGCAAATGCGGTCGCCGCGGCATCGGGCGGGTGCTCCACCGGGGTGAGTACCTGGTAAAGCGCCCATCCTCCGGCCACGAGCACGAACACGCCGGCCACCCGCGAGTACAGGATCCGCCGCGCCTGCCCCTGCGGAGTCAGCGAGTAGCCGAACAGGAACACCGCCACGGCCAGCATGGTGAGCGCGGCGGCATAGTTGACGAACTTTCCCTCGGCGTCGTCTGACTGCTGGTTGGCCGCGTCTCGCAGGGCACTCAGCCTGAAGGCCGGCCACTGGGCCTGCTGCATGTATCGGTTGGGGAACTGGGGGTCCTGCTCAGGGCTGTATGAGGCGTCCGCGGTGGCGCAGTGTTTCTGGATCGTGGGCGAGCAGATGTACGGGACGCCCTGGCTCTTGGCGATGGCGGCGGTGTCGGCCTCGGTCTGGGCGGCGATGGCGTTCCATCTCGCGGCCGTGAGCTGGCCCGCCTTGGACGAGGGCCCGTACTGCTGGAACAGGGTGGCGTTGGCGGCCTGGCGGACCTGCTGGGTGAGCCGGTTGAAGCGGTCGATCTGCGTCTCGGCTCGTCCG
The DNA here is from genome assembly GCA_045805485.1 of Solirubrobacteraceae bacterium. GTDB lineage: Bacteria > Actinomycetota > Thermoleophilia > Solirubrobacterales > Solirubrobacteraceae > Palsa-465. The sequence continues at coordinate 8,101 of JBJMLC010000130.1, read as the reverse complement.
CGGTTCACGGCGGCTGCGTTCAGAGCCAGTGCCCCGTCCCTCTCGGCTCGGGCATCGGCCTGATCATGGTTCCGGAGCGCGGAGGCCTGGGCGAAGGCCACCAGCGCGCCCACCAGCGTGGTCAGGACGACCGCGATGGCGATCAGGCGACCGTAGGTGCCGTGCTCCTCCACCTCCTCGCCAACGATCTCGTCGACCTTGGGAATCTCTGGTCCGGCTTCAGGCATGGCTGGCGAGCATGGTCGTCGACGGCCAGATCACGAGAACTGGGTGAGGAAGAAGAGGACGACACCCACGCCGCCGAGCACCGCGCCGGATCCGGCGAACCAGACCTTCTGGGGGCCCCGGACGACGGCCCCGAGCGTCAGAAGCACCAGAACGCCGATGAACAGCGCCGCGATGCCCGTGAAATCGACCCCCCGGTTGTGCTCGGATTCCGCCCTCTCCAGCAGCGCCTCAGGCTCCAGACCGTGCAGAGCGAAGTCGTTGTTCTGCGCCGTGGTCAGTCCAAGCCGCGCGTCGTAGGGATTACCCGGAATGTACGTGCCATCCGAGCGCAGATCGACGTTGCCGCCGGGGTTGCTGGGATCGAAGGCGTAGTCCACGTTCTGGATCTGCTTGCCCAGTGTGAGCGCGACGGCCAGATCAGCCCCGCCCTGCATGCGAAGCTGGTCGCCCACCGGCCCGCCCACGACGTCGGCGTCATGGAGCAGGGAGTGGGCCAGAGCCGACTCCTGGGCGAACTGGCCGAATACCCGGACATCCGAGTCGACCGAGTTGTTGTCCTGGATCAGGAGCTGCTGCTGCTGGACGAGATCCTGGCGGGAGAGCTCCTCGTAATGCGTGGCCTTTTCGTCAGACAGCGATGCCCGCCAGCCCACCACCGCGGCGCACACGGAAACCAGGACGATGGCCAGAGGGATCCACAGGTGGACGATCTCGTGCAGAGCCCGCTTCTCGACGCTCTCCTTCGGAGGGGCCTCGGGAGCGGCCGGCTCCGCGGGCGCATCTGCCCCCTCAGGCGCTGCGGTCGGATCTTCGGTTTCGTCGGTCATGGATGACTAGGCGCGGCGAAGCCCCATCCTCAGGTGAGAACAGGGCCCCGCGGCAAGTGTGCCGCAGCGCCCGGACACATGCGCCAGCGTGCCACCCCAGGGTGTGGCTGTCACTACTACGGATGCGTGAGCTCGAGCCCGATCGTGCCCCAGAAGCCGCTGGTGCCGAGCGTGATCGACTCGTTCTGAGCCCCCGGCGCCGCCACGTACGGGGCCATCGAACCCGCTCCCTGCTGGGAGTAGAAGAGGTTCGTCATGGCCGGGCTGGGCGCCGGGGCCGTGGTGCCCTGGCCCTTCTCAGAGCCCAGGAGCACCAGTCCGAGGTCGCCTGAGCTCGGTGCGCTGGGTAGGTTCGCCGTCGCGGCGCCGGAGTTGGCTGTGCTCGTGATCTCGTTGCTGGTCACGACCGGGGCCGTGGGGCTGACGCCGCCGAGCTGGACCAGGTCGATAATCGTGGCCTGGCCTGAGAGCAGCGTGTTGTTGAAGTTCAGCGTGAGCGTCCCGGTGCCGCTGGCGTTGCTGGCGGTCGTGATCCAGTACGCCCACTCGTAGTCCTTGCTGTTGAAGCTCTGCGAGGTGACCGAGGTGAACGAGGATAGGTTCAGCGCCGGGCTCAGGCCGCTCGAAGACAGCGAGGTGAGGCTGTCGCCGGCACCGGACTTGCTGCGGTAGACGAGCAGCAGGTACGTGGTGCTCGGCTGGACTGTGAAGCTCGACGTGGTGGAGTTGTTGGCCAGAGCGGTATCGGTCACGCTGGCCACGGAGGTCGCGCTGTAGGCGTAGGTGGCCGCCATGCCTGAGCCGCATGTGCTGTTGGAGGCCGAGTTGTTGGAGTCGCCGCCGTAGCTGGCGTACCACCAGTACGTTCCGGCGCTTGAGGGCGTGTAGGCGGCGCTGGAGTTGTACGTGCCGTTGCCGGACACGGTGGCCGTGCCGACGGTCGTACCACCGCTGGTGCAGGTGCTGGGAGCGCTGGCCTGCGGGCCGAACACCTTGTACGTGATCGTCCCGCTGGGGCTGGTCACGCCGCCGGATAGCGTGGAGCTGATGGAGCTGGCGGGGATGGCCGTACCGCTCATCACGGATGCCGGAGCGGACGCGGTCGTCGCCGTCGTCGCCGTGCCCACGACGGTGGAGGCCATGCCCGAGCCACAGGTGCTGGCCGAGGCCAGGTTGTCGGCGTCACCGCTGTAGCTGGCATACCACCAGTACGTACCGGCCTGGGAGGGGGTGTACCCAGCCGATGGGTTGTACGTGCCGTTACCCGACACGGTGACCGTTGACCCCACCGCGGTCCCGCCGCTGGTGCACGTGGAGGGAGCGCTGGCCTGCGGGCCGAAGACGGTGAGGGTCATGCCGTTGCCGGCACCGCTGGTGGCCCCGGACAGCGCGGAGCTGAGCAAGCTGGCCGAGATCGCGGTGCCCGCCGTCCCGCTGGCCGGCGCGCTCGCGGTGGTGGTCGTGGTATTGGCCGAACCTGTCCGCCTGATCTCCATGGCGATGGCGCCCCAGGGCGAGCTCGTGATCGTGAACGACTCGTTCTGGCTGCCCGGGGTGACCGTGTAGTTGCTCATCGAGCCCGGGGTCTGCTGCGAGTAGAAGATGTTCGTCATCGCCGGGCTGGCCGCCGGCGCGCTGGCGCCCAGACCCTTGTTGTCGCTCAGGAAGACCAGGCTTGAGTCATTGGAGCCCGGCGAATAGGGGAGGTTGGCCGTGGCGGCGGTGCCGCTGCCGCTGGTCGTCGAGAAGTTCCCCACCACGACCGGATTGCTCGTGCTGTTGCCACCCAGCGCGATCAGGTCGATGATCGTGGCCTGGCTAGATCCCAGTGTGTTCGTGAAGTTGACGGTCAGCGTGCCCGTACCGCTGGCGCCGGAGGATGTCGTGACCCAGTAGGCCCACTGGTAGTCCGAGGTGTTGTAGTTCTGCGAGGCGATGGGCGTGAAGGAGGCCGTGTTCAGACCGGGGCTGAGTCCCGTGGAGCTGATGGAGGAGATGCCGTCGCCGGCCGTGGAGTGGCGGAAGACGAGCAGCAGGTACGTGGTGCTCGGCTGGACGGCGAAGCTGGACGTGGTGCTGTTGTTGGCGGCAGCGGTGTCGGTCACGCTGGCCACCGAGCTCGCGCTGTAGACGGTGGTGGAGGCCATGCTCGAGCCGCACGTGCTGGCCGAGGAGTTATTGCTGGAGTCCCCGCCGTAGCTGGCATACCACCAGTACACGCCTGCCGATGACGGCGTGTAGCTCGCGCTCGAGCTATAGCTCCCGTTGCCCGACACGTTGGAGGTGCCCACGGTTGTTCCGCCGCTGGTGCAGGTGCTGGGGGCGCTGGCCTGCGGGCCGAACACCTTGTAGGTGATCGTCCCGGTGGGGCTGCTGCCGCCTGCGAGGCTGGAGGTGATGGCGCTGGCGGAGATAGCCGTGCCGCTGACTCCGGTGGCCGGACCGGAGGCGGTCGTGGTCGTGGTGGCCGCCGAGACCACGGTGGAGGTCATGCCGGAACCGCACGTGCTCGTGGTGTGGACGTTGTTCTGATCGCCGCTGTAGTCGATGTACCACCAGTACGTTCCGGCCTGCGTCGGCGTGTACCCAGCCGACGGGTTGTACGTGCTGTTACCCGACACGGTGACGGCCGATCCCACGGCGGTCCCGCCGCTGGTGCACGTGGTGGGCGCGCTGGCCTGCGGGCCGAAGACCTTGAACGTGATGCCATTCGTGGCGCCGCTGGCGGCGCCGGACAGGGTGCCGCTGAGCGATCCGGCGGCAATCGCGCTCCCGGCGGTGCCGGTGGAGGGAGCCCCTGCCGTGAGGCTGGGGCTGTTGACCGACGCGTCTCGCCTGAGCTCCAGCGCGACCGATCCCCAGTTCTGGCTGGTGACGAGGGTGGAGAATGACTCGTTCTGATTGCCTGGCGTGACCGAGTAGACGCCGGAGCTTCCAGCGCCGCTCTGGAAGTAGTAGGCGTTGGTCATTGCGGGCGTGGCCGTGGGCGCGCTCGCCAACAGCTTGTTGTCGCCAGACAGGAAGACCAGGCTCGAGTCACTCGAACCCGGCGCGTAGGTCAGGTTGGCCGTCACGCCGGTGGTTCCGGTCCCGTTGGTCAGCGCAACGTTGCCGCTGAGGACCGGATTGGTGGCGCTGACGCCGCCCACCTGGACCAGGTCGACGATCGAGATTGCCCCGGAGGGCAGGGTGTTGTTGAAATTGACCGTGATCGTGCCCGTGCCGCTGGCGCTGGCAGACGTTGTGATCCAGTAGGCCCACTGATAGTTGTTGCCCGTGAAGTTCTGTGACGTGATGGAGGTGAACGAGCCCAGGCTGAGGGAGGGGCTCAGACCGCTGCTCGAGACCGAGCTCACACCGTCGCCAGCCGACGAGGAGCGGAAAACGAGCAGGAGGTAGGTGGTGCTGGGCTGGACCGTGAAGCTTGAGCTGGTGACGCTGGTGCTGGCGGCCGTATTGAGGGTGCCGCTGGCCGCCGAGCTCACGCTGTAGACGTACGTGGACGCCATGCCCGACCCGCATGTGCTGGTCGAAGAGCTGTTGCTGCCGTCGCCGTTGTAGCTGACATACCAGTAGTAGGTCCCACCGCTCGACGGGGTGAAGCCGGCGCTGGGGTGGTAGGTGCCGTTGCCGGAGACGGTCGAGGTGCCGACGGTCGTGCCGCCGCTGCAGTCGGTGGGCGCGCTGGACTGCGGGCCAAAGACCTTGAACGTGACCGTGCCGGAGGCGCCGGCCGTGCCACCTGAGAGCGTGCCGTTGATGGAGCTCGTGGAGATGGCGGTGCCGGAGGTGTCCGTGGCCGGACCGGACGTGCTCGATGTGGTCGTGTTCTTGACCACCGTGGATGTCATCCCGCCGCCGCAGGTGCTCGCGGAGGAGTTGTTGTCGGAGTCGCCGTTGTAGCTCGCGTACCACCAGTAGGTCCCGGCCGTGGACGGCGTGTAGCCGGCTGAGGGGTTGTACGTGCCGCTGCCTGAGACGGTCGCGGTGCCCACCGTGGTACCGCCGCTCGTGCACGTGGTCGGCGCGCTGGCCTGGGGCCCGAACACCGTGAACGTGATCGTGCCGGTGGCGCCACTGGTGGCGGCTGAGAGCGCGGAGCTCAGCGAGCCCGTCCCGATGGCCGTCCCGGTTGCGTCCGTGGAGGGGGCTGCGGCGGTCATCGTGGGGCTCGTCTTGGCCACCACGGTCGACGTCATCCCGCCGCCACATGTGCTGTTCGATGCGCTGTTGCTGGAGTCGCCGTTATAGCTGGCGTACCACCAGTACGTGCCCACGTGGGCGGGCGTGTAGCTGGCACTTGGGTTGTACGTAGCGTTGCCAGACACGGTGGCCGTGCCCACGGTCGTTCCACCGCTGGTGCACGTTGAGGGTGCGCTGGCCTGGGGACCGAACACCGTGTACGTGATCGTGCCCGTCGCCCCGGAGGTGGCCCCGGAGAGGGTGGAGCTGACGGAGCTCGCGGTGATCGTCGTTCCGGCGGTTCCGGTGGAGGGAGCCGAGGCCGTGGTGGTGGTGGCGTTCTTGACCACAGTGGAGGTCATGCCACCGCCGCACGTGCTCACCGAGGAGGTGTTGTTCGTGTCGCCGCCGTAGCTGGCGTACCACCAGTATGTGCCGGCGCTGGCGGGCGTGTAGCTGGCGCTGGAGTTGTAGCTGCCGTTGCCAGAGACGGTGGACGTGCCCACCGTCGTGCCACCGCTTGTGCAGGTGCTCGGCGCGCTGGCCTGTGGGCCGAAGACCTTGTAGGTGATAGTGCCGCTCGGGGTGGACCCGCCCCCGGACAGAGTGGCGGTGATGGAGCTGGCCGAGATGGCCACGTTGGTCGAGGCGGAGGCGGGCGCGCCAGCCGTGATGGAGGTTCCGTATTGGACCAGGACGGCGCTCGTAAAGCCGGTGGTCGCGGTCCACGACGTGTGATACGTGGCGGTGATCTTGTACTTGTACGTGCCGCCTCCCGGTGAGTCTGAGCACGTGAAGCTCCCGAAGGCATTGGGAGACCCACTGCTGGAGGAAACGGGGCTGCACGAGGCCGCGCCCAGATCGCTTCCGCCTGAGCTGTAGCGCTCCACGGCATAGCTGCTGGCCGCCACCGTCCCGCCGATCGTGGAGGCGTTCCAGGTGATGGTGGCCGTGGTTCCCGAGGCGCTGGCCGCCGGACTGGCTGGAGCGCTGAGCGTGGCCACGTTCCCGGCGACGTTTCCGGATCCGCTGGTCGTGAAATAGGCCAGGGCGGCGCTGACAAGCGCAATCGCGACCACCAGGAAGGTCGCGAACGGGGCCCGGCCGGCTTTGAACGCCCGCCTCATGGGCTAGTCGCCGTCCCGCTGTAGGTAAGCGTGATCGTGGCACCCTGGCACCCGTTCTGGTTGACCGGGCGATTGAGCATCGTGACCTGCGGCTGCTTGGCCGCCGCGATTCTCAGGTCCGACAGTCGCCGCGTGGCGTGTGCCGGGAGCTTCAGGGGATAGATGCCGGTGAACTGTCTGACCGAGAAGTCGGCCGCCGAGCAGGGCAGCGCGCCGGTGGCCCGCGGAGCCCTGATGCTCTTCACGGTCAGAACCAGACGCTTGACCGATATGCCCTGACCGTTGGGATTCGTCAGGATCAGATTGACCGCCCGCGACGTCCCCGGCCAGAGCTGCCCGAAGTTGCCGGAGATCTTGAAGGATGCGGGCTTGCGGGCCTTTATCTTCAGCTGGAGGATGAGGAGGCCGTGGTAGCGGCCACCCACTGCCTGTACCTGGACCACATACCGGCCGGGACGATCCAGAGCGGTGGTCCTCACGCTCAGCGTGGCCCGCTGTCCTTTGACCTTGAGCCCGATCCGCCTCAGATGCGAGTAATTGGTGCGGTGGGACTGGTGTGACTTGACGACGGTCAGCTTGATGCGACCGCGATAGCGGCCGCGGTGGATCGAGATCCGGTAGCGAGCCACCGAGCCGGCGGTCACGGTCTTGCTCGCCGGCCGGGCCACCAGATCGAAGGGGGCCTTGCCGTGACGGCGGGTGTTCGTCTGGTGCCAGTGCACGGTGTAGGCCAGCGCCGCGGCGGCCATCAGACCGAAGATGAGCACGGGCGCGCTTCTCGTGGCCGCCCTGGCGAATCCCATTAGTCGCTCGTTGCTCATTTCGGTCTCTTCTTACGTTCGCGTTGTTTCCTCCTAAGCGGCTATCCGTAGCCATGGCGCCACCCGGTGTGACGCGCCAGCGAGCTATCCAGGGCGGCCCGCACGCCAGCGGGCCACATGACTGTCATGTGGCCCGCTCTGGTCTCCGTTGCCGCCTCCTAGCTCGTGAAGTTGAGCAGGAGATTGACGTTCTTGCACGCGTCCTGATTGCTGCTCAGGTCGTTCATCTTCAGGCTCCCGGTGGCAGTCACCGACTGCCCGTTGCCCGAGGCCACCTCCTGGTTGGACACCACATCCGCCATCCAGAAGTTGGCGGTGTTGCCGTCCGAGGAGCCGGTCTCGACCGACTCGCAGCCGGTGACCTCGTGGCCGCTGGCGCACGTACCGCCCGAGAAGGCCTGATCACAGGCCACGATCGAGCCCAGGTGAATGGTCCCGACCTGCTGCTTGCCCGGCGAGGGGTTGTCCGCCGTGAACGAGACCGTGGTCGTCGTCCCCGGGTAGACCGCGCCGCCCGTCGAACCATGAAGGGTCAGGGCGGAGCTGGTGCCAACCGACCCCGTGCCCGTCCCCGAGCCCGACGTCGTGAAATACGCGATCGCCACCCCGGCCAGCGCCAAGGCGCCGATAGCGCTCAGGCCGGCCAGGAGGCGCTTTTTCGTCATGAAATGCATCGAGATCTCCTATCTCTTTTCCTGGTCAGGTGGTCTTCGTTAGCTGGTGAAATTGAGCAGCAGGTTTGCGTTCTTGCATGCGTCCTGATTGCTGCTCAGGTCGTTCATCTTCAGGCTCCCGGTGGCGGTCACCGACTGCCCGTTGCCCGAGGCCACGTCCTGGTTGGACACCACATCCGCCATCCAGAAATTGGCGGTGTTGCCGTCCGAGGAGCCGGTCTCCACCGACTCGCAGGTCGTGG
>JBJMLC010000129.1:0-17286 GCA_045805485.1 Solirubrobacteraceae bacterium | reverse complement strand
GTGCCGCTGCGGTGGCATGGGCCGCTGCGGTGGCATGGGCGAGCGGGTTGGCAGCGCCCGCTCGGTGTTCCCTTCGTAACAGTCGTTCAGCGCGGCCGTCGAACGCTACGAAAGGGGTCATATATGCACCTTTCGTAACCCTCGATGCCCCGGCGTGATCGAGTGTTACGAAATGAACATGATGTGGGGGTGGCCGGTCCCGCTCAAGGCGCGCCGGGGCCAACGGCGGCGCGCGACGTGAGACCGCCCACCGCGCGCCGGGCCAACGGCGGCGCCCACCGCGCCCCGCGGCTGCCACCCCTACCCGAGCGCCAGCTGCTGGTACGCCGCCGACTGGAACGAGCGGCGGTGCAGGGGGGAGACACCGAGGCGTTCGATCGCCTCGCGGTGCTCGGGGGTGGCGTAGCCCACGTGGGCGGCGAACTCCCAGCCTGGGTGGACCACGTCGGCGCGGCGCATGTAGCGGTCGCGAGTCTCCTTGGCGATCACTGAGGCGGCGGCGATTGCCGCGCTCTTCGCGTCACCGCCGATGACCGCCATCTGGTCCTGGTCCAGCGCGGCCACCGGGAAGCCGTCGCTCAGGCAGATACAACCCGGACACGCCACCTGCCGAAGGGCATCGCGGAGGGCGGCCAGGTTGGTGACGTGGAGGCCACGGGCGTCGATGCCGGGGGCGCACCGGGACACGATCGCCACTCGGGCCGCCACGCGCAGGATCACCGGGAAGAGCTCGGCGCGGCGCTCGGGCGTCTGTTGCTTTGAGTCGTTCAGGCCGGACAGCGCCCGGACATGTCCCAGCCTGAGGCGCTCGAAGTCAAACAGGACTGCGGCCGCGACCAGGGGTCCGGCCAGCGATCCGCGGCCGGCTTCGTCGGCTCCGGCCACGTAGCGCACCCCAAGGTCCCGATCAAACTTGAACAGCCTGCTGGCGGCGGTCCGGCGGCGGCGAGTCCTCCGCTGCTTGCCTACCGGCCTGGCCGAGGAGGTGTCCTCAGAGGAAACCGATCCGGTCGGGGGGCCAGTAGGTGAAGAAGGCAACGCCGATGACCCATTTGTCGGGGACCGGGCCCCAGAAACGGCTGTCGTCGGAGGCTCCACGGTTGTCGCCCATCATGAAGTAATCACCGGGCGGAATCCTGATCGGATTGGGGAAATTGCAAGAAGGACCTCCGCCGCACTTCAACGTGTAGGAGTCCTTCTCGCGCACCCCGTTGCGGTAGGCATGCCCATCGATGATCTTGAGGAAGTCTCCAGGGCCGGCCACGACTCGCTTGATGAATGTCTGGTCGGACTGCCGTGCAGTGGGCGTGTCACAGGCCTTCAGGTGACCCGCGCCCTGATTCCGATTCCCGCACGTCGGACTCGCCGGGTCGGCGCCCGCCGGCGGATGGAACACCACGATGTCGCCGATGCTCGGATGGTTGATCAGCCGATTCGCGAGGACGCGCTGTCCAACGTCGAGCGTGGGAACCATCGACGGGCTGGGGATCTTGTACGGCTTGACGATGAAAGCTTGAATCAGCAGAGCCAGCCCCACGGCCACGCCCACAGTGATCAGAAGCTCGATCACCGACTTCGCCGCGGACTTCTTCTCTTTGGTCGCAGATCGACGGATCAACTGTCGGGAGTCTCCGGAGCCTCGGCCTCAGCGCTCGGTTTCTCAGCGGTGTCGGCCTCGGCGCTCGGCGCCGGCTCCTCTTCGGTGGCCTCGGCGCTCGACTCCTCCACGGGGGCCGGAGCCTCGGCCTCCGGCTCAGCAGCAGAATCGGCCTCCGGAGGCTCAGCAACAGCCTCGGCGTCAGCAGGCTCTGCAGCGGCCTCGTCAGCTACTTCAGCGCCGTCGGCCGGCGCCTGCTCCTCCGGCCCGGTCTCGCTGTCCACGGCCGGCTCCTCCGGCTCCGCGGCCAGATTCACAAGGTCTCGATCCATGGCCTGCTCCGGGGTGACGTCTCGGCGCTCACGCACCCGCGCCCGCTTGCCAACGCGTCCGCGCAGGTAGTAGAGCTTGGCCCGCCTGACGTCGCCCCGCCCCGCCACCTCTATCCGCTCGATCTTCGGGGAGTGGAGGGGAAATGTCCGCTCGACTCCCACCCCGAACGACTGCTTGCGGACGGTGAACGTCTCGCGCACGCCGTGACCCTGACGCTTGATGACCACGCCCTCGTAGACCTGGGTACGCCGCCTGGTGCCCTCGACAACCTGGAAGTGCACTCGCACCCGGTCGCCGGCATCGAAGGCCGGCGCGCGACGGAGCTGAGCGCTCTCAAGACTGTCAATCAGGGTGCTCATTGGGCTTCGGCCGGCAGCCGACAGGCGCCGACGATTCTGCTAATCGGGCAGGGCGGATGCGGGTGCCCGGCCCGCGGGGATCATCATGGTAGCGGACGGTCTGGGCGTGGCTGATCGGTGGGGATCGCCGCTCCGCCGGGCCGGATCACTCCGGCTCGGCCTGGGCCCGGGTGCGGCTCTGCTCCAGGCGCCACTCCCGGATCCGTGCGTGGTGCCCTGACAGCAGCACCTCCGGTACCCGCCAGCCTCGGTGCTCGGCGGGCCGGGTGTAGTGGGGGTACTCAGGCCCGCCCTCCAGGGCCTGGCTGAACGATTCCTCGATGGCCGAGGTCTCATCTCCCAGGGCTCCGGGCAGCTTGCGCACCACCGCGTCGCACACCACCATGGCCGGGATCTCGCCGCCGGCCAGGACGTAGCGCCCGATCGAGAGCTCCTCGGTGGCGAAGTGGTCCAGAACACGCTGGTCAAACCCCTCATAACGGCCGGCCAGCAGCGTCAGTGACGCCTCGCGGGCCAGCTCGTCGACGAGCTCGTCGTCCAGGACGCGGCCTCCGGGCGTCATGGCGACGATCCTGCGCTCGCCCCGGAGCTGGACCGGATCCGATCCGTACCGGGCGCGGAGCGCCGCCTCCACGACGTCCACCCTCAGGACCATCCCCGCTCCGCCCCCGAACGGTGTGTCATCGACCTGGCCGGCCTTCAGCGGTGTGTGATCGCGGTAGTTGACGTAGTTCAGGCGGTGTCCGTGGGCCAGCGCGGTGGCCACGTGCCGCTGGGCCTCGAACCAGGTGAAGGCCTGCGGGAATAGGGTGAAGATGTCGATCTCCACGGCTAGCGCCCGAGCGTACTTGGGGCGGCGGAGGCAGCGCGCGCCCGCGGGGGCGGAGGCAGCGCGCGCGGGCGGCGGAGGCAGCGCGCCCCGCGGCGGCGAGGCCAACGCGCCCCCGGGCGACGGACTCCGCTACTCCTGCCCCAGGAAGCGCAGGTCGACGTCGATCTCCCGCCGCTCCACGTCCACCGCACGGACAGCCTCGCTCACCAGCGGGACAAGCAGGGGGTCGCCGCCCTCGGCCCGCGCCACCTCCAGGACGTCAACCGAGGGGAACCCCATGAGCCGGGCCACTCGGCCCACGACTCGCTCCCGGTCTCGCACGGTGCACCCCTCCAGGTCATCGGCCCACCACTCGTCCTCGGGGAGGGTCGGTGCTCCCGCACGGGCCACGAGCAGCTCCTGGCCCTGGAGGGCCTCTGCGGCTGTTCGGTCGTGGCAGCCCTCCAGGGCGATGATGGGACGAGCGTCCTGACCCGCGCGGCGGACGATCCGCCTTAACTGCGAATTGATCATCACCGGCATGCCCATCTCAAGCAGCCGCGGCGTGGCCTGGGCGACATGGAAGCTCCCGTCCAAACCGTGCGGGCGTCCTACTCGGCCGGCCCGCAACCAGCCGTCGGCCATCAACCGTCGACTATGTCCAGGAACACGCGCTGTCCCTGCCTGGCGCCGCCGCTCTTGACCACGTTCCGCAACGCCGCCGCCGTTCGCCCGCCCCGCCCGATCACGTTTCCGTAGTCGTCCTCGCCCACCGACAGCTCGAGCACCGTCGCGCCGTCTTCCTGCACCTCGTTGACCTGGACCTCGTCAGGACGCTCGACCAGCCCCCGGGCCAGGTACTCGAGCAGGTCCCTCATGTGGTGCCGGGCGGCGAGATCCCCTGCGTGCGAAGCAGCTTGCGAACCGTCTGGGAGGGCTGTGCCCCGCGGGCCAGCCAGCTCCGGATGCGCTCCTCGTCCAGCACGATCGTGGAGGGATTGGTCTGCGCGTTGTACTGGCCGACGGTCTCGATGACCCGCCCGTCACGCTTGGAGCGCTGGTCGGCCACAACCACCCGCCAAATGGGGTTCTTGTGAGAGCCAACACGCGTCAATCGCAGTCTTACCGCCATGGAGCACGAGGTTAGCGGGCTTGGGAGGGCGGCGGAGCTGCCGCGCGGGCCTACCGGCCCTGACGCATGAGCGCGCCCAGGTCAGGCATCCGGCCCTGCGAGAGCTGCGCCATGACCTTGCGCATCTGCTCGAACTGCTTGATGAGCGCCTTGACCGCCTGGACGTTGGATCCCGAGCCGCGGGCGATCCGAAGCCGCCGCGAGCCCTTGATGAGCTCCGGGTGCCGGCGCTCCTCGGGCGTCATGGACAGGATGATGGCCTGCAGGCGGTCAAACTCGCGCTCGTCGACCTTCACACCCCGTAGCTCCTTGCCCATGCCGGGGATCATGGACAGCAGCGATTGCAGCGGTCCGAGGCGCCTGACCTGGCGGAGCTGGTCCAGGAAGTCGTCCAGCCCGAACTCCTGCTTGCGCAACTTGCGCTCCAGCTCCGCGGCCTCAGTCTCGTCGTAGGCGCCCTGCGCCTTCTCGATCAGCGTCATCACGTCGCCCATGCCCAGGATCCGCTGGGCCATCCGGTCAGGGTGGAAGCGCTCGAACTGATCAAGCTTCTCCCCCGTGGACGCGAACAGGATTGGCTTTCCGGTCACCGCCTTGACCGACAGAGCCGCGCCGCCCCGGGCATCGCCGTCCAGCTTTGTCATCACCACGCCATCGAAGTCGACGGTCTCGGCAAATTGCTCGGCCACGTTGACGGCGTCCTGACCTGTCATGGCGTCGACCACAAGCAGGATCTCGTGTGGCCGAACCGCCTTCTTGATGTTGGCCAGCTCGGTCATGAGCTCCTGGTCCACGTGCAGACGACCACTGGTGTCGATGATCAGCACGTCCTTGCCCTCGCTCTGGGCCCGATCCCTGGCCCAGGCGGCGATCTTCACAGGGTCCTGATCAGTGCCCTGCTCATAGACATCGACGTGGGCCTGGTGGCCCACCTTGACGAGCTGATCGACGGCCGCCGGGCGGTACACGTCGCAGGCCGCGACGGCCACCGACGATCCGTGCTCACGGAGGTACCGGGCCAGCTTTCCCGTGGCCGTGGTCTTACCTGACCCCTGAAGCCCGGCCATGAGAATGATCGTGGGCGGACGGGGCGAGAACGCGACGTCCCTGGCGGCGCCACCCATCAGCTCGGTCAGCTCGTCGGAGACGATCTTGACCACCTGCTGGCCGGGGTTGAGCTGACCGACGATGTCGGCGCCCAGCGCCCGTTCGCGCAACGTGGAGGTGAAGCTCTTTACGACCTTGAAGTTGACATCGGCCTCGAGCAGCGCCAGGCGGATCTCACGCATGGTGGCCGAGATGTCCTCCTCGGTCAGCGTCCCCCGCCCCCGCACATCAGCCAGGGTCGCCTGAAGCTTCTCAGCCAGAGCATCGAACATGACCAGGTGAGGCTAGCGAGCGCCCGGCCTCACATCACGAGTGCCCGCGCATACTCCTCGGCGTCAAACGGCCGCAGGTCCTCAAGCTGCTCCCCCACGCCGATGAGCTTGACCGGGATCCCCAGCTCAGACGCGATGGCCAGAGCGATCCCGCCCTTGGCTGTGCCATCGAGCTTGGTCAGGATCAGGCCGTCCACCCCCACGGCCTCGGAGAACAACTTGGCCTGACGCAGCCCGTTCTGGCCCGTCGTGGCATCGACGGTGAGGAGAGTCTCGTGGGGCGCCTCGGGGATCTGTTTGCCGATCACCCGGCGCACCTTCTCCAGCTCGGCCATGAGGTCGTCCTGGGTATGCAGCCGCCCGGCGGTGTCGATGATGACCACACCCGCGTTCTGCCGCCGGGCCACCGCGACGGCGTCGTAGGCCACGGAGCCCGGATCGGCGTTGGCCGGGCCCTTGACGAACTCCGCGCCGGCCCGCTGCGCCCACACCTCGAGCTGCTCGACACCCGCGGCGCGGAACGTATCCGCCGCGGCCAGGACCACCGAGGAGCCGCCCTCCCGAGCCACGTGCCAGGCGAGCTTGCCCACGCTGGTGGTCTTTCCGGTCCCGTTGACCCCGGCCACCAGGATCACGGTGGGCTGGGGACGCAGGTCGATGCGCTCCTGGCCGGTGCGAGCGATCTCGGCAAGAAGCTCCGTGAGCCGCGCGGCCAGCGCCTCGCCGCCGGTCAGACCGCCGGCCGTGGCCTCCTGTTCGAGCGCTTGGACCACCTTGGCGGTCGTGGCCGCCCCCACATCGGCGTAGATCAGGGCCTCCTCCAGCCGTTCCCAGGTCTCCTCGGTCAGAGTCTCGTCAAACAGCGTGGCCTGGATCTCGCTCTGCAGGGCCTGCCTGGTCCGGCGCAGGCTGTCCCGCAGGCGGCGGAACCGTCCGCCCCTGGTGTCCGCGTCAGAGGCATCGCCGGTCTCGGTGGGCTGCGGAGCGCGTTCTGCGCCGTCCAGGATGAAGAGGTCCTGCCAGTCGCGGGCCATCGGCTCGGCGACCCTAGCAATGACCGTCTGATCTCATATTGGTGTGAGCCACGGTCGGGTGAATCCAGGGCCACGGCTGGGTCGTCACTACGCCAAGCTGTGTGACATCGAGGACTTTGCGGATCCAGAGTTCGGCCAGCGTGCGGCGACGATCCGCCCGGACCTGGACCTCTCATGGCAGCTGGATCGCAAGACCTGGGAGTTCACGATGCTCTCGCTGCTGCTGGAAGACTGGGGCGTGCTGGATGGGCACTCTCGAGTGCTCTCGGTGGGTGCGGGGGCTGAGGCGATCGTGTTCTGGCTCGCGCCCCGGGTCCAGCGGATGGTCGCGGTCGATCGCTATGGCCAGGGGAGGTGGTCCTCCGTCCACTCCACCATGCTCAGCGATCCGGCCGCACTGTCGCCGTATCCAGAGGTGACGCTCGACGGCCTGGAGACGTGCTCCATGGACGCACGCGACTTACGGTTTCCCGACGCCAGCTTCGACGCGGTCTTCTCGCTGTCGTCAATCGAGCATTTCGGCTCACCCTCGGACATCCGCCGCGCCGCGGCGGAGATCGGGCGGGTGCTGGCGCCGACCGGCGTTGCCTATGTGGTGACGGAACTCGAGCTGCGGCCTCCGACGCGCCGACGGCGCGCCCTGGAGGCCGCCCTGAGCAGGTTCTCCGGGGGCAGACTCGGAAGGCCGGAGGTGTTCAGCCAGGAAACCCTTGACCGGGACGTGATCACCGCCAGCGGCCTCACCTTGCTCCAGCCACTGAGCTTGGAAATCTCCACCGCGTCATTCGAGAACCTGGCGGTATGGCGGTTGGGTCGGAGGTTGCGCTCATCCAGCGGCCGTTATCACCCGCACATCGTGCTGCGGGGGGCAGGACGGACGTACACGTCGGTCGCCCTGCCTCTGTGGCGAAGGCCGTAAGGCGACTGAGGAGCTCGCGGCTCCGGCCGCGCGGTCAGCCGATCACATGACAGGCGAGGTCGCCCAGTCGATCGCCACCTCGCGGGTCGGGTTGGCCGGGTTGACCGCCACGTTCAGGCGCTCTCCGATGTTCAGCTGACTCACCTTGTCCAGGGGAACTCGGTGCAGGAACATGGCTTCGATCGGGCTGCCGAGCTCCAGCGGGATCTCGATCTTGAACACGTAGATTGGGTCCATGGGATCCGGCTTGTCAGGCGCCGTATCCCCCACCGTCTTGCCGGTGTCCGAGTACTCGCGCACGACCGCGGTCATGCGCTTCCCGTTGGCCAGCAGCTCGGCCGCGGAGCCCCGCTGCACGGCGGAGCTGTCGGCGGCGACGGCGGAGGCGATCGTGCCGGCATCGATATCTTCGATCGGCGGGCCCGCCTGACCGCCGCCAGCCGCTTCGCCGATGGCGAAGTTGTCGTGATCCTCCGGGTCGTAACGCACGACAAACGAATCGCCGGCGCGAGGGATCGCGACCCGCGAAACCGTCACCTTCGTGCTCGTCTGAAATGGCGGTGAGCCGTCGGTCGGATTCACCTGCAGCGTGAGGGCCACGCGTGGGTTGTCGTTGATGGTCATTCCCGTATCTCTGACCTGCACGACCTGAGCAGGTGCGTTGACGCCAGCTTCCTGGAGTCGCTGTTTCCGCTTACGTCCTCCGAACAGCGGCATTGATCACGTCCCTTCGACCCGGTGGATGAAACAGCCGCGATCGTAGTGCGCAGCCCACCACGGCGTCAATCAGGCGAGCGGAGGTTAGGCGGCGGCCTCGGCCGACGGGCCGGGCGGGTCCGGAGCCGCGGCCTCAGAGGCATCCACGCCAGATGACGGAGCCGCGGCCTCAGAGGCATCCGCCCCAGATGACTCGGCCTCGCCGGGGAGCCGGCGCGAGATCACCTTCGAGAGACCGTCGCCACCCATGGAGACGCCGTACAGGGAGTCGGCGGCCTCCATCGTCCGGCGCTGGTGAGTGACCACGATGAACTGCGCCCGCTGGGAATACGCCCGAAGCAGGCCCAGGAAGCGGTCGATGTTGATGTCGTCCAGGGCGGCCTCGACCTCGTCCAGGATGTAGAACGGACAGGGACGGGCCAGGAACACCGCGAACAGGAAGGCCAGCGCGGTGAGCGACTTCTCCCCGCCGGAGAGCAGCGACAGCCGACGCATGTCCTTCCCGGCGGGATTGATCTCGATCTCCACCCCCTGGAGATCCTCCTCCGGCGCTTCCTGAAGACCCTCCTCCTCCTCGGCCACGCCCTCGCTCCCATCAGTCTCGGCGGCCTGGCCGCCCAGCACCCGGGCGGGACCCTCGCGCTCGGAGACCAACCGGAGCCGGCCCCGGCCGCCCGGGAAGAGCTGGGCCACGACGTGTTGGAAGTTCTCGGCGGCGGCCTGGAAGGTCTGCTCAAAGGTCTCCCGGATCTGGCGGTCAGTGTCGGAGATCAGCTTCTCAAGCTCCCGCAGCGCCGTCTCCAGATCGACGCGCTGGTGCTCCAGCTCCTCGACGTGAGCCACGGCCTCCTCGTATTCCTGCCCGGCCAGCGGATTGACCGGCCCGAGCTGCTCCCGCCGACGGGTCAGGCGCTCCAGGCGGCTGTGGAGCGTTTCTCGCTCCTCGGGTGAGAGCTCCCCCTCGGCCGGACCGGGCTCCAGGCCAAGTTGCGTGGCCAGCTGGCCCAGCTCGCGCTCGGCCTCCTCGGTCCGGTCGCGGGCCCGCTGGAGGGCAACCTCGGCGTCGGTCAGCTCCTCGCTGACCTTATGCAGCTGGGTCTGGAGCGGCGCCTCCTCCCCGGCACATGCCCGAAGCTCGGCGGCCACGTGCTCTCCGGCCTCCTGATCGGCGGCCAGCGCCTGCTCAAACACCTCCCTCTGAGCTGCGATCGCCTGGCCCATTCCCTCGAGCGCATTCAGGAGGCCGAGCACCTGGGGCAGCAGCGCGGTCCCGGCCTCGATCATCCCCTGGAGCCTGTCGATGTGCGACAGGCGCTGGGCGCGTTCCTGCTCCAGGCGAGCCAGCGAGTCCTGCTCGGCCCGCAGCTCGGCGAGCAGACGCCGCCGCCGGTCCTCAGCCGGCCCCTCGTGCGCGCTGGAGCGCCGCCGCTCGACGAGCGCTGCGATCCGCCGCCCCTCCTCCAGGATCTCATCGCGAGCGCTCACCGCCCGGCGGTGGAGGGCGATCGCCTCCTCAAGCTCGTTCTGGGCCGCGGCCTGATCGGCGGCCGCCTTCTCAACGCCGGCTCCCGCGGCCAGCTCCGCGCCGGCTGCCGACTCACTCTCGGCGATCAGCCGCTCACGGAGGTTTCGCTGGGCCAGGATCCGCTCCTCGCCCACCGCGGGCGCCTGGCGGAGCTCGGCGGCAGACGTCGAGAGGACCCTTCCGTCACAGGTCACGGCGGTTCCCCGGAACGCCGGGTCCACGGCATCCAGAGTGCCGACCAGCCAGGTGTCCCGAAGGAGCCCGCGGGCCAGGACCGCCGCCTGGCCAGAACCGCGCACATGCTCCGCCAGCGGCTCTGCCCCCTCGGCCGGGCTTCGGCCCGGCGCACCGGCGGCGTGGGCTTCCGCTCGCGCCACCAGATCGGTGACGAGCGCCCGGCCTCCCTCCGCGCCGGCGCGATCCAGAAGGTCTCCGGCAGCCTCAAGGTCGACCACCACAGCAGCCCCCAGCCGGCCATCCAGAGCCGCGGCCACCGCCAGCTCAAAACCTGAGTCCACCTCCAGCTCGTCGGCCAGCAGCGAGGCTCCGCCGGGCACGGCGGCGTGGCTGCGCAGGAACTGGTTGACCGCCGCCAGCTCGCCACCGACCCGGACGGCCTCCAGCCGGGCCCGCTCGACCGCGCGCTGGGCCTCACGGACCGACTCCCGCGCCCGCTCCAGGCGCTCCTCTGCCTCTGCCCGGGACCGCTGGGCGGCCTCGACAGCACCATCCTGCTCAAGCACCCGAGCCCGCACAGCGGCCTGCTGGCCCTCCAGCTCGGCCACCGCCTTCTCGGCCTCCTGCTCACGCTCGCGCTCCAGCGCGGCCAGCTCGTCCTGGAGTGCGGCGATCCGTGCGGCCTGGCCGGAGTCCGCAGCCTCCTGGGGCGCCGACTGGGTTACGGCGCCCAGCTGCTGCTCGGCTCGGTCCAGACGAGCCTCGATCGCGGACGAGGTGACTCGCACGGCCTCGGCTCGGTAGGCGACGCGTTCGCCCGCCGACTGGGCGGCGAAGCAGCGTCGGGAGAGCTCATCGCGCTTCGCGCTGCGAGCTGCCAGGGCCTCCTCGGCGGCCTCGCGGCGCCGGGCCACGGCCTCAAGCTCCCTCTCCAACTGCTCGCGCCGGGCCCGGCTCGCGGCCGCCCGCGTCCTGGCGTGTTCGGAGACCTCCAGATGGGAGCGAAGATCGTCACGGGCCAGCTCCCAGCGGGCCTGGAGGGATTGACGCTCGAGCCGGGCGTGGAGCTCGGCTGCCTCGGCCTGTCGCTTGAGCGGCCGCAGGCGGGTGCGCGCCTCCCGCTCCACATCCAGCGCGCGGTCCAGGTTGTCCTGGGTGCGCTCGAGCTTGAGCTGCGCTCGCCGACGCCGCTTGCGGTGCTTGCCCAGGCCCGCCGCCTCCTCGATAAGCAGGCGTCGGTCCCGCGGCTTGGAGGTGATGATCGATTCCACCCGCCCCTGGGAGATGACCGAGTGCATCTCCTTGCCCAGACCCGTGTCCGACAGCAGCTCGACGACATCGACGAGGCGGCACCGAGCGCCGGCCATGCGGTACTCGCCCTCCCCGCCGCGGTCGAGCCGTCGCAGGACGGAGATCTCGCTCGTGCCGAGACCCAGACGCCCCTCGGAGTCCTCCAACACCAGCTCGACCTCGGCGGCCCGGCTGGCCTGACGCCCGGGGGCGCCGGCAAAGATCACATCCTGCATGACCTGGCCGCGAACGGCCACGGGCGACTGCTCACCCAGGGCCCACAGAACGGCGTCGGTCACGTTGGACTTGCCAGATCCGTTGGGCCCCACGATCACGCTCACGCCGGGCCCGAACTCCAGGCGGGTGCGCTCCGGGAACGACTTGAAGCCCTTCAGGGTTATCGATCGCAGGTACACGCTCACCGCTCCAGGGCCCCGAGCGCCGCCTGGGCCGCTTCCTGCTCGGCGTCCTTCTTGCTCTTGCCCCGGCCCCGGCCGATCTCCTCCCCCTCGATCCTGGCGCTGACCGAGAAGGTCTTGTCGTGCGGTGGGCCCTCCTCCTGGGTCACGTCATACGCGACGACGGCCCCGCGGCGAGCCAGGAGCTCCTGAAGGGCGGACTTGTAGTCCAGCGAGCGTTCCAGGGCGTCGTCGATCTCAGGCGTGAAAGCCTCGACGACAGCTGCCGCGGTGCGCTCGTAGCCGAAGGCGATGAAGCAGGCACCGATGACGGCCTCGATGACCGAGGCCAGGACCCGCTCGGCCGTGACCAGCGCCTCCACGCTGGACCTGGCGTGCTCCGGCGCGGCCTCCAGGAGCCGCTGCGGGATATCCATCCGTTCGGCCACGGCGCGGCAGGCGCGGCCTGACACAGCCTGAGCCCGGATCTTGGTCAGTCGTCCTGCGCCGACTCGCTCCAGCCGGGGGTAGAGGTGGGCGCTCACGGCCAGGGCCAGAACGCTGTCGCCCAGGAAGGCCAGCCGCTCATAGGAGTCCGACCGCCGATCGGTCCATGAGGCATGGGTGAATACCGGCAGCGCGACTTCCTCGGGCAGCTCAGCCGTCAGATCCCGCAGAGCAGCCACGGAGTCCGCGCGCAGAGTCCGCGGCCGCTCCTGCGCCATCTGGCTGCCGTTCACTCGGCGTCCGGGCCCTGGGCCGCTGCCGCCGCATCGACCGCGGAATGGGCAAGGACGAAGTCGACGGCTTGGCCCACGGTCAGGATGTTGGCTGCTTGCTCATCGGAGATCTGGATCCCGTAGGAGTCCTCCAGCTCCTGGACGAGCGTGTAGAGGTCGAGCGAATCCGCCTCCAGGTCCTCCCTGAAGCGCGTCGACTCTGTGATCACGTCCGGGTCCACCTCCAGCTCATCGGCCAAGTGGGCGCGGATCAGCGAGAAGATCTGCTCCCGTTTCATTCCTTGGACACGGTAGCCGCGGTCTCGGACGTGGATTCGCCCGCCGCGGCGTCCGGCATCGCGGAGGGCCGCAGCGCGCCAGCGGCTGACAGGACGGCCCTGGTCCGGGCGATCACATCCTCCTGCACCCCGCGGGCGGCGACCTCGATGGCCCGGGCGAAGCCGCGCTGGGAGAAGCGGCCGTGCGCCACCACCCCCACGTGCCGCAGCCCGAGCATGTAGGCGCCGCCCTGAGCCTCGGGATCGATGTGCTCGCGGAGCTGACGGACGCCCTTGGACAGCAGCAGGCCACCCAGCCGGCCGCGCCAGGAGCTCAGGGCCGCCGTCCGGACGGCCCTGAGGGTGGCCAGCGACACGCCCTCGGTGAGTTTCAGCGTGATGTTGCCGGTGAAGCCGTCCATGACCAGCACGTCGGTCACGCCCTCCGGGAGCTGGGTGCCTTCGATGTTGCCGATGAACCGCAGGCCGGCGCCCGCCGAGCCGGCCAGCTGCTCGTGCACGCTGACCAGGTCCGGGGTGCCCTTGGCAGGCTCCTCGCCGTTGGATAGCAGCGCCACTCGAGGCTCGGAGATGCCCAGCACGGCCTGGGCGAACGCAGATCCCATGTGCGCGAACTGGATCATGTGCTCGGGGCGGCAGGTCACGTTCGCGCCCACGTCCAGCATGAGCACGGGCGTGGATCCCGGGATGGGAAGCGGGAGGGCCAGCGCGGGGCGGTAGATCCCGCGGTCTCGCCGAAGGTTGAACAGGGCCGCAGCCAGTGCCGACCCCGTGGACCCGCCGGACACCAGCGCCTGGGCCCGGCCGTCTGAGACCGCCTTGGCGGCCTGCACGATCGAAGCCTCCGGGGTGGTTCTGACCGCAAACGCGGGGTCAGGCGCCTTGGCGATCGACACGGGAGCATCGACCACCTCCACCCCTTCACCCACCTCTCCGATGTCCTCCGCAGGGCCGAACAGAAGGACACGGATGCCCTGCTCAGCCGCCAGCGCGGCTCCTCGCGCCACCTCGCGGGGCCCCCGATCTGCCCCGCCGGCATCCACCGCGACAGTGACCATCGCTACCAGATATCAACCGGGGGACTGGGCGTCCGGCGAGAAGATCTCGCGTCCCCTGTAGCTGCCGCACACGGGGCACACTCGATGGGGTAGCCGCGGGCTGTGGCACTGAGGGCACTCGTTGTAGCCCGGCGCCTTGACCTTGTGCTGGGCGCGACGCTGCGAGGTGCGGGCGTGTGACTGCTTCTGCTTGGGGACCGCCATGGGCCCAGTGTAACCGCCGCCAATCACGAGCCCGAACCCGCCTGACCGACGGAGCGGCCTAATCGAAGCGCAGCTCTTTCAGCTTGGCCCACCGTGGGTCGGACGACCGTTCGTGGACGTGGTCAGGACCGGCCCCGTCCAGGCGGACACCGCAGACCGGGCAGAGCCCCGCGCAGTCCTGGCGGCAGACCAGAACCGCCGGCAGCGCGAGCGCCAGCGCGTCCCGCGCCCAGGCCTCCAGGTCAAGCACCTCGTTCTCCAGGTACGGGGAGCTCAGCTCGTCGTCACCTCCGGGCTGCCAGAACTCTCGGGCATCGACGTCAAACGAGGGCTCGGCGGCCTCCAGGCAGCGCATGCACGGGCCGCTCAGCATGGCCTGAAACCGCAGCCGGAGGGCATACCCGCCTCCGGTGGTTCGGGAGACGTCCACGACGGCGGGCACGACGTCAGGTTTGCCGACGTATTGCTCACCCCCCAGAGCGAGTGGTGCGATGCGCACCGACAGCTCGAGCCGACGACCCTCTCCCGAGGTCAGGTGTAGTCCGGAGAGCTCGAAGGTGTCGGTGCGGAGGGGTATGGGTGCGAGCTTAGCGACGGGAAACCGGCCGCTGAGGCCGTGTCAGCCCTGATCGGCGGCCCGCAGACGGCGGGCCGTCAGGTCCTCGACATCCGCGGCCTCAAGCTCGGCCACCGCGACCGTACGGGCGCTGCTCGTGACCTGCTCGATCTGGGGAAGCTCGGTGTCGGCGGCCACCGCGCCGTGGTCGGCGAACCGCCGGGCTGCGGGGAGGATCCTGGCCTCGTAGGAGCCGACCGTCTCGTTGTAAGCGCGCACGGTGCTGTTGAGCCTGGAGCCGAGCGTGGCCATGAGCGACGAGAGTTTGACCAGCCGGGTGTGGAGCTCCCGCCCGAGCTCGGAGATGGCCTGGGCCGACTCAGCGACCCGCTCCTGCTGCCAGCCATAGGCCACGGCTCGCAGCATGGCCAGGAGCGTGGTGGGCGTGGCGATCAGCACCCGCTGGGCCATCGCGTCCTCAAGCAACGTGGGATCCGCGTCCAGCGCGGTGCCGCACAGGTGCTCGCCGGGAAGGAACAGGACGACGAAGTCCGGAGCCGAGTCCAGCTGCTCCCAGTAGGCCTTCTCGGCCAATGACTTGACGTGCTTGCGGAGCAGCCGCGCGTGACCGCGCAGATGCTCCTCACGCTCCTGCTCGTCGCGCGCCTCGTAGGCGTCAAGCACTCCCTGAAGCGGCGCCTTGGCGTCGACGACCACGTGCTTGCCGCCAGGCATCCGGACCACCAGATCAGGGCGCAGGGTCGAGCCGTCGCCGGTGAACTGGGCCTGCTCCAGAAAGTCGCAGTGGCGGACCATCCCGGCGAGCTCGACCACGTTGCGAAGCTGCATCTGCCCCCACTGCCCGCGAGTGTTCGGCTTGCGCAGCGCGGTGACCAGCGCCCCCGTCTCGGTCCGGAGGCGGTCGCCGGTCTCGGTGAGAGTCTTGAGCTGCGCCTCCAGCCGGCCGCGGGACTCGCGCCGCTCCTGGTCAAGCCTGAGCAGCTGAGCGTCGACACGCCCGAGCTGCTCCTTGAGCGGCGCCACCAGCTGCTCCACCGCCTGCTGGCGCTTATCCAGATCGCCCTGGGCCTCGGCCTGGGCCGTCTTCAACTGGGCGCGGGCCATCTCCGTCAGGTGCGACATGCTGGCCTGAAGCGCCTCGGCGCTCAGGGCCTTGAACGAATCGGACATCCGCTGACGGTCGGAGGCCAGGTCGCGCTCGTGCTTGAGATCGGATGTGAGCTGGACGACCTGGCGGTCCAGCTCGGCAGCCCGGCCGGCCTCCGCGGTCAGGGCGCGCAGGCGCGCGCGCGCGAGGAGTGCCGCGGCCAACGCGCCGATGATCAGGCCAACGAGAAGGTAGATCGCAGACATGGGCCAGCCAGCATTGCGCGCGCTTCGGACGGAACGGCCGGCGCTGCAAGAATCGGTGCATGGAGGACGAGCTGATCAGGTGCCGGGCGGTGCCGGGTGGGTGACGAGCTCATCAGGTGCCGGGCGGTGGTCCATGGCCGGGTCCAGGGGGTGTTCTTCCGTGACAGCGCCCGGGAACGCGCCCGTGCGCATGGCGTTTCAGGTTGGGCGTGCAACCGGTCCGACGGCGCTGTGGAGGCGGTACTGGAGGGGCCCCGGGAGGCGGTGGATCGCGTGCTGCGCTTCCTGGAGACGGGACCGCCACGGGCTGCTGTCGAGCGCGTGGAGGTCAACGAGGAGAAGCCCGAGGGGCTGAGCGGTTTCGAGATTCGGTAGCTCGGTTGGACGCCAGCCCGGTTCGGCGGTTTGGGGGATAACCCCAAACTATTCGGGGAAATCGCCCGCGACGTCCGCCCGCGCGCGCTCGAACGCCTCGCGCGCCTCAGCACCACGCACGGCAAACACGACGCGCTGCAGAGCTCGCTGCCCCGACCCCAGGTGCCTGCGGACCTCCTCGACCTCGATCCGGGCAGCCTCGTCCAGCGGGAATCCGCCCACGCCGGTCCCGAACGCCACCAGCGCCAGCGAGCGTGCGCCCAGCTCGTCGGCGCAGCGCAGTGTCGAGGCCGTGGCCCGCCGGATGATGTCCGCGGAGGTCGGACCGCCGAGCTGCATGGTCGCGGCGTGGATCACCCAGCGGCAGGGCATCTCGCCGGCGCCAGTGGCCACGGCCTCGCCGAGACCGATGGGCGCTCTTTCAGCGCTCTCCTGCTGCACGACCGGGCCGCCCGCCCGGGCGATCGCTCCGGCCACGCCACCACCGTGCAGCAACTGCGTGTTGGCCGCGTTGGCAATCGCATCGACGTCAAGCGCCGTGATGTCGGTGTCGAGGACCTCGATCTGAGTCACGGACCTGAACTTTGGCGATTCAGCGCACGGGGGTTGCGGTGAATCGCCATTCATCGCCAGCCGGCCGCGGCGTCGAGCGCCCGCCGGAACGCGGGCAGCGACCCCGGGCGCCGACCTAACCGACCTCGGCCGGCTCTTCCTTGCCCGCCAGCCTCTCCCGTCCTCGCCGCACCGCGGCGATGAACTTCGACAGGTTGACCTCAAGCGTATTGAGGATCTCGTCGGCGTAATCCTCGGCGCCCAGGCGGATCTCGCGCTCGCGGGCCCGGGCCTCCTCGATGATGTCATCGGCGGCGCGCTCGGCCTGCTTGGTGATCTCCTCCTGGGAGACCATGCGCTCCTGGCGCTCGCGCGCCTCGTGCATGATCCGCTCGGCCTCACGCTTGGCCTCGGCGAGCATCTCCTGGCGCTCCTTGACGATCCAGCGCGCCTGCTTGATCTCCTCGGGGATCGTGGC
>JBJMLC010000128.1:0-33079 GCA_045805485.1 Solirubrobacteraceae bacterium | reverse complement strand
CAGCTGACACGAGATCGGGTGCCCGGATCGACTCGTCAGGCGCGCTGGGCGAGCCTGGTCGAGAAAGCGAACACACATGCTTCGCTAATTCGCCCAGCCCTCGCTGCCTGACCGCCAGGCCGGGGGAGGGTCAGTGGCTCGCGCGGATGCGAAGCTTCGGTGCGTGGATTGGCCGTTGCTGGTGGTCGGACTATTCGCTGCTGCAGCCATCTTGCTGCTGGAAGATGCGCTTCGTCACCCAGATCGCTGGCGCGTACGGAGCATGCGCCAGTGGTGGCAGGTGGCGCTATGGGCCGCAGGGCTCACAGCAGCGGCAGTCGTCGGCGCAGCCCTAGCGGGCGCAACCGGGAATACCCTCGCGACGATCGCAGTTATAGGCGCCGTCCCACTCTGGATCGCGCTTCGTCTGCTCTTGAGGGCTTACGCAGATTGCGCCGGGCGCTAGGGGATGCCTGCAATCACCACTTTGAATGCTCGATAATCGATCTTATGTAGACCTGTCAGTGTTCGCGAGGGGAGGTTGATCCTCGCGGGGCGTGCCGCAGCCGGGCCCGGGCGCGCGTGGCGGTGCGCTTGAACGTGTGCGTCCTGCGCTCTAGGCGCACGAAGCGTGACCGCGTGGACGTCAGGAGAGTGGGCTTTCCGGAGCGGGACACGTGGGCGGCGGCCGGCTGTGAGGCCTGGATGGCGGATGCCGTCTGAGCGTGGTTGACGGGAGCGGCTCCGGCACGCGAGGTGCAACCCGAATATGGCTGGGCGTTATTCCCAAACGCCATTCGGGATACCTGGTCGTTGGAGTCCGAGCTCACCAGGAAGCTGTCGTAGCCTGGCCCGCCGTCGGCGGTGTCCCCCGATCCGTCCTTCAGGGTGAAGACGTTGTGCCCCACACCGCCGCACAGCTGGTCACTGTTGTCGCCGCCATCGAGTACGTCGTCGTCGCCGCAGTCCGTGGTGTTGGTGTCGGGACATGCCTCCGGCCCGCCGTAGATCGTGTCGACGCCGGATCCGCCGTCGATCTGGTCTTCGCCGAAGCCGCCGTCGATCGTGTCGTCGCCGGCATCTCCGAACAGCGTGTCCGCATCGCCTGACCCCACGATCGTGTCCGCCGCGGTTCCGCCATAGACGGTGTGGACGTCGCTTGAGACGTTGTCGTGCTCGCCACTTTGGCCGTCATTGGCGCCGTCGTCGAGTGACACCGAGACGGGCTGGGTGCGCCCTGAGTAGTCGACGGTGTCACTACCGCCGCCTCCGGACATGGAGTCCGCGCCGTCGGGCGCCTGGCCCTGCTGGAAGAGGTCATCTCCACCGCCGCCGCTCAGCGTGTTGGTTCCGGTTCCACCGATCAGCACGTCGCTACCCTCGCCGCCGTTGATCGTGTCGCCACCAGGACCGCCATCCAGGGCGTTGTCGCCCGAGGATCCGATGAGCGTATCGGCCCCGATGCCGCCCTGCGCGTCCTCGATGTCAGCGTCGAGCGCGTCCTGCTCGCCAGCCTGACCGCTGCCACCGCCCGCGCCCAGCCTGATGCTCACCGGAGCGGAGCGCCCTGCGTAGGAAACCGTGTCCTCACCGCCGCCGCCCGACAGCGTGTCGTTGCCGTTGGCTCCGCCGAGGCCCTGATAGAAGAGATCGTTGCCGCCTCTACCCTGCTCGTTGTCGTTCCCGGGACCGCCGTCCAGGTAGTCGTCGCGGGGCCCGCCCACCAGCGTGTTGTCGATTGAGCCGCCGATGAGCCTGTTGGCCGCCGAGCCCCCGAGGATCGTCTCGACGTCGTTCTCGACCAGGTCCTTCTCGCCGGACTCTCCATCGTCCGCCGTGAGGTTGCTCTGATCGACCGTCACCGGGGTGGTCCGGGAGGAGTAATCCACCGTGTCGACGCCGGCGTTGCCCGACATCGTGTCGGAACCCTGGGCACCGTCGAGATAGTCCGCGTCGTCGCCACCATTCAGCGTGTCGTCGTCCCCCTCGCCGAGCAGCGTGTCGTTGCCGGCGCTTCCATCAAGGATGTCGTTGCCGTCGCCCCCGTGGAGGGTGTCGTCGCCTGGGCCACCATCGAGGTGGTTGGGCCCGGAGTTGCCGGTGAGGGTGTCGTTGCCCGAGCCGCCGGTGAGGTTCTCGACATCGGACCTGATCAGGTCGTTCTCATCGGCCGATCCGTTCTGACCCGTTGAGCCGTCGTTGGCGGTTCCGTCGAGCGTGGCCGTCACGTCGGTGCCGTGACTGGCGTAGGAAACCGTGTCATTGCCCGACCCGCCGGTCAGGTCATCGGTCCCCAACCCACCGTCCAGCGTGTCATTCCCATCCCCACCATCGATCACGTTGTCAACCCCGCTACCCGTGACCGAGTCATTGCCCGAACCACCCGTCAGCACCTCGACATCCGCCCCGACATTGTCGCCCTCCCCAGCCTGCCCATCGTTCGCGACCCCATCCTCGGTGATCGAAACATCAGCCGTCCGGTCCGCATAGGAAACCGTGTCCTGATCCGCACCACCGACAAACACATCAGCCCCATCAGGCGCAATCGACGGCTGCGCACCCCCATCCAACAAGTCATCACCCGGACCACCCGACAACGCATTATCACCGCCGTTCCCGATCAGATGATCATCACCCGACCCACCAGTCGCGTTCTCGACATCCCCCTCCACATGATCATCCTCACCCACCGAACCATCATTCGCCACCCCATCCAGCGAAACCGTCACCGCCGCGACGTGATCCACATACGACGCCGTGTCAGAACCACCATCACCCCACAAATCATCCGTACCACCATCCCCCTCCAACGTGTCATTCCCCTCATCCCCATGCAACACATCACCCGACGCACCCCCCTGCAACACATCAGCCCCCAACCCACCACTGAGCGTGTCTGATCCGTCGCCGCCCTGGAGAATGTCGTTGTCGTCGTCCCCGGTGATCGTGTCGTTGCCCGCGCTCCCCTGCAGCACGTCGTCACCGGAGCCGCCGTCGATAGTGTCATTCGCGCCGTTGCCGACGATCAGGTTGGCGTCGGCGTCACCGGTGAGCACGTCCGGCGCCGAGCCGCCGAGGATGTTTTCGATGTCGGCGGCCGAGTCGTCCTGCTCATGGGCGGCGACATCCCCATCATTGCCCCTCCGCCGGAAGCGGTGGTCGCTCACGGGTGCGGTGTCGAGCGACACGTTCAGGGAGGCCGCTCGAGCGGAGTAATCGACGGTGTCCGTTCCGGGGCCCCCGGACATCTCATCCGAGCCGTTGGCGGTGGCGCCTTGGAAGAACGTGTCATCCCCCTCGTCACCGAGCTCGAAGTCGTTGCCGGCGCCTCCGTCGATCAGGTCGTTACCACCCCCCGCGTGGATTTCATCGTTGCCGTTGTCTCCATACAGCTTGTCGTTGCCGTCAGGGGCCCTGATGTAATCGTTTCCGTCGCCGCCATGGACGATGTTGGTCTGCAGGTCGCCGGACGCGGACGCGGCGTCGATCGAGTCGTTCCCCGCCAGACCGTTGATGACGTCACCCTCGCCCCCGCCGAGGAGAACGTTGGCGACCCCGGTCCCGGTGATGTTGTTCACAGCTTCGCCCGCGCCGTACAGGTTCTCGATGTCCGAGTGAACGTTGTCGCGCTCGCCGGCCTGGCCGTCGTTGGCGACGTTGTCGTTCATCGTGACCGTCACCGTGGAGGTGCGGGGTAGGTAGTCGACCACGGTGTCTGTGCCCGGCCCTCCGTGGAGATCGTCGGCTCCCGTATCGACGAAGCTGTCGGTTCCGCCGAACTGGTCGTCTCCCCCGTTGCCGAACTCGGTGTCGTTCCCGGCGTCGCCGAACAGATAGTCGCTCGTCTGGCTGCCGTTCAGGACGTCATGGCCGTCCGCCTTGCAGGCCTTGATGGTCGTTCTCGGCAGATCGCTGCTCGGCCCGTCGGACGGATAGCACCCGATCAGGATGTTCGACTCCTGGAAGTGGGTCGTGCCCACCTTCTCGGAGATGACGTCACTTCCCAGGCCGCCCCAGAGCTCCCAGGCCGGCCGGTTTCCCGTGATGGTGATCCTGTCGTTCCCCCGTCCACCTGCGATCTCCTCGATGTCGCCGGCGATGTTGTCCCGCTCGCCTGCCTGACCGTCGTTGGCCAGGCCGTCCTGGCTGAGCGACAGACCGGCCCGCCTGGCCGAGTAATCGAGCAGATCGAAGTCATCCCCGCCGCCGATCAGTGTGTCGGCGCCATTGGCCGCCGAGTCCTCGAACAGGTGATCGGCCCCGAGTTCACCGTTGACGTAGTCGTTGCCAGGGCCGCCGGCCAGGCAGTCGTCGGAGTTAGAACCGAGCAGCCTGTCGTTCCCTCCGTCTCCGTCCAGCGAGACCGACTCGACGCTGGCGATCGCCTTCACCGGTCCCCCGCTTCCGTGCCCCCCCTGGGCAGACAGCGTGTCGTTGCCACCTTGGCCGGAGACGGCCAGCTCCTCGATGTGCGCCGTGATTATGTCCGGCGTCGCGTCGGCGTTCAGGTTGGTCGCCACGAGCCCGTTCACGTTCCGGCCGTCGTCACCGAGCGTGATCGCGTCGCCGGCGGGCGTACCGATCACCTGGAGGTGGTTAAACGGCGCCATCTCGTCGTAGGGCCCGCACTTGGTCCCGCCGACGTTGGCCAGGGTGAGATGGAAGAGGATGTCGCCCGTAGCACCCCTGAATGTCCCGTGGCTCTCGTCAAGGACGATTTTCTGGCCGGCCTTGCCAACGGGGGCCCCTTCCCTTGACCCGGTCAGATTCACCGCGCTGGTGTTGGCCACGGTGGCCGACCCGCACGCCGTGCCGTTGACCGTGATCGCGGTTCCCCGGCGGGAGATGGTCACGGAGGGTTCGTGATCCTCGATCGTGACGGTTCGCCCGGTGTGGCTACAGCTGAGGAGTGGCCCTGCCGCGGATGACGCTGTGGGGATCCAGCCGGCGCCGAGAGCCGCCGCCAGCCCTCCCGCCACCACCAGGACGAATCGCCTAGGCGGGGCCATTGATGGTCTCGATCCCCGACTGGATGTTGTCCGCCTCGCCCGAGCCGCCGTCGTTGGCGTAGCCGTCCTCGGCCGCCTGCGGCGTCACGTGCCCAATCGATCCGCTGGGGCGCTGGCTGTAGTCGACGACGTCGGTGCCCGAACCGCCGTCGTCGAAAATGACGTCGGCGCCGTTGGGAGCATCGCCCTGCTTGAAGGTGTCCGAGTCGTCCCCACCGTCGATCGTGTCATTGCCCAGGCTGTCGTCGATCGTGTCGTTCCCGGGCCCGCCGTAGATCGTGTCGTCGCCGCCGGAACCAACGAACTGGTCTTTGCCCTCGCCGCCGGAGAGAAAGTCGCCGCCGGGCGTCCCGCTCCTACCGCTGAGGTCGCCCTGGAGGTAGTCCGCACCCGGTCCGCCCTCCAACCGGTTGGGCCCGAACCCGCCGAACATGAGGTCGTCTCCGGAGCCCCCGACTGCGTTCTCGATCTCCGAGAGGGTCGCGTAGGTGGTGGCGCCATCCGCGGAGGTCACAGTCCCGCGGAAGAGATTGATGGCCAGCGGAGTCGTCCAGGCGCTGAAATCGATCGTGTCCAAGCCGCCCCCGCCGATCAGGCGGTCATGACGGGCGCCGGTGAGCGTGTCGTCGCCCTGGCCGCCGTCGAGGCGGTCATAGCCTGCCGATCCGTCCAGCGCGACGCCTGGCGGTACATCTCCGATGAGAACATCGCTTCCGCCGCCACCCAGTAACTGATCGCTGCCGCCCTGCCCGGTGAGCGTGTCGCTGCCCGGAGAACCGCTGATGCACACAAGCTGGCCAGACGACGTTGTCATCCGTCCGCCCCCGTCCCCGTACAGCCGATCGGGGGTGGGACCTCCGGTTAGCGTGTCGTTGCCATCGCCACCGCACAGCAGCGTGGGCATGTCCCACTCCGGCGCGCCCGCGCCCGACTGGACCGAGATCTGGTCGTTTCCCGCCCCACCGTCCACGAACACCTGGGTGACATCGTCAAACTGGGTCGTCGACTCGGTTCCGCCGCTCCCCTCCGTCACCTTGACCGACGATGGTCCGGCCTTGGTGAGCGTGATCTCGTCGTCGTTGCCGGTCGTGCCGCCCACATCCGGTGAGATCTGGAGCGTGCCGTCGCTCAGAACGGTCCCGTGGCTGTTGTCCGAGCCGTCACGGGGCGCGCAGAAGGACGTCAGATCCGGCAGCTGGTAGAGGGTGGCATCGGCGATCGTCCAGGACCCTGCGCCGAACGGAAGATCAGCCTCCAGCTTGGCGCCGACCCGGCCAAACCCCTTGAACAGGCAGGTCGGGTTTCCGTGCGCCGCGGAGAGCTCGCTCTCGATCTGCGGAAGGCGCAGGCGCCCGTCAGCCGGGGTGATGAGGTTGGCGTACAGGTTCGCGTAGATCGATCCGTTCAGCGTCACGCCGAGGCCTGCGGACGCGTTGACGTTCGCGTCGAGCTCGAGCTCGGGCACGTCCTGGCCGCTCGCGTCATGCCCGTCGATGTAGAGCCCGTTGAGCAGGCTGCTGGCCGCGGCGAGGTCGCCACCTTGCTCCACCTGCTGCAGAGCGTCGCGGATGCCCTGGGTGTCGTAGCCGGCGACGAAGTGGCCCCTGGCCGTGACCCCGCCGCCGATTCCCAGCGTGAGCGGCCCGAGGGGGAAGGAGAAGTTCACCGCTGCCGTGGCGTTCAGCGGTCCGGCGTCGTACTGCAGGAGCACCGGGTTCTGCCCCAGCAGCAGACCGAACAGCTTCTTGGGATCGGTGAACGCCGGATAGGAGAACCCGGCCTGGGTCGATTGCTGGAGCGCCTGCTTGAGCGCCTGCGATACCGCACCTGAGCTCAGGATCTGATTGATGACCGAATGAGCCGCGTTGCAGTTCTCCAAAAAGCCGCTGTCGCAACTGGGCGTCGCAGGCACGTTCCCGGCCTGCGAGGCATCGACATCGAAGCTCCCGATCGGGATCGACAGGTTGCTCGAACTCGCGCTTCGGAGAGCCTCGTCGATGTTCACGAGGGTGATGACGTTGCCGAGCAGCGCCAGGTCATCGCCGCCGTTCTGGGCCTTCAGGATGTCGTACCAGGAGATCGGGCCCTGGCCGATCAGCGTGGCGGCGTCCGAGATCCCCGGCACCGGCGACTCGATCGCGTTGACCATGGGCTCGATCGGTCCCAGCAGGGTGTGCAGCTTGTCGACCGCGGGCTTCAGGAATCCGGAGAACCACGTCCCCAGGTCAAGGCGCACGTTGTTGAAATGGATGTGGAAACCATCCCCCGAACCACCGGTACCGAGCCCCGTCGAGTCGGTGCAGGTGATCCCACCATCCATACCGAGCTCTGCGCTGATCGTCGGGAGCGAGCTCTCGTCAGCCGAGTCCCTGGTGGTGGTGAGCCCCAGCTGAACATTCGCGCACGCCTGGAACGAGGCTTGGAGACTCCAGCCCGAAGGAGATCCGTAGTTGGTCAGCTGGTCGATGCCTATGAGGTGCTCACCGACGCCGTGATCCTGGGCACCTCCCTGGAGGTCGAGACCGCCCTGGACGGCGACATCGGGGCCATCGTGGTTGTCCTGGAGGGACACCGGGATGAATGCGATGTCGGCATCAATGTGTCCGCCGCCAACGTCGGCGTCTCCCGTGAGGGAGATCTCTGGTTCGCCGGGACGGACCTGGTTGTCTGAGGACACGAAGAACCCCTGGCTACGGTCGATTCCGAACGACAGGTCGAATCTCCAGGTGGCGCTCGCGCTCATCGTCGTAGAGCTGGTCAGCCGGAGACCCGGGAACCCGGCATCGAACGGCTGGTCTGCGGCCTCAGCCGTCTGGCCAAGCGCCATCGTGATCTGCACGCGCTGAAGGCCGGACACCCCCGCAGTCGGGGAGCAGGTGGCAAATGCCGATCCCGTGCCCTTGCACAGCGTGGAGACGATGATCCGCGGGGCCTTCACTGAGCCCAGGCTTCTGGCCGGACCGGAGGGTGCGCTGCCCAGGGCAGCAGTGAAGCTCCTGGGGTCCTTCACCTTCTTGACGGTCCACTGGCCGTTGTACTGATGCGGCGTTACGCCGCTGACGGTGAAGCTCTCCCCAGCCGTAAGCCCATGGTCGCCTCTGGTCGTAAACGTCGCCGTCGTGCCGCTGGCTGTTGCGCTGGCCAGCCCGACCGTGGTGGGCAAAACGAGGTCAGCTCCACCCGAGCCCTGGCCCAGGTGGTTCCAGAGGAACGTGTGGATGTTGTCCGCAAGCGCTCCTGCGGTCGTCTTCCTGTTGAACGCGTTGACCCCGCTCTGCAGGGGATCGATCACATGGGTTTGAAAATCGTCGATTGCCTGCTTGGCCGCGCCGACGTGATCCCCAATCAGGGGGATGCTCTGGCCCTGGACGTCCTCAAGCTTGTTCTGCATTAGCGTGGCCACCTGCTTCAGGCCCGCCAGCAGCAGCGAGAAGTTCAGGTCCCCTGAGGCGATCGAGTGGGTGATGCCGCCGTCGTCGAACTCCCAGCCTGATGGATCGAGCACGTCGGGAGCGGCAAACGTGGCTGTTCCGAGCTCCGACCCGCTGGCGAATAGGGGAAGCGACGCGGAGGCGTCGTTGCCGTCGGGACAGGCGAAGGGGCCTGTCTCGTGCAGTGGCCTCCGAACCAGGCCCTGCACCCACGTCGTGAGCGCCTGTGAGGGGATGAACAGGCGCGCTCCGGAGGAGTTTTGATGCTGGAGGTTCAGCCGGAGGGCCAAGCATCCCGTCGCCGGGTTGTCTTGATTGCCGATCGACCCGCTGAATGGGCCGAATTGCCCCGAGAGGGTTCCGCTGAGCGTCGCGCCGACGCCGACCGTGCCGTGCGAGGTGTCAAGCACGAACGGCTGCGGCGAGCCGTTGGCCGTGGGCGTGGAGGAGGCTCCGGAGGCGGGTGTCAGGGTCGGGAGCTGGACCCCGATCTGCAGATCGCCCGACACGTCGAGGCTGGCGCCGATCTGACCGGTCGTCCCGATGCCAAACGCTGACGGCGAGGAGACATTGCCGGGTCCCAGGCGCAACGTGAACGCTTTTTTCGGCTGGGGCTTCGTGACCAGGCACGCCGAGTTGGAGCGGTCCGAGGTACAGACACCAGGCTTGAGGTCAAGTAGCACGGCGGCCGGCACCGTCGCCGTAGCGGGCGTCAACGACAGCGTGAGCATCTTGGCCGCCTGCGTGGGGGTGATTCCGAACAGCTGGGCCAGGGCCGACCGCATCGAGCTCTGAAGGTCGTTCAGCGTCATGGATGAGTCGCTGGCCACGAGCGGGTCGAAGGTGTCGTAGAGCTGCTGGAAGTAGGGAGCGAGGTCGCGGATCGAGCCGCCGAGAAGCGGCAACGACGTCGCGAATGTGGAGTTGGTCGAAGTCAGGCCGGCAAACCGGCCAAGCGCATCGCGTACGCCGCCGAGCATCGTTCGGAGCAGAGCCTGGGGATCGGAGTCGTAGGCGAGGGGCAGGACCCCATTCGTGAAGCTGCTGTCGGCGGTGACCTGGAACGCGTTGGGGCCGCCCGTCTGCGTGATGTCCGGCCAGGCGAAGCCGACTCCGCCCGTGGCCAGTGTCTGACTGCCGAGCGTGGCCCGGGCGGTCAGGTTGCACGCCGGGACCGTGGCGTTGATCGTCGCCGTGACCGGCGCCTGCCCGGCGGCGATCCGCGAGCTGAGCTCCTCGGCCGTCAGCCGGTTGTCCGCCCCGCCGTCGAACGCCACTGAGAGCATCGGGCTGCCGCTGTTCGCCCGTGAGAGCAACGTGGTGCAGCCGCTGGAAGGCGTCAGGGCCACCGACACAGGGCCAGCGGTGCCAACCAGTGCCATGTTGTTGGTGGTCACCGGCGCGTCGGCCGAGAACTGGGTCCCGCCGGTCTGGAAGAAGGTCCGCTGGGCGAGCTTCAGTCCCGGAGCGAGGTCCACCCCGACTGTCAGATTGAGGCTCCAGGACGGACTGACGCTCGCCGACGCGGTTCCGGACCCCTTGACTGACATCAGCCCCACCCCCGACATCACGTTGCCCACATCGATCGAGACGGGCGGCAGCGCCGGTGATGGCGCCGGTTCGGACACGTGGATGTCAAACAGCAGCTTCCCACCCGAAAAGCGGGGGTTGAGCGTCTGGACGCCCAACGATTGTGCGAGCTTCGCAGCAAGACCAGCTGTGCCGGCCAGCGGCTGAATCGTGTCCAGGTCCGGCTTGGCGCTCGGATCGAACGTGATCGCCTGCATGGGGTTGTTGGGGTCAGTCAGACCGTTGTCGGTGAAGAACTTGATCAGCGGTTCGGCAACGTTGCCTCCCTTGCCGAGCTGGGAGAGCGATGTGTCCAGGAACGGCAGTCTGAGATCGCCGGCCTGCTGGGTGGTGCGCAGCGAGGTGGTGAGAAGCGCCAGGCTGTCGACGAGATCGGTTGAGCTGATATTCGCGAAGTCTCCGATCGACCCGAGCGCTACCTGAGTGCTCGGGACACCGTCACAGACGTCGGCCTCCGTTAGATCGACGGTCCCTGGGCTGCTCAGACCGGCGAGCGTGGTCCCAACGCTGAGGTGCAGCGCCGCGTTCCCAGATTGGCAGGCGAAGGTGAATAACCCACCGCCGTGACCCTGCATCTCGTCGATCGTGATCTTCCCGTCGCCGCCCGGGTCAACGGCCGTGACGCCGACCACGGAGGAGATCTGGGCCGTTCCCGTGCCGGTGACGCTGAGCGGTCCGATCGCGAACGGCAGCGGGTTGGTGTCTCCGCTCACCGAGCCGCTCGTGCTTCCGTAGTCGGCCTGGCCGTCGACTGAGAGCGAACCGATCGACCCCGGGGCCATGGAGAAAATGCCCGATGAGTCGTACTGAAAAGTCGGGCTGAGCGACACCGTCACAGTTCCCGACATCGGGCTGTCGGCACCCGCTGGTGGTGAGATCGTCAGCTGGGGGGACGCCAGCGACAACAGGTCGTGCATGTGCAGCGTTCCACTGAGAGTGAGCGTGATCGTGTACGGCCCGGGGGCCGAGTGCGGCGAGATGCTGGCGTGAAGGCCGAGGGAGAAGTCGCCGGCTGAGAAGCTCGTAGATGGGTTGCTGTCACCGTCCAGGTTGTTGTTCAGCGCGCTCTCGTAATCGCCCGCCGTCGAGGAGTTGCTGGCCGCGGTGCTCATCTTCGAGGTGATGGTGGGCACGAGGGAGGTGAATGCCTGCTCGATCGCCTTGGCATCCGAAGACCCCTGGGCCAGTGGTGAGGACGCCCCCAGGACCTGCGCGGCATCGAATCCTGGAGTGGAGGCGCCCGGGGCGAGCGTGTTCATGTACGCCTCGAGGCCCCTGTCGATGCACGTCACCGTGCCGGAGCTACACGCCGTCGGTCCGCTTGCCAACGCACCAGCAGGGCCACCCAGAAGGAGAATGCTGACCAGCAGTACGGCAGCGCTCGACACCCCGACTGCAACCCCTCTACGCCACGACCTCCTCACCCCCGCATCCTCCTTAGCCCTCGCTCACCGCCAGCTGCTCCCCGGCAAGCCCGCGGCCACGCGCCCTATCAGCAGCAAATTCCCCACTGCACAATCCCCAAGTTCGACTCTGGTCACACCGTCCGCGGCTTCAGACAAGCATACGATGAGCCCACTCAGCGGTCAAGCCACCCGCTGCGGGAGGCGGGCAAAATCCATGCCGTCATGGGTCCAAGAAAAACTTCATGGCTCACGTCCTGACGTTTGTGACCGATTACCCACCCCGATGGCTCTTTCTATGGCACGCATAACTGTGCGCCGAGCTGGTGCAGCGATGGTTTTCCTGGGCGCCCTGGCGCTGCCGGCGGCTGCCTCAGCGACGCCGAGCTCCCCGGTGGCCGCGCTGGCCGCGCCCAGCGGCGGCGGTGGGATCTCGGGCGGGGACGGCGGCTCGTCGAACCAGCCGGAGCCGATATCCCTGTCGGGCGGCGGGAGCTTCTTCCCGCCGGCCATTGAGGCGCCCAAGCACGCGGCGACGCCCAGCACGCACGGCCACGGCAAGTGGATCCGCGGGTTCACGGTCACCGAGTACTGGCCGGCGCCCGAGGCGTGGTTCGTGGGACGGCGCGTCAGGGCACCGGGCTTGCCGGGCCGCCACCGCATCGACTGGCTCTACTCGGCCATGGGCCTGTCCATGGAGGGCGATGGCTTCGGCATGGACGGACGGCAGTACCACATCGATTCCATGGGCGACGGCGGCTGGGTCACCTCCGCCGGCCGCTCGACCTCGGCTTCCAACGAATTCGCGGCCGGCTCGCCCTTCTGGAGGGCCGGTGGCTACTGGCGCAACCGCAGGGGCGGGGTGACGTTCCCCCTCGCCGCCGGCGGCTGGTACGCAGGTCCGGGCAGGCGTTATGTCCCCCTCAGAGGGGTCAGCTTCGCCCCCGGGCCCTCGCTTCCGCTGCATTTCTGGCAGTCGATCGCGGTCGATCCCGGGGTGATCCCGATTGGAAGCCGGGTCTATATCCCCGCGTACCGTGACGATGGCCACGGCGGATGGTTCGTGGCCCGGGACACCGGCGGGGCGATAAACGGCCACCGGATCGACGTGTACCGCAAGCCGCCGAAGCGCTCGAGCATCGGCGGCCGCTACCTGGTCTCCCAGAAGGTCCTCGTAATCAAGCCGTAGGAGACCGGCCGCGGGGCCGGTCGAAGCCATGTCGGGTCCGAGGAGTCCCAGGGCGAAGGCCCCGGTGACGCCTGCGCACAGGGCTACACTCTCGGCCAGGTTATGGCCAAGCAGCAGCGCATGATGCGAGTCGAGCAGCGGAGCCAGCTGGCGGCGATCCAGCAGCTCGAGAGCCGCTCCGACGAAGAGCTGGAAGCGGAGACCAGGTACAAGGCCGCGGCCCAGGCCATCCTGGGCGCCCGGGCAGCCGAGCGTTATGACGCCAAGGCGGCCCGCGCCCACTTCCAGCGCGCCATGGCCGCCGCCCGTCCCCAGGAGCGGATGCATCTGCGGCGCATGGCCGACGCCTCGCTGGCGCTGGCGGAGCGCCGGGCCGATGACCTCAAGAAGGCCACGGAAAAGCTGGGGATGGAGGCGCCGAGCACACGCCAGCTCCGGGGTCTTCAGCTTCTGGGTCTGATCGCGCCTCCCGCCAGCGCGGGAATCGTGGCCCGGATCCGAGGGATTCTGCTCGTCATCGTGCTCGTGCTGGCCGTCCTGGCGCTGGGCTTCGGCATCGTCTACGGGATCGGGCAGGCAGCGGGTGGCATCTCGGTCCAGGCGGCGATCTTCTATGGGTTCCTGCTCGTGGTGGTGGTCGTGGGGGTTCTGGCCGTGGTAGGGCGGCGCCGGCAGCGCCGGATGCGCGCCGAGCGTTCCGAGCAGGTCGCGGCGCGCTCGAGCTGAGCGCCCGTGTGCGGCCGTTACACGCTGGCCACGGTTGACCCGGCGGACCTGCGCGCTCGCTTTCCGATAGCTGAGGGGATCGAGATCCGTCGGCGGTACAATGTCGCGCCCGGGGATAACGTCCTGGCGGTCACGACCGACCGGGCCGGCGACCCACGGCTGGAAGCCCTGCGCTGGGGTCTCGTGCCCTCGTGGGCCGACAAGCCCGGGGCGGCCGGAAAGCTCATCAATGCCCGGGCGGAGACCGTGGCCGAGCGTCCGGCATTCCGGACGGCGTTCGCCTCCTGGCGGTGCCTGGTCCCGGCCGACGGGTTCTACGAGTGGCGGAGGGCTCCCGACGGTCGTAAGGAGGCCTTCCACATCACCCGCGCCGACGGCGGCCTGTTCGCCTTCGCCGGGCTGTGGTCGAAGTGGCGCGGTCCCCAGAGCGAGGAGAGCAGCGTCGAGAACACGATCCGCTCCTGCGCGATCGTCACCACCGCCGCCAACTCAGCCGTGGCGCCGCTGCACGATCGGATGCCGGTGATCCTGCCCACAGAAGCCGAGGCGATCTGGCTTGACTCGGGCACGCCCCGCTCGCACCTGAGCGCGCTGCTGGAGCCGCTGTCCGACGCCGAGACCGTGATCCGGGCGGTGGGCCCGGCGGTCAACGACGTCCGCTACGACGGGCCGGAATGTCTGGCTCCCCCCTCCCCTCCGCCCCCCCGCCAGGCCGCGCTGTTCTGAGCGCTCCCGTATGGCCCTCTCTCCCCTGCTCGAGCGTTACGACAACGTCCTGCTTGACCTCGACGGCTGTGTCTGGTTGGGCGACACGCCCACCCGACGGGCGGCGGAGGCGATTTCGGAGCTTCGGTCCGCCGGAAAGCACGTGGCTTTCGTGACCAATGACTCCCGCCACTCACCGGAGGATTACGTCCGCAAGCTGTGGTCGCTGGGCATCCAGGCCGCGCTGGAAGAGGTGGTGACAGTGGGCGGGGCGATCCAGCACGTCTTGGCCGAGCGGGGGCCAGGACACGCGTACGTGATCGGCTCACCGCCGGTGTTCCGTCACGTCGCGGACGCCGGACACCGGATCGTCAACGGACGGGCGCCGTCCACCGAGGCGGATGTCGTTGTGGTGGCCGGACACGACGACTTCAACTACACCGAGCTGCGGGAGGCCACGCAGGCCGTCCTGAACGGCGCCGAGCTGCTCGCCGCCGGTCGCGATCGGACATTTCCCGCCGAGGACGGAATCCGGCCGGGCGGGGGCGCGGTCCTGGCCGCGCTGGAGTACGCCACCGAACGGACGGCAACGGTGGTGGGCAAGCCCGAGCCGCAGCTCTTTCTCACCGCGCTTGATCGCCTCGACGGCGGTCGGACGCTCATGGTGGGTGACCGCCTGGACTCGGATCTGGGGGGCGCGGTTGCGGCCGGGCTGGACGGGGCGATCGTCCTCACGGGCGTGACCACGCGCGCGGCGGCCACGGCGGCAACCGATCCGGCGCCGGTGGCGGTGGCCGACGACCTGTACGCCCTGGTGGTTGGGCGATGAACGTTGAGGCGACGGAAGCCGCACCGCGCTCGGAGCAGCCGCCTCCCGACCGCCTGGCGCTGATCGTCAATCCTTCCGCAGGCGGTGGACGGGCAGGCGAGGCCCTCCCAGACGTGCAGGACGCGCTGCGCCGGCTGGGACTGGAGCACAGGGTGGAGACCACCCGCAGCCTGGAGCATGCTCGCGAACTGGCCCAGGAGGCCTTCAAGCGTGGCGAGGCGGCGGTGGCCTTCGGAGGCGACGGCCTGGTCGGAGCGGTCGCTGGAGCGCTCGCCCACTCCTCGGGCGTGCTGGGGGTGCTGCCCGGAGGCCGGGGAAACGACTTCGCTCGCGTACTGGGGATCCCGCTGGAGCCAGTGCCGGCCTGTGCGGTCCTCTCCCAGGGCACGGTGCGCTCGCTGGACCTCGGCGATGTCGACGGCAAGACGTTCGTGGGGATCGCCAGCTGCGGCTTCGACTCCGAGGCCAACCGGATCGCCAACGAGGCCCGGCTGATCCGGGGGAACCTGGTGTACGCCTACGCAGCCATCCGGGCCTTGAGCCGCTGGCGTCCGGCACGCTTCGACGTGAGACTGGAAGGCGGTGAGACACACGTGGTGAACGGCTACAGCGTCGGTGCGGCGAACAGCAAGGCATACGGAGGGGGCATGTATGCCGCCCCCGACGCCGAGCTGGACGACGGTCAGCTGGACATCGTCACGTGCGCCGAAATGCCCAAGCGGCGCTTTCTCTTCTCGCTGATGCCCAAGGTGTTCAAGGGCACGCACACGAGCGAGCCCGAGGTAACGGTGCTGCGGACTCGCGAGGCCACGATCAGCGCCGACCGGGCGTTCGTGATGTACGCGGATGGCGATCCGATCGCACAGCTGCCGGTCACGGTCCGCGCCCTGCCGGGCGCCGTGCGGGTGATCGTCCCCAGATGACGCTGCTGGCGAGCAAGGTCCTGGCCGCCCGCGCCGTGGGCGGGCTGGCTCGTCGTTCGGGCCGCGGCGGCACGAGCCTTCCCGGCAAGCTGCTGGTGGCGCTTGACCCCCGAGCGATCGAGCGGCTGGCGGCGCGCCTGGCACGGGGCTCGGTGGTCATCTCTGCGACCAATGGGAAGACGACATCCGCCGCGATGGTGGCCAGGATCGCCCAACACGCGGACATCCCGCTGGTTCACAACGGAGCCGGCGCGAACATGGCCGGAGGCGTCGCCTCGGCGCTGCTGGCGGCCGCTCGGGGGCGCAACCGGATCGACGGCGAGCTGGGGTGCTTCGAGGTGGACGAGTTCTGGCTGGACCGGGTGGTGCCCGAGCTACGTCCTCGGGCCCTGCTCCTGGGCAACCTGTTCCGGGATCAGCTCGACCGCTACGGCGAGCTCGAGACGATCGCCGATCGCTGGGCGACCGCCGTGTCCGAGCTGGCTCCGGAGACCGGCGTGGTTCTGAACGCCGACGACCCGCTGGTGGCTGACCTGGGCCGCGAGCGGCCATCCGTCGCGTACTACGGCGTGGAGGATCCGGCGATGGCC
Organism: Solirubrobacteraceae bacterium; assembly: GCA_045805485.1. Lineage (GTDB taxonomy): Bacteria > Actinomycetota > Thermoleophilia > Solirubrobacterales > Solirubrobacteraceae > Palsa-465. The sequence goes on along the minus strand of JBJMLC010000128.1, from coordinate 16,705 downwards.
ATGTCCCACATGCAGCACGCCTCAGATTCCAAGCACTGCCGGCGGTGCGGTAACCCGTACGCGTACACGGAGATCTACCTGGGCCACCTGGGCCACTACCACTGCCCCTCCTGCGGCGCGAGCCGCCCCGCCCCCACCGTCTCGGCGCACGAGATCAGGCTGGACGGGACCCGCGGCGCCAGGTTTCTTCTGCGCGCACCGGGCGGTCAAGCCGAGGTGAAACTTCCACTTCCCGGCCTGTACAACGTCTACAACGCACTGGGCGCCGCCGCGCTCTGCCTGGCGCTGGAGATCGACCTGGACGCCGTGGTGGCCGGTCTCCAGGACGTGTCCGCCGCCTTTGGGCGAGCTGAGACGATTCACATCGGAGCCGGCGAGATCCAGATCCTGCTGGTCAAGAACCCGGCCGGTGCGAATGAGATCCTCCGCACGCTGGTCCTGGAGCAGGGCGAGCTCTCGCTGCTGGGCGTCCTGAACGACCGCATCGCCGACGGACGAGACGTCTCCTGGATCTGGGACGCCGACTTCGAGCTGGTGGCGGGCAAGGTTCGCCGGGTGACCTGCTCAGGCAGGCGAGCGGCCGAGCTGGCCCTCCGGCTGAAATACGCCGGGATTTCGCCGGAGCGGATCGACGTGGTGGAGGGAGTCGCCGAGGCCCTGGACAATGCCCTGATGGATGCTGGCCAGGACCGCCTGTTCGTGCTGCCCACGTACACCGCGCTGCTGGAGCTGCGCCAGCTGCTGGCCAGCCGCGGGCACGCCGGACAATTCTGGGAGAGCGCCCGGGCATGAGTGTCTCCACGCCCGCCGCCGTATGGCACGACATCGAGTGCGGCGGCTACTCCGCCGACCTGCCCGTGTGGAGGAAGCTCGCGGCCCGGCGCTCCGGTCCGATTCTGGACGTAGGCGCGGGAACCGGACGGGTCGCCCTGGATCTGGCCCGCCAGGGGCACCAGGTGGTGGCGCTGGACCAGGACGAGGAGCTGCTGGCCCAGCTGGAACGGCGCGCCGTCAGGGCCGGTTCCACGCTGACGCCCCGCACGGTGGTGGCCGATGCCCGTGACTTCGATCTTCAGCACGAATTCGTCCTGATCCTGGCGCCGATGCAGATCATCCAGCTCCTGGGCGGCTCGGGCGAACGGACGCGCTTCCTGCAGCGGGCGGCGGCTCACCTGACGCCCGGCGGGCACGTCGCCATCGCTCTGACCGAGCGCTTCGAGCTCTACGATGCCGACGCGTCGGCTGCCCAACGGCTGCCCCTGCCGGATGTCCGGGAGGTCTCTGGGACCGTCTACTGCAGCCAACCGACAGCCGTCCGGCGGGAGGGCGAGACGATCGTCCTGGAGCGACGGCGTGAGACGCTCGCGCCCGGTGAGGACCGGCTCGTGGAGCAGGACCGAGTGGTCCTTGACCGCCTGACCGCCGGCCGGCTGGAGCGAGAGGCCGGCGCGGCCGGATTGCAGCCAGCCGGTCGAGTCACGATCCCGGCCACCGGCGACCATGTGGGCAGTGTGGTGGTGATCCTCGATGGCTGACCCAGAGAGGACCCTGCGGGTGTGCGCCCTGTATCCCGACCTGATGAACATCTACGCCGACCGTGGGAACCTGCTGGTCCTGGAGCGGCGGACCCGGTGGCGAGGCATCGGCTTCGAGCTGTCCTCCAGCGGTCTGGGTGAGGCGCTGGATCCGGCCTCCGCGGACCTGTACTACATCGGGGGCGGACAGGACCGAGACCAGAAGCTGTGCGCGCTGGACCTGGCTCGGTCAAAGCGCGAGGCGCTCCACGAGGTGGCAGCCCGCGGAGCGCCCATCGTGGCGGTCTGCGGCGGCTACCAGCTGCTGGGGCACTCCTACGAGCTGGCGGATGAGACGCTGCCCGGCATCGGGCTGATCGATGCGGTGACGGTCCGCGAGGAGGGGCCGCGTCTGATCGGAAATGCCGCCATCGAGGTCGAGCTGGAGTCCGGGCAGCCGACGGTCCTGGCCGGGTTCGAGAACCACGGTGGCCGGACCTACCTGGGGGCCCAGGGGTCGCCATTGGGGCGCGTGCTCAAGGGGTTTGGCAACAACGGACAGGACGGGTTCGAGGGCGCCCGTGTCGGTAACGTGATCGGTACGTATCTGCACGGACCGCTGCTCCCCAAGAACACGTGGTTCGCCGATTGGCTGATCTCGACCGCCCTGGGAGCTCCATTACCAAGCCTGGAGCTGAGCGACGAGTTGGAGACGGCGGCCCATGCCAGCGCGCGGCAGGCAGCGGGAATCTGAACGAGCCTCCACTACGATCGCCCCACAGATGCCCCTTCGACCGTCGCTTCCGGCCGCCCGCGCCCTCCTAGCGTTGGGAGGTCTGCTGGTCACACTCGCCGGGTGCGGCGGGTCGACCACGACGCCTGACACCCCCAGCCACAAGACCACCGCGAGCGCTCCAAACGCGCTTCCGGGGACGGGAAAGCCCGTGGTGACGATCGGCGATAAGAACTTCACCGAGCAGTTCATCCTGGGGGAGCTCTACTACCTGGCCCTGAGGAACCAGGGATTCCCCGTGACGCTCAACCAGAACATTGGTCCGCTGGAGGTCACCCTCCAAGAGCTGCACACGGGGCAGCTGGCCATGTATCCCGAATATCTCGGTACCTGGGATTCGCAGGTAGCCCGCCTGAAGGGCCGCTTCGGCAGCCGCCAGGCCGCCTACCGAGCCGGTCAGCGGTATGCCGCGGCGCACGGGTTCAAGCTCCTCCACACCACTCCCTTCAGCGACACAGGTGCGATCGGCGTGACGTTCGAATACGCGGCCCAGAACGGCCTGGAATCGGTCGGCGACCTGCGCAAACTCGGACACCACGTGACCCTGGGCGGCCCGCCGCAGTACGAAACCGAGCCCGGCGGCCTGCGAATGCTCGAGTCCGGCTACGGGTTCAAGCCGCAGGCCTACAAATCCCTGGAGATCGGGAACCAGTACAAGGCGCTGGACAGCAGAGAGGTGCAGGCGGCCGACGTCACCACCACCGACGGCGCACTGAGCACCGGTAGCTACACGCTCCTGTCCGACCCTCTCGGGGTGTTCGGATGGGGCAATGTGGTGCCGGTGGTATCGATGAAGGCTCTGGCCATGGAAGGCCCCGCATTTGCCACGACGATCAACGAGGTCAGCTCGCTGCTGACCACGGCCGTGATCCGGGACCTGAACGCCCAGGTCGACCTCGCCGGCCAGGATCCTCGAGTGGTGGCCGGTCAGTTCCTGGCCGAGAACGGCCTAGGCTGAGAAAACTGTGAGCACCGCTTCCCCCACACCAGCTATCCGCGCCGCCGACTCGTTCTTCTACGCCTACGACCGGCACGACCTCGATGGCATGCTCGAGGTTTGTGCCGAGCGGGCCCAGATTCGGTATGTGCCGCTGGGGGATGGCGGACGCGGACCGGCCCATGTGATGGGCCGGGCGATTTGGGCCGAGTTCTTCGAGGCCTTTCCCGACCTTCATGTGGAGGTCAATTCGATGTTCGGTGATGAGGCCAACGTGGCCGCCGAGGTGACGATCGGGGGCACGCACGAGAGGCCGTTTCGAGGCCTCCCCACCAAGGGGCGTCACTATGAGCTGCCTCATGCCTTCATCCTCCGACTGGCCCAGAGTCGAATCGTCCAGATCACCGCCTACTGGGACACCGTCAGGTTCTACACGCAGCTGGGCATCGGCGCCCGCGACTGAGCCTCCCCCATTTGGAGTAGGCCCCCTCGTAGGGGGGTCTGTGCTCGGCTAACCTGGCTCGCCGACCATGCTTTCTGCCCCCGACACCTCCAGCGGCCCGCCCGATCGCGGTCCTTCCCACCTCGTCCTGGGATCGGTGTTCGAGGAATCGCGCATCCCGATGGCGCTCGTGGATCGCAACCGGTGCTACCTGCGGATCAACGGCGCGGCGCTGAGGCTGTTTCGCTACCAGGCGGAGGACGTGATCGGCTCCCGCGCTGCCCGCACGGCCCGGGACATCGATCCGATCACCGGCGATGAGCAGTGGAATCAGCTCCTCAGCGACAACCAGGTGTACGGACAGCGCGTCCTGGAGCATTCCAGCGGAACGCCCATCCGGATCAGCTTCGCCGCTCATACGACGTCGCTTGACGGCCAGTGGGCCGCGCTTGTCGTTGTGCTCTCGGCCCATCTCGAACCCACCGGGGTCGAGCTCATCAGGACCGCCGAGCCCGATACCTCCAGCGCAATTGGGGCCAAGCTCACCCCCCGCGAGCGCGAGATCATTCGCCGGGTGGCGCTGGGGCACAGCACCAAGCAGATCGCCGATGACATCTACCTCAGCCGCCACACGGTCCGGACCCACATCCGGAACGCGATGATCAAGACCGGCGCCCACACCAGCGCCCAGCTGGTGTCGATCGCGCTCACGCACGGACTCATCGACGACTAGGGCGGACGCGGTTTTGGGGCCCGGGGGCCGCGGCTAGCCTGAGATCATCCTGGAGCTAGCCACACCTCACGGCCCGTCTGTGGTTCACCTGCAGCTGTCAGAGGAGCCCATGGCGGCTCTTGTGCTCGGTCACGGAGCAGGGGGCGGTGTGGACGCGCCGGACCTGAGGGCGGCCGCACAAGCGGCCCAGGCCGCACACCTCAGCGTCGCGCTCGTGGAGCAGCCCTACCGGGTGGCCGGCCGGCGCTCGCCGGCGCCCGCCTCGCAGCTTGACGCGGCGTGGGCCGCGGTGATTGCTCAACTGCGGGATGGCGCGCTGGCTGGTCTACGCCTCGTGGTCGGCGGGCGCTCCGCAGGGGCTCGGGTGGCCTGCCGCACCGCGTCCGAGACGGGCGCTGCGGCCGTGCTGTGCCTGGCCTTCCCCGTGCACCCCCCGGGGCGCGGGAATGACCCCGCCAAGAGTCGCCTCGGCGAGCTCGACGCCGTCGACCTTCCCGTGCTCGTCGTTCAGGGCAACCGCGACCCATTCGGAATGCCCCCTGAGGGACCAGCCCGGACGGTGGTCGCCATCCCCGGCGATCATTCGCTGCGAGACGCTGCCGCGGTCCAGGCTGCCGTGGCCGACTGGCTCCCTGGGTCGGTCGGATGAGCGTCCTGGTTGACCGGCTGAGCGGTGTCGACGACCGGCTGGGAGACGCCATCGAGCGCGCGGTGGCCGCCAAGCACAGTCGTCGGCTCGCGCGGCTTGACTCGCCGGCGCTCGACCCGGGGTCCGGCTGGTGGGCCGAGGGCGATCCACCGCCGCGCGAGGGTTGCCGGCTGGAGGTGCTGATCGACGGCGCCGAGGCGTTTCCGCTGGTGGCGCAGGCGATCGAGGGGGCGCGGGAGTCCGTGCACATCACGGGCTGGCACATCGCGCCGCATTTCGAGGTAATGCGTGGTCACGACGGTCTGGCGCTGGGGAAGCTGCTGGCGGAGGCCGCCGAGCGCGTGGATGTCAGGGTGCTGGTGTGGGCCGGCTCGCCCCTGCCGGTGTTTCACCCCAGCCGCAGTGAGGTTCGCCAAGCCATCGAAACGCTGGCCAGAGGGACCCGCATCCGGTGTGAGGCTGACCCACGGGAGCACCCGTTTCATTGCCACCATGAGAAGAGCGTGATCGTGGACGGCCAGGTGGCGTTCGTCGGCGGCATCGACATGACCGACCTGGCCGGGGATCGATACGACACGAGCGCTCATCCAGCGAGACGGCGTCTGGGCTGGCACGACGTGGGCACGAGTCTCACCGGCCCTGCGGTGCGCGATGTGGCGGCCCACTTCGCCCTGCGGTGGCGGGAGCTCACCGGCGAGGAGCTGCCGCTGCCGGCTGAACCGGCGCCGGCTGGGGAGCACACGGTGCAGGTCGTCCGCACGGTGGCCGAGGGGATGTACGACCGTGTCCCCCGAGGGGACTTCCGGATCCTGGAGAGCTATATGCGCGCGATCCGGAACGCAGAGCGCTACATCTACCTGGAGAACCAGTTTCTGTGGTCGCCGGAGATCGTGTCGCGGCTGGCGGAGAAGCTCCGCCAGCCGCCCTGCGATGAGTTCCGGCTGGTGATCGTGCTGCCATCACGGGCCAACAACGGGCAGGACGACACCAAGGGCCAGCTCTCGGTGCTGGAATCGGCAGACGACGGCGCCGGACGCCTGTCGGTGGCCACCCTGCGGTCGCTGAGCGGAACCAGGGACGACCGCCTGTACGTCCACGCCAAGGTCGGGCTGGTGGACGATCGCTGGCTGACCGTAGGATCGGCGAACCTCAATGCCCACTCGCTGTTCAACGACACGGAGCTGAACGTGGTCTGCGATGACCCCGAGCTGGCCCGCCAGACCCGGGTGCGCCTGTGGAGCGAGCACCTCGAGGTCGACGCATCGACGATCGCCGACGAGGCTCCCGATGCGGTCATCGACGAGCGGTGGAAGCCGGTCGCGGCCGAGCAGCTGAGACGCCTCACGGCCGGGGAGCCGCCCACCCACCGCCTGCTGGCGCTGCCCGGTGTTTCCAAACGCTCCCGCCGCCTTCTCGGCCCGCTCGTTGGACTGGTTGACGATGGCTAGCCTGGCGCTCCAGGCGGCATGACATAGTTGCTGTCAGGAGAGGGAACATGGCCGTCGCCGCGCACAACTATTCAGAACCCACACTTCTTCGCCCTGACTCCTTCCCGATGCGGCTTTACGAGAAGGCCAAGCGCCTCGGCGTATGGAATCCCGCCGACCTCGACTTCTCACAGGACCGCCAGGACTGGGAGGAGATGAACGCCGAGCGACGCAAGGCCATCCTGCGTCTCACCACGCGCTTCATGGCGGGCGAGGAGGCGGTGACGATCGATCTGCTGCCCCTGGTGCTGGCCATCGCTCGTCAGGGACGGCTGGAGGAGGAGATCTTCCTGACGACGTTTCTCTTTGAGGAGGCCAAGCACACCGACTTCTTCAACCGGTGGCTGCGGGAGGTGGCCGGGTCGCCAAGGCTTCCGCGGGCCCCTGAGCCCACAATCCATCTCTTTGACGTCGAGCTGCCGAAGGTCATGAACGCCCTGCTGGAGGACCAGTCTCCGGTGGCCATGGCGCGTGCGTCGGTCACGTACAACATGGTGATCGAGGGAGTGCTGGCCGAGACCGGCTATCACAACTACCACCAGTCGCTGGCCGTCAACGGGCTCATGCCAGGCCTGTGCGCCGGGCTGGTCAACATCAAGCGAGACGAGTCACGTCACATCGCCTACGGCGTCTACCTCCTGAGCCGGTTGGTGGCGGAGGACGAGGCCGTGTGGCCCGCCATCGAGGAGCGGATGGAAGAGCTGCGCCCGCTGATGGAGGAGATCATCCGCTCGGGCTACGAGGCGTACCCGGACGGGGTGAGTCCCTTCGGACTGCGAGGCGCCGACTTCACCGAGTTCGCCGCCCGACAGTTCCGCAAGCGCTACGAGCGCATCGCCAAGGCCCGTCGGAGCACTCTGGCCGAGATCGACGCCGCCAGCGAGCCGGCGGAGGTGGAGGACCTCCTGGCCGAGGTGTGAGGTCTCGCCGGGCCCGACAGGCGCCCGTCAGGACCCGCTGGAGCCGAAGCCGCCGTGGCCGCGCTCGGAGGGCGACAGCTCATCGACCTCCACGACCGGCGGGGCCTCGACGCGCATCAGCACCAGTTGGGCGATGCGGTCACCGGGCGAGACCACGAAGGCTCCGTGCCGATCCGTGTTCAGGAGGAGCACCCTCACCTCGCCCCGGTAGCCGGCATCGATCAGCCCGGGTGCATTGACCAGGGCGATGCCGTGGCGGTGGGCCAGGCCGGAGCGAGGGAGGACCAGGCCGGCGTACCCCTGGGGGATTTCGATCGCTATACCCGTGCGCAACGATGCGCGCTGGCCGGGCTCCAGGACCTGCTGCTCCAGGGCATGGAGATCAAGTCCGGCATCATCCTCGTAGGCCCGGGTGGGAAGCACGGCGTGCGGGTTCAGGCGCTGGACCCGCAGAGGATCGCTCACTGCTGAGGTGCGCCCGGAACGTTCATCGGGTCACCAGGCGCGCCCCTGTCGCAAAGCGGGAGTAGCGCGCCGCCGCGGCCGGGTTGAGCCGCGCCCGGATTCTGATCCCGGTGTTCGTCTCCTCCCGCTCCAGCTCTCCGTCCAACTCGTGCAGAGCCGCCACCTCTCCCCCCTTGTCGTACGGGATCAGCAGCTCGACCTCCTGAAGCGTGCGTTCGAATTCGTGCTCGATCCGCTCGGTGAGGATCTCCAGGCCCTCCCCCGTGTGCGAGGACACCAGCACGGCATCGGGATGACGGCGACTCAGCTCCAGCCGCCGCTCCTCCCCCACGTGATCGCTCTTGGACAGGACCAGGATCTGGGAGGCCGCGTCGGCCCCGATCTCGTGCAGGACGTCATCCACCGCCCGGACCATCTCCACCAGTTCCTCCTCCGGCACCGATGCGTCGGCCACGTGGAGGATCAGATCGGCCAACCGCGTCTCCTCCAGTGTGGCTCCGAAGGCATCGACGAGCTGATGCGGCAGCTTGCGGATAAAGCCCACCGTGTCCGTGAGCAGGTAGCTTCGCCCGCTGGTCCGAAGCACGCGTGTGGTCGGATCCAGGGTGTGGAACAGACGCTCGCCCACGCCCACGGTTGATCCCGTCAGCGCGTTCAGAAGAGTTGACTTGCCCGCGTTCGTGTAACCGGCCAGAGCTACCTGCGGCAGCCGGGCGCGATCGCGCTCGGCGCGCATCACCGAGCGGCTGGCCCTCACATCGGCCAGCTTGCGCTTCAGGGCCGAGATCCGGTCGCGTGCCAGCCGGCGGTCGGTCTCGATCTGGGTCTCGCCCGGCCCCCGCGTCCCGATCCCGCCGTCAATCCGGCCGGCACCCAGGCGCTCCAGGTGCGACCACAGCCCGCGCATCCGGGCCAGGTTGTATTCCAGCTGGGCCAGCTCCACCTGGAGCTTCCCCTCAGCCGTATGCGCGTGCGCGGCGAAGATGTCCAGGATGATCGCCGTGCGATTGATCACGGGCATGCCGAGCGCCGTCTCCAGCGTCCGCTCCTGCCGGGGGCTCAGCTCATCGTCACACGCCACCAGATTGGCGTCGGCGCGCACGAGTTCGTCCTTCAGCTCCTCAAGCTTTCCTGACCCCAGATAGCTGTTGGGGTGCGGCTGCTGGCGATGCTGGACCAGCTCGCCGACCGAAGCCACCCCCGCCGTGCGCAACAGCTCCTGGAGCTCCACGAGCTCGTGCTCCCCAGGCTCGGCGGTGGTGGCGATCAGGTAGGCACGCTGGCGAGCTCGTCCCCGTGGGCGTCCCCCGTTGGCCGCCGGGGACGAGGACGCGACGCGCCCGTGGCGGCTTCTCTGCACAGGCCTGATGGTACCCCTGGACGCGGCCAGCCTGCTCGTAACTTGGTGCGGGTTGTCACTTGCCTACAACCGCCGCAGCCGCTCCACCGCCTCCAGCAGGCGGTCGTCAGGCGTGGTCAGCGAGATGCGGAAGAAGCCGGCTCCGCTGGGTCCGTAGGCGTCTCCGGGGGAGATGACCACGGCCGCCTCCTCCAGCACGTGCTCGCAGTAGGCGGCCGAGGACTCGAAGCCCTCCGGGATCGGCGCCCAGACGTAGATCGTGCCTCTGGGCCTGGGCACCTCCACGCCGGCGTGGGCCAGGGCGTCGCAGACCAGGTCCCTCCGACGCTGGTAGAGCGTGTTCATCGCCTGCACGTCGGCATCGCGCTCCGCGGCCAGGGCGGCCACGCCCGCCAACTGCACCGCCTCGAAGAGTCCCGAGTCGATGTTTGACTTCAGACGCCAGTAGTTGGCGATGGCCTCGGCGTTGCCCACGATTGCCGCGCATCGCCAGCCGGTCATGTTGTACCCCTTGGAGAGCGAGAACACCTCCACGCCGACGTCCTTGGCGCCCGGAGTCTCCAGGAACGACGGGGCCCGGTAGCCGTCGAACGTGATCTCGCTGTACGCATTGTCGTGGACCAGGAGGAAGTCCTTTTCCCGCGCCAGCGCCAGGGCTCGTTCGAACAGGCCCGGGGGCAGGATCGCTCCGGTGGGGTTGTTGGGGTAGTTGAGGAACATCAGACGCGCCCTATTCAGCGCGTCGTCCGGGATGGCCTCCAGGTCAGGAGCGAAGCCGAGCCGGGGCTCCAGGGGCAACAGCACGGGCTCGCCGCCCACGAGCGTCGGGCCCGCCGTGTACACGGGGTATCCCGGGTCGGCTGCCAGGGCCACGTCGCCGGGATCAAGAAACGCCAGGTTGAGGTTGAAGATGCACTCCTTGGCCCCGATGGCGGGCATGACCTCAGTCTCAGGGTCCAGCTCCACGTCAAAACGGCGCCGGTAGAACTCCGCCACGGCCTGGCGAAACTCCGCGCGCCCTCGGTTGCTGGGATACGTGTGCGTGGACAAGTCAGCCAGAGCCTCCTGGCCGGCGGCGACGATGGCCGGGAACGTCGGTGTGTCCGGATCCCCGATGCCCAGGCTGATGACGTCGACGCCCTCGGCCCGCTTGGCCGCCACCTTGCGCTCCAGCTCCGCAAACAGGTACGGCGGGATCTTCTCCAACCGGCTACTGCCCCGCATGGAGCTCCTCCAGGAAGTCGTCTGCCAGCGCGCCCGTGAACACCGGCTGCGCCCATCCGGTCAGGAGGATCTCAAGGTCCTGGCCCACCTCGACCTCCAGCTCGCCTCCGTCCAGCACCACGATGACCTGCTGGGGAGTCTGATCTGCGCTTTGACGGCGCTCGCTGAGGACGTGCGCCACGGCGGCCCCGGTGGCGCCGGTTCCGCTGGCCGACGTCTCCCCCACCCCGCGCTCAAAGATCCGGGCCCGGATCCGCCCAGGACCCTGAAGGGCAAACCAGGACACGTTGGTCCGGTTGGGGAACAGACGGTGCCGCTCGATCTCAGGGCCGATGGCCGGGAGGTCGAGCTCCGCCAGCTCGTGCTCGTCTGGCACCACGATGGCGCACTGCGGGTTGCCGACGCTCACGTGCTGGAAGCGCCAGCGGCGCCCGCCGGCCTCCAGCTCTCCCACCCCGTCGTCCGCGCCGTCCGGATAGTCAGCGCTCTTCACGCTGGCTCTGCCCATGCTCACGGTGCACGTCCTGGGCGATGTGATGCGGGGGCGCAGGACGCCCGCGGCGGTCTGGATGGAGAACTCGTCGGCATCGGTCCAGCCCCGCCGGTGCATGTACAGGATGGCCTCGCGGGCGCCGTTGCCTGACACCTCGGCCTCTGAGCCGTCGGGATTGAACACGCGCAGGCGGGCCAGGCATCCCGGCTCGTCGGGATCTGATAGCAACAGCACGCCGTCGGCGAAGACTCCGGTGTGGGGCGCGCAGATGGCCCTGACCCGATCAGGGGTCAGCTGGAACGGCAGCGTCGCCGCCTCCAGGATCACGTAATCGTTGCCCAGCGCCTGCCATTTCTCGAACTCCACGGCGCGCCAGTGTATGGGTATCAAGATCGGAAACCGGCTCCCGTACCTCGTCCTAGCCGCGGTGTGCGTCGTCTCGCTCGGCACCCGGGCGGCCTGGCTCAGTCTGCCGTGCCACGCCGCCTGCCGAACGCCGGCTTCCCATCTGGAGATCTTCGACGAGCGCTATTACGTCAACGCCGCTCGGGTCATCGCCGGCATCCGCCCCCCCGCGATGCCCGGAGGGGCGTACCGTCACGCCCCGCTGGGAAGCGACCCGAACGCTGAGCACCCCCAGCTGGCCAAGCTCATCATGGCCGGCTCGATCGATCTCTTTGGGGACGGGCCCTGGGCCTGGCGGCTGGGCAGCCTCCTGTTCGGGACGCTGGCGATCCTGGGGATGTTCGTCCTGGTCAGGGCGACCGGAGCCGGAGCCTGGCCGGCTGTGGGCGCCGCAGCGCTGATGGCCGCCGACAATCTCATGATCGTCCAGGGCCGGATTGGGACGCTTGAGGTGTACGTCGTGACGGCGATGGTCTGGGCGTTGGCCCTGTACATCCGAGGCAGACCCCTGCTGGCCGGGGTGGCGGCGGGAATTGGAGTCTGCATGAAGCTGTTCGCCCTGGATGTGGTGGTCGTGATGGCGCTGTGGGAGCTCCTGGGCTGGCGGGGCGCGGCGAGTCAGCCTGACCGGCGGTGGTTCACACCACGGGTCCGTCTCACGCGGCTCCTGCAAGCCACCGCGGCCACCGGGGCCTCGTTCATCGGGCTCCTGGCGCTGATGGATCGCATCGCCCGCCCCTACGACAACGCGGCGCGCCGATTCGTGGGAGGCGGCCCGTTCGGCCACCTGGCCCACATGATCACCTACGCCGCCCAGCAGACAGTGAGCGGCGCGGACGCGATCGCGTCATATCCCTGGCAGTGGCTGGGCGACTACAAGCCGATCGGCTACCTGACGATCGATCCCGCCCATCCCAGCGCGGGCTTCGCCGGCGATCATCCGGCCGTCCACTTCCTGGGGTTCATCAGTCCCCCGATCCTCCTGGCGGGGCTGATCGGGACGGCCCTTGCGATTTGGATCGCCGTCCGCCCGTCCGCCCGGCGCCTGGCCCCGAGTCCCGAGGACGCCGGTCTGTTGACGCTGGCCGCGGCCTGGTTTCTCGGCACGTTTGGGCCGTTCCTGCTGGCCAGCGTGGCCTTCGGCCGGACCACGTACCTCTACTACATGATGATCGTGATGCCGGGCATGTACGTGGCGGCGGTCTGGCTGGTCCAGCGGCTGTGGCGGCGCAGCTGGCTGATCGGGATCTGGGCCGCGCTGGTGGCAGTCGCGGCGGTGGTGCTGTACCCGCTCACGCCGCTGCCCTGAGCGCCTCGCCGCCTGGCACTCATGCCGGGGGTCGCCAGAGCGCCAGGACCTCCGAAGCGACCGCCGCGGGCTCACGATCGGTGACGTCGATCACCTGCACACCGCTCAGCTTGCGCATCCAGGTGAGCTGCCGTCTGGCGTACTGACGGGTCCGTCGCTTCATGGCCTCCACATCGCCGGCCAGAAGCTCGGCGAACCCCAGAGCCTTGCGGGCCGTCGGTGAGGCGTCCGCCGCGGCGGCCCGCTGGACCTCCTCCCGCGCCCCGGAGGCGAGCATCTTCTCCACCCGTCGATCGATCCGCTCATAAAGGTGCTGGCGCTCCATGATCAGTCCGATCAGCAACGTCGGATGTCGCACTTCCGCCGTCCAGAGCTCAGAGTCCTCCTCCGATGGCTCGAGCGCGTCGGCGTCGAGCAGCTCCAGCGCTCGGACGATCCGCTGGCGGTCGTGAGGATCGATCTGCTCAGCCGCCCAGGGCGCGCGCTCGCTGAGCAGACCGTGCAGCGCCGGTGGGCCCTGACGCTCCAGCTCCGCCGTCCAGCGTTCGCGCACGCCTTCCTCCGGCGGCGGCTTCAGGCTGAGCTCGGTGAGGGCCGCTCTCAGGTAGAGACCCGTCCCCCCGACGACGATCGGACGGCGGCCAGCCGTCAGGAGCTCGTCTATTTCCTCGTGAGCCAGCTGCGCATACTGGCCGGCGCTGAAGGTCTGATCTACCCCGAGCACCGAGACCAGACGGTGCTCCAGCATCGCCCGCTCAGCGGCCGTTGGCGCGCCCGTCAGGACCTCGAGCCCCCGGTATACCTGAAGCGCGTCGGCCGAGACGGCCACCGGGTCCTCCCCCGCCTCGCCTAGGCGAGCGGCCAGGGCAATGGCCACGGCTGTCTTCCCGATGCCCGTGGGTCCGAAGACGGCGATCACGCTCGCGGAGGGCATGCCGCGAGTATCGTGCACGCATGGTCAAGCTCCCTGAAAGACCGTCGTGACCGCGCTGGACGGCCGGGTGCTCCTGACCGGAGCCACGGGCGGGATCGGCCAGGCGATCGCCCGGGCATTCGCGGCCCGCGGGGCCACGCTGATCCTCACCGGTCGCCGCGCCGACACCCTCAAGGCTCTGGCCGAGGAGGTCTCCGGTCAGGCGCTGGCCGCTGACCTGGCCAACCGCGATGACGTGGCCAGCCTGGTGGAGCAGACAGGCGACGTGGACATCCTGGTGGCCAACGCCGGACATCCGGGGTCGGGTGTGTTCACGGACCTTGACCAGGAACGAATCGACCGGATCCTGGAAGTCAACCTCCGGGCTCCGATAGCGCTGGCCCGCGCCCTCGCTCCCGCCATGGCAGCCCAGGGGCACGGTCACCTGGTGTTCATCTCCTCGCTCGCCGGGAAGGTCGCCGGGCCCGCCTCCGCTATCTATTCAGCCACCAAGTTCGGCCTCCGCGGCTTCGCGCTCGGGGCTCGAGAAGACCTCAGGGAGAGCGGAGTTGGGGTCTCGGTTGTCCTGCCGGGATTCATCAGTGAGGCCGGCATGTTCGCTGAGGCCGCGGTCGAGCTTCGGCGCGGGGTGGGTACGCGCTCGCCGCAACAGGTGGCCGCGGCGGTCGTGGACGCCGTGGAGCACAACCGGGCCGAGGTGGATGTGGCTCCCATTGGCGTGCGGGTCGGGGCCAACCTCGGTGGTCTGGCTCCAGAGCTCGCCTCCAGGGTGAGCCGGCGGCTCGGCAGCCAACAGCTCGCCACCGACCTGGCCGCCGGCCAGCGTCACATCAACTGAGCCCTAATTGCGTACAACCTCGTGCTGGCTCGTGACCGAGCTCAGCGCAGCGATGATCTGGTCGGCCAGCCGGGCGCCATCCTCAGACCGCTCAGGGGTGGCCCGGACCCGGACCACCACCTCGTCGCCGTCGACCTCCTGCAGGAGAACGGCCGCGGCGCTGCGCGTCGGTGTGGTGATCTCCTGGTCCAAAATCTCCTGGACCTGGGAGGGGCGCACCCCGGAGGTCAGCCGCACCCGAACGTCCACCGATTCAGGCTCCTTGATCGGAACGACCACGGCGGACAGCACGACCGTGTTGGGGATCATGATCCGGTCCGCTCCTCTGGCGAGCGTTGTGTACAGCAGCCCGAGGGAGCTGACGACGCCATCGACGCTCCCGCCCACCGCTCCGGCCTGGAGCCTGATTCGCTCCCCCACTCGGAACGGCCGGGCGCTGATCAGGACCATGCCGGCGAACAGGTTGCCCAAGGTCTGCTGGGCCGCCAGACCGAGGATGATGGCAGTGAACGCGCTTCCGGCCACGATCGCGCCGGGCTGCACCTGTGCGATCCACAGCGCGGCCAGGAGGGCGATGCCCATCGTGACCAGACGGATCAGGAACCCGACCGTGCCCGCCGTGGAGGGGTCCATGCGCCGGAAGAACATCGGCGCGACGGCGCGCCCCACGTCCCGGGCCAGCGCCCACCCCAGGGCCAGGAGGGCGACCACGGTGATGGCCCGGATCGGCGTCTGCCACGAGCTATCCGCGCTGATCCCGAAAATCTCGTGCCGCCACGCATAGAGCACGAGCACGGCGGTGAGCAGCGGGAGGACGACAGCCGCCTGCCGGCGGGCCTTCTTGGCCGTCCGCTGAGTCACGTCCATGGCCAGCCCGACCCGCTCCCAGGCGTCGCTGCGGGTCTCGAACATGCGCTCCAGCCCGAGGTCACGAGTGTTCTTCATGCGGCTGAACATGGACATTGCCTCTCTACCTACCACCGAGGGCGAGGTTCAGTTTCACCCCGCCTAGAAGAGTCGAGGCTGCTCGGGTGGAGGCTTCCCGCCGCGCGGGCGGTTAGTCGGCTGGTTTTGCTTGTCGCGATCGTCACGAGCTTGACTCGATCTCTGCTGGTGGCCGGTCGCGCGACCTGACGTCTCCTTCAGCGCGCCCCGCATGAACCCTCCCGACCCCAGTGCCGGGGTTTTCACGAGCGCGGCCAGCCGCCGCCGCTCTCCGGACGGCGCGTAGGCGCCCCGCTGGTAGAGCTCGCGGTAACGCTCCAGGAGATCCGGGCGATGCTCCTGGAGCCAGTCGAAGAACAGGCCCTTGACGTCGCCTCTGAGGTGAAGGGCGATCCCGGTGATGTAGTCGACGCCCGCCTCGGCGGCCATCTCCACGATCTGCTCCACCTGCTCAGGTGAATCGTTGATGCCCGGCATGAGCGGCGCCACCAGCACACCGGTTCGGATCCCCGCTCGGCTCAGCTCGGCCACGGCCTCCAGGCGGGCCCTGGGATGCGGCGTATGGGGCTCTGTGGCCCGCCACGCCTTCTCGTCCAGCGTGGGGACGGACAGCGCAGCCGAGAAATCGGTGCGATCAGCGATCTCCCGCATCAGGTCAAGATCCCGCAGCAGCAGTGGGGACTTGGTGAGGACCGAGCACGGGTTACCGGCATCCCTCATCGCCTCCCAGATCCCGGGCATCAGCTTGTACCGCCCCTCTGCCCACTGGTAGGGGTCGGTGTTCGTCCCCAGCGCGACGTGCTCACCCTGCCACGAGGGCCGGGCCAGCTCGGCCCGGAGGAGCTCCGGGGCGTTCACCTTGACGACTATCTCCCGCTCGAAATCCCGGCCGGCGTTGAAGTCCAGGTACTTGTGGGTGGGCCGAGCAAAACAGTTGTGGCTGACCACGCCGTTGGCGATGAAGTCGCCGGTGCCTGTGGTGACGTCGTACAGCGGAAGCGCGCGACCAAGAGGCTCGATCGCGGCCACTCTCAGATTGGCGAATGTCTTCACCATCTGCCCCTCGATGTTTCGCTTTCGAGTGATCGCCGGGTCGGTCAGATGGAAGAAGCAGAGGTGTTCGGAGAGGCCACCGCGGATGCGGATGCTCGCCAGTCCGTTCTCGTTCTTCGTCCGCTCCACGGCGACATCGAAGCCGAAGCGTCTGGCACAGGTCTCCGTCCAGCGGAGGATCTCCGAGTCGGTGTTCGAGATCCT
>JBJMLC010000127.1:0-5321 GCA_045805485.1 Solirubrobacteraceae bacterium | reverse complement strand
GTCGCCCCCACGATCGCCACAACCTCCCCCGCCCGAACCTCAAAATCAATCCCCTCAAGCACCCGCCGCCCCGGCTCATAACCAAACGACACACCCTCAAACACCACATCCCCCCGCACCCGACCAACATCCACCGCCCCCACCACATCACACACCTCCACCGGCGCATCCAAAATCTCGACGATCCGGTCGATGCTGGCCCGGATGCCCTGCAGGGTGGGATAGATCCCGACCAGTCCGCCCACGACCAGCTCGCCGGACTCGTCCTGGGCCTCGGTCGATCCACCCAGCTGGGCCTGGAGCCTGGTCACGTAGTTCATGAAGATCACCAGGCCGCCGATGGTCAGCGAGCCGGCGAGCACGTAATGGCCGCCCACCACGAGGAGTGCGCCCATCCCCAGGGCCGCGATGACCCCGGTGGCCAGCCCGCTCAGCCCGCCCACGAACGTCATCCTGAGCTGGCTGCGCAGCGCCGCCTGGGTCAGGTCCGCAAACCGCTGGCGCTGGCGCCCCTCGGCTCCGAAGGCCTGCACAACCCCGATCCCGGCCAGGGTCTGCTGAACGTGGGACTGGAGCTGTCCCTCCAGATCACGTCTACGCCGCCCGGCCTGGCGCATCTTCTTGCCCAGAAGGAGTGAGGCGACCACCATCAGAGGCACGACCGCGCAGGCCAGCACGGTCAGGCTGGGGCTGAGACTACCCATCACCACCACCAGCCCGGCGATCATGATGATTGCTTGCAGGGGCGTCAGCACCAGCTCGCCGATGACGGTGTTCACCGCCCAGCTGTCGCCCGCCACCCGCTGCAGCGTCTCGCCCACCGGACGGCGGGCGTGGTCACGCAGCGATTGGCGTTGCACCCGCGCGAAGAGGTCCTCGGCGAGCTCAAAGACCACCTTCTGGCCCACCTTGACCCACAGGAGCGTCACGACGACGTCCAGGGCGGTGGCCAGGGCGAAGAGGCTCAACTCGGCCACCACGACGTAGGCCAGGAGGACCTGATGGTTCTCGGAGCCCGGAAGCCACTGCAGATATCCCGGCAGGGGGTGGCTCCCCACGACGTTGTCGATCAGGACCTTGAGCGGCAGGGGCAGCAGCAGCGCGACCGCTGTCGAGAGCAGCGTCGCCGCCGCGATGGCCAGCCAGCCCCCGCCGTGAGGGCGGACGTAGCGCATCAGCACTCCGTACCTGTGCCAGGACCGACGTGCCCGGATCCGCCAGCGCCTGATCACGCCGCGGCCTCTGCTTCCGCCTCGCGCCTCCTCTGCACAAGTTGCGGCGGGTGCGCCGATGGGGACATGACTCGCAGCTCCGGCGGGTCCTGACCCGCCTGCCGGAACGCCTCGTCCAACGCCCCGGCGCTCGCAGCCAGATCAAGAACAGTCCGGGTCGCCACGGCGAGACAGAGCAAAGCCAGCGCAATGCCCGGAGCCAGGGCGCCGTCCAGAAGGGCAGCTGCGGAGGCGCCGGCCAAGACCAGCGCCGCGGCGATACCCAGGCGCGGCCACCGGGGCCAGCAGCGCATGCGCAGCAGCTGCCTGCCCTGCCCGTGCTCCTCCAGGGCCATCCGCACTCGCATCCTCCCCAGCGTGCCGCAAGATGCCTCCAGGTCCCAGCGTGAGAACTCGTCTCCGGGGCCCACCCGCGCCCCGCGATCGATGAGCACCCGCTCCACAGCGCCCACCCGCTCCTCGGGTGCCCGCCAGGTCTCACTCCAAGCCTCCAGCCCATGGGGCGTCGGCCAGCGCAGCGGCCTACCTGAGTCACGGCGCCAGGGAGACAACCCATAGGACAGCCGTCCCCACAGCCGGGCGGCGGGCTGCAGCAGATAGAGGAGCATCGTCAGCGCGCGCATGGTCACCGACCCACCCTTCAGCTGGGGTGCCGAGTCGGCAAACGACGCGCCCCGCGCGCTCTTGACCGCCTGGCCCAGTGCCGTCAGCACGGAGGCTGCCAGCAGGGGCAGCGCCAGCAGCAGAGGTGACCACACCGCTCCCAATCCGCAGACTACGGCCAGCAGTGCAATCACCAGGTACCACTCGGGCATCAGCGGGAGCGCGGAGAGGGTGCCCGGGGCGGGCTCGTAGAGAGACTGGAACAGGCCCAGTCCCCAGCGACCGTGATGCACGCGCTGCCGGCGGGCCAGCGGCATGGCGAGCCCGCGACCGTAGAGCCTTCCCCCCCAGCGAACGTGTCCAGCGGCGTTGTACCGCTCAGGCCACTTGCGCTCCAGGAGGGCTTCCGCCTTGCCGTACCCTCGCTGCTGACGCCAGTAGGCGCGCACGGAGTTTCGGCGGTGGTGCCACACGAGTGCCGAAGGGCTGAACCCCAGCCGGTAGCCCGCGTCCTGGATCCGCCAGCAGAGATCGACATCGTCGCCCGCCACGCGGAACTGCCGATCGAAGCCGCCCACGGCGGCCAGCGCGTCGCGCCGGAAGGCCATGTTGCAGCCCGGGATGTGCTCGGCCTCGGTGTCAGAGAGCAGGACGTGAATCGGCCCGCCCGGCGCGTTGGCCACGCACTGGGCGATCGGTCCGTCCGAGGGCGGTGGGACGTTCGGCCCCCCCACCCCGCCATAACCGCCGTCCTGGAATGCCGCGGCCAGGTAGGACAGCCAGTCCGGATCGGGCCAGGCATCGTCGTCCAGGTAGGCCACTATCTCCCCGCTGGCCGCCTGCCACCCGGTGTTCCGGGCGCTGCTCAGGCCGCGATTCTCAGTCTGGATGAGCCTGAAGCCGAAATCCCGCGCTCGGAGCACGGCGGTGGGGTCCGTCGATCCATCGTCGACGAAGATGACCTCGTAGTCCGGATAGCGCATCTCGGCCAGACCCTGCATGCACCGCTTGAGCGTTCCGTTGCCGTTGTGGGTGCACACCACGACGGAGATCCGCGGCCAGGAGCGGGGTCCGAACGGAATCTCGGCGAACACCCGTCGGACGGCGTCGAGCGCGGGCTTGGGCTGACGCTCGCGGCTGGTCACGCCGAAGTCCCAGTCCTCGATCGGCAGGCCTCCCCGATGCCACTCGTCGGTCCACGCGAACACGAACGCTCCGGCACAGCCAGACTCAAACGACGAGCGGAGCTGCCACTCCAGCGCCTGGGCCTGCTCGGCCTCGCCGTTGCGCCGGGTGTCCAGCCCGATCTCGGCCATGAGCAGCGGCCGATCTCCGGCGAGGTTGTGCAGGCGTGCCAGATAGCGCTCCAGATCCTGGCGGGCCTCCAGGTACACGTTGAAGCACACGAGGTCCAGGAAGGGCAGCTCCAGGTACTCGGTGGAGGGGAAGTTGACGTAGGTGACCAGCGCCTGCGGATCCTCGTCCTTGGCCGCCCGGTACAGCCGCTCGATGAAGCGCTCGATCCGGCGGCGGCCGTGCCAGCGCACGATCGAGGCGGGGATCTCGTTCCCCACCGAAAAGCACAGGAGCGCCGGGTGTCCCGCGCACGCCCTGACGGCAGCCCGCACACGGTCCACGATCGACCGAGCCCGCTTCGGGTCGTCCAGGAAGGCCACGTGCTGCTCCCAGGGAATGCCCACCATCACGAACAGTCCGTGGCGAGCGGCCGCGTCCAGAAGCCAGCGGGGCGGAACCGTGTAGGTGCGCACGGTTGTCGCGCCCTGGGCGGCCATCAGCTCGAAATCGCGCTCCACCCGGATGGGATCGTGGAACTCCCGGCCGGACTCATCGGGGGCGAACGTGCCGTAGGTGAAGCCCTGGGCATACAGCTTCTCCTGGCCGCGATACAGGAACTTGCCCTCCGCGCGAACCCGACCATCGCCGCTCAGGCGGACGTGCGGGGCCGTGGTGGCCCCAACGCATGAGGCAGCGTCGCCCGACTCCGGGGCGCTCCGTCGCTCTATCGGCTCGATCATGCTCTGCCCCATATGGGTTCCACTACTGGATACGCGGGCGCGCCCCAGGAGTCAGGCCCTTTCTTGGCAAATCCGAACCTTGCCGCGGGCCTGCGGCTTGGTGAAGCTCAGCCCGCTGTGGCCGTGATGTTGAGCCGCACGTAGTCGAGCACCAGCGGCTGGCCTGAACGTTCCAGGATGCGCGCCAGGAACTGCTCATGCAGCTCCGGGGGCAGGCGGTCTAGGTGGCGGACCAGGCAGACGGTTCGGATGAATGCCCGGCCGTCGGTAGGGGTGACCGACTTGGGCTCCAGCCAGCAGGTGACATCGGTGAAGCCGGCGCTGCGAAGCCTCTGCTCGGTCTCATCGGCCGGGGCGTAATTCCACGGGCCCTGCCAATCGGTGAAGTGCTCGGCGAACGGCTGCTCGCCGGCCACGTCATCAGCCAGGCGGCGGAAGCCGTCGATGTTGCCCCGCCCTCCGCACTGGGCCACCAGGCGTCCGCCGGGCTTCATGACTCCGTGTAGCGAGGCAAACAGCGCGTCGTGGTCCTTGATCCAATGGAAGGTGGCGTTCGAGAAGACAGCGTCGACGGGCTCGGGGAGGTCGAGCTCCACCAGGTCCTGGTTCAGGATCGTGGCTGCGTCTCCCAGGGCGTTTTGAGCGTGGGCGGCCATGGAGGGCGCGACGTCGACGCCGTACACCCGGCCCTGCGGGACCCGGCTCGTGAGCTCGGCCGTCACCCGGCC
The DNA here is from genome assembly GCA_045805485.1 of Solirubrobacteraceae bacterium. GTDB lineage: Bacteria > Actinomycetota > Thermoleophilia > Solirubrobacterales > Solirubrobacteraceae > Palsa-465. Next base: position 722 of record JBJMLC010000127.1, on the reverse strand, counting down.
CGAGCCGCAGCCGGCGTCCAGGACCACCTCATCGCCACGCAGTGGCAGCCGCTCCAGCTGCTCCAGCGCCCAGTTGAACTGAGGGTCCGACACGCGGTCATACGTGACCGCGTCCCAGTCACGGGACGCTTTCACAGTTCCGTGGTCACGGGACCCGGGCGCTCGCGGTCGTGCTCGTAGGCGTCGATCGCCTCGGCGTTCTGGAGCGTCAGCCCGATGTCGTCCAGCCCGTTCAGGAGCCGGTGCTTGATCTCAGGATCGATCTCAAAGGATGCACTCCCTCCCGGCCAGCGCACCTCCTGGCCGCGCAGATCGACCTGGGCCTCCCCCGCCTCGGCGATGGCCCGGCAGTGCTCGGGGGCCAGTTCCACGGGCAGAAGCCCGATCTTGGTGCAGTTGGAGCGGAAGATGTCGGCAAAGCTCGGGGCCACGATGGCCTGGAACCCGTAGTCCTCCAGCGCCCAGGGAGCGTGCTCCCGGCTCGAGCCGCAGCCGAAGTTGCGCCCGCCGACCAGGATCGGGTTGTGAGGCAGCTCCCACCCGGGCTCCTTGGCCCAGTCGTAGAACAGGAACTCGCCGAACCCCGTGCGCTCCACCCGCTTGAGGAACTGCTTGGGGATGATCTGGTCGGTGTCGACGTCGTCGCGGTCGAGCACGCTGCACCGGCCCGTGATGGTCTCGATCGCCTTCATCGCGGGCTCCCGGGGTGAACTTTGGCCCTG
>JBJMLC010000126.1:0-27349 GCA_045805485.1 Solirubrobacteraceae bacterium | reverse complement strand
GATGCCGGCGAGCTGTCGGCCTGGTACGTCCTGGCCGCACTGGGTCTGTACCGGACGACGCCGGGCGATCCGGTGTGGGCGGTGTCCAGCCCCGCCTTCCCGCGCATGGTCGTGCACACCGGCGCCGGGCGTCTGTCTGTCGACGCGCCGGGGGCGGGGAATGCCAGGCCGTACGTGCATGGTCTGGAGCTGAACGGCTCGCCCGTCACGAGGACCTACCTGACGACCTGCCAGCTGAGCCGGGCCCGGGCGCTCGGCTACACACTGGGAGCTGCGCCTGACCGGTCGTGGGGCACCGGATCCGCGGCGGCTCCGCCCTCGGAGAGCGCCCCAAACCGAGGCGTCTCGGCGTGCACCGCCCGACTCGCCGCGGGAGGGTCACCATGAACCTGGCCACGCTGGGCGCGGTGGCCGTGGCGGGCCTGGGTGGAGGCCATGCGATCCCGTCCAGCCACGCCCGCTCCGGCGATGCGGTGGCCACGGTGACGGGGTCTGAGGCCGTGCTGGCCGACGGGCGGATCCGCCAGGCGTGGTCCCTGCAGCCGCGGGGCCAGGTGACCGTGAACCAGGTGCGCGACCAGGCCACCGGACGGGCGTGGGCGCGGGCTGGGACACCCGACTTTTCTCTGCTCCTGAACTCGGTCCCCACGACGTCCACCAGCGGCTGGAGGCTGATCGACGCCACCGCCCAGCCGATCCCGTACGACCGGGCACGGCCCCACGCGGGCCACGGCGTGGAGATCGTCTTTCGCTACGGCCTGGCCCTGCGGCGAGGGCGGCTGGACCTCGATCGCACCTGGAGGCTGTTCTCGGGCGCCGGCGTGGAGGAGGTGTCAGAGCGGATCGTCAACCGCACCCCGCTGGTCCTCCGCGTGGGCAAGTACTCGCTGGCCCAGCTCACGGCGACTAAGCCGGCCACGGCGACCGTTCTGGCCTTCCACGGCGGCTCGGACTGGCGGCAGGACTTCCGAAGCACCACGACGGAGCCAGGGGCGTTCGATGACGAGGGCGAGGTGGCCCGGTTCGACAACGGCTCGGGCAGCGGCTGGTTCCTGGTTGGTCAGCGCCGCGGCGGCGCGATGAGCCGGGTGGGGCAGGACTCCGGTGGCCGGACCTGGGTCGGGGTCGACAACGCCCGGGACGCGTTCGACTGGGGCCCGATCATGAGCAGTCCGCCCAACTACAACCGCCAGGAGAACCCGGCGTACCCGGCGCCGGTCAGGCAGCGGACGTTGGCTCCCCTCGGCACCCTGGACCTGGGGGAGGCCTACCTGGGCGTCTATCACGGGGGCGTTGGCCAGGCGGCTGCCACGTTTGTCCAGGACTTCGCGGGCCACGTGATGCCGGCCGGCCGTCAGACGGTGGACCTGAACACGTTCCATCCGTGGTCCCACGGCAGCGGTCTGAGCGACGCCAACCTGCGCCCGCAGGCCCAGCTGTTCAAACAGCTGGGCGGTGAGGTGTTCATGCTGGATGACCAGTGGCAGGGCTCAAGCGCAGGCGACTGGCAATGGGACCCCTCGCGGTTCCCGCTTGACTCAGGCGGCGTCCCGCAGTTCGTCGACCACCTGCATTCGCTGGGCGTGAAGCTCGGCCTGTGGATGTCCCCGGCGGAGTTCAACCCGGGCGCGGCGGTCTACAAGGACCATCCCCGCTGGGCCTGCACGCCGGTTGGTCACGCCACGGCTCAGATCCCGGACGACTCCGGGCTCGGCGTGTGGGACATGACCAACAAGCGTCTCCAGCGCCACCTGACGGACGTGATCAGCCGGCTGATCACCCAGGACGGCGTGCGGGAGTTCAAGTTCGACTACGTGGCCTGGGTCGACTGCCCACCCCACGACTACGTGGATTACGAGGACGCGTACGTGCACTGGGTGAAGCTCCAGGAGCGGCTCCACCCTCGTGTGACGTTCCAGCTCGACGAGACCAACGACCAGCGCCTGTGGGCGTTTCGCTCGGCGGCGCTCGGCCCCTCCTGGTTTGACAACGGCCACCTCCAGGGGACCTCGTACCCAACCCGGCTCCTGCACGACGTGTGGTCGGCCGCCCCATGGGTCCCGCCGTCGTCGCTGGCCTTCGGTCTCTACGACGGGGATCTCGTGGACCCGTACTCAGTCGACTACCTGATGCCGATGGCGCTTCTAAGCCACGTCACGTTCTGGAGTGACCTGACGAAGCTCACGGACGCCCAGCTGGCCGAGACCGCGTGGTGGCTGGCCTGGTACAAGGCCCACCGGAGGGACCTGTCGGATGTCGTGTACGAGGACACGGCAACCGATCCGGTCGACGGGAAGTCCTGGGCGGCCTTCCAGCCCTGGGAGGGCGACCACGGATATCTGTTCGCCTTCCGCCAGGACGGCTCCGCCGCCACCCAGACCGTCCCGTTTCAGGGCGTCCGGCCGGGTGTCCGGTACAGACTGACTGATGTCCGCACGGGTCGGCCGCTGGGCACCGTCACCGGGGCGCGATTGGAGCGCGGGCTCGCGCTCACTCTGGACCAGCCGTACAGCGCGATCGTCCTGTCGGTGCGGCCGGCGTAGCCCGGCGCACTACTCTGGATCCGTGGCCGATGCACGGACCCGTCAGCACCTTCTGGACGCCCTGGGCGAGGCGACCGACGCCCTCGCCCGGGCCCTGGCCGCGCTCGGCGAGGCATACGAACAGCTGGACGAGCGGCAGGCCGATCGCCTGGAGGAGGAGCTGTTCCGTCCTGTCCAGCTGGCCTACGGCCGCGCCCAGCGCACATATTCGGAGTTCGCCCGCCGTCACGGCCTGACCACGCGGGAGTTCAAGACGGCCCCGCCGGGCCTGCCCTCCACCGGGGTCAAGGGGTTCGTGGAGCAGGCCATGGAGGCCATCGGAGCGGCCGAGACCGAGCTGGTGGCCCTCCAGGACTCCCTGATGCCCATCGAGGTCGGCGACCCCGAGCTTCGTGCTGGGATGAGCGAGGTCCGCCGCCTGATAGACGGACTCTCAGGGCGGGCCAGGGCGTTCGTGCGGACTTTCGGGCGGTAGGTGGGGGCAGCCTTGGAAGCTCGAAGCGCGATCGGCCCCGGGGTGCGACCGATGGCGAATTGCGTGACATATGGTCACGCGGAACGCCAGGGTTGCCGCCAACGTGCCCTCGTCCGCCGGAGGCGTCAGAGTAAGGCCTGCACAATGAGGCGATTCGTTATCGGCCAGCTGGCGCTTTGCCTGGTCGTTCTGGGCGCCATGCCTTCGATCGCGGCTGCCGCCTGGTCGATCCAGCCCACCCCGAATCCGGCCGGCTCGCCCAGCGCCGGATTCAATGCCATCTCGTGTCCCGCCCTGACCTGCATCGCCGTCGGGACCTACGGAACGAACAACGGCTTTCAGCCGCTGGTGGAGCGGTGGGACGGTACGTCCTGGGCGCTCCAGGACGCCGCGGGCCGGGGCGGCTGGAGTGCCGGCCTGGCCGGGGTGTCGTGCACGTCTGACACCGCGTGCCTGGCGGTGGGCAATCTGCAGCGGCGCAGCTCTCGGACGCTGGTGGAGGAATGGGATGGCAGCGCCTGGGCAATCGGGCCCAGTCCGAACCCGCGCGGGGCACGCGCCAGCTACCTGACGGCCGTCTCGTGCGTTCCGTCCGGCGCCTGCACGGCAGTGGGCTACTTCATCAACCACCGGGGCCGCAGGCGAGCGTTTACCGAACGCTGGAATGGGAGGAGATGGTCGGTTCAGCGGGCCGCTCGCCCATCCCGCTCCCGGGAAAGCCAGCTGCTCGACGTCTCGTGCGCCTCGCCCAACACGTGCTTTGCGGTGGGCAGCTACACCGGCCTCCAGGGCAGGCACCGGACGCTGGCCGAGCGTTCCACGGGCCGTGCCTGGAGGGTTCTGCGCACACCCGGTCGCGCGAACCCGTTCGGGCGCAGCCTCAGCGCTGTGTCATGCCCATCGGCCACCGCCTGCATGGCCGTCGGCGACTACGTGAACAGAAAGGGCTACTCCAGAACGCTGGCCGAGTGGTGGGATGGCTCGGGCTGGGCGGCCACAACGACCCAGAACCCCGGGCCGTTCAACTTCATGGGCGGAGTGACGTGCGTCGCGGAGACCTCGTGCCTGGCCGTGGGACAGGACGGGGGCAACCAGCGGTCCGACACACCGCTGGCAGAGAGCTGGAATGGGTCCACGTGGTCGTTGGCCGACCCGGTCCCCGCGTCCCGCCAGGCGTCCGGCGGCCTGAATGCGGTGGCCTGTGGCCCCATGACGGCGTGCATCGCGGTGGGCGACTACGCCAGACACTCCGGCGACGATCTGACGCTGGCCGAGTACGGCAGCTGAGCTCTAGAGTGAAGGCATGTGCAGAAACATCAGAACTCTCTACAACTTCGAGCCACCGGCCACCCAGGAGGAGATCCGGGCGTCGGCGCTCCAGTACGTGCGCAAGATCAGCGGTTTCACCAAGCCCTCGCGGGTCAACGAGGAGGCCTTCGCCAAGGCGGTTGATGCCGTGGCGGCCGTTTCCTCCGAGCTGTTGATGCAGCTCGAGACGAACGCCCCGCCGAAGGACCGCGAGGTGGAGGCCGCCAAGGCCCGGGCGAGGTCCGCGCAGCGGTATGCCGCCTGAAGGCGGCGCCCCACTGCCCGATAGGTCGGCTACTCCGCGGCTGGCCAACTACGAAGAAGAGCGGGACACGTACCGGATCGAGGTCCCGGATCGCTTCAACGCGGTGATCGACATCGTGGAGCGATGGGCGGCCGAGGCTCCGGATGACGTGGCCCTCGTCTCCCTGGACGGTCAGGGCGGGTTGGTCGCCGAGCACACCGCGGCAGATCTGGCTCGGGAATCAGGCCGGGCGGCGCGGGCGCTGCTCGGCCTGGGGGTCGAGAAGGGCAACCCCGTGTTCATCATGCTGCCCCGGATCCCCGCCTGGTACTGGGCTGTCCTGGGCGCGATCCGGATCGGCGCCATTCCCATGCCCGGGACCAACCAGCTGACCGCCCGGGACATTTCGTACCGCCTCAAGAGCGCCGACACCGTGGCCGCGATCACCGACGCCGCGGGAGTGGAGAAGATCGACGCGATCGAAGATCCCGCGGCCAGTCTCGTTCACCGGATCGCGTGGGGCGGCGCGGACGGCTGGCATGACCTGGCCTCGCTGATGGAGGCAGCGGCTGAGGGCGAGCTGCCTGACTCGCCGACCTCCCGGTCCGACCCGATGCTCCTGTACTTCACCAGTGGCACGGTCAGCTACCCGAAGATGGTGATTCAACCCTCCTCGTACGGACTTGGGCACGTCTCCACGGCGCGCTTCTGGCACGACCTCCGGCCGGGCGACCGGCACTGGACCGTGACCGACACGGGGTGGGCCAAGGCGGCGTGGGGCGGCCTCTTCGGGCAGTGGCACGAGCGGGCCACGGTCGTGCAGGTGGCGCTGGGCAAACCCAAGGCGGACACGATCCTGTCGACCATCCAGAACGCGCGGATAACGTCATTCTGCGCCCCGCCGACGCTCTACCGGCTCCTTGTTCAGGCCGACCTCTCGCAACACGACCTGTCAAACCTGCGCCACTGCACGAGCGCGGGAGAGCCGCTGAATCCTGAGGTGATCCGCATCTGGGAGGAGAGCACCGGTCTCACGATCTACGACGGATACGGCCAGACCGAGACGACCTGCCTGGTGGCCAACTACCGGGCGGTGCCCGTGCGGCCCGGCTCGATGGGCAAACCGATGCCCGGCTACGTGGTCGATGTCGTCGACGAGAGCGGACAGCCCGCTCCCGTCGACACGGTGGGCAACGTCGCCGTGGCGTATGAGCCACAGCGGCCGGTGGGGCTGTTCGACGAGTACTATCGGGACCCGGAGGCCACCACCCGTGCGTTCCGTGAGGGTTGGTACTACACGGGCGACAAGGCCTGGCGCGACGGCGATGGCTATCTCTGGTTCGAGGGCCGCGACGACGACGTCATCACCTCCTCGGCCTACCGCATCGGCCCGTTCGAGGTCGAATCGGCGCTGATAGAGCATCCCGCGGTGGCCGAGGCGGCCGTCGTGGGCAAGGACGACCCGCAGCGGACCCAGATCGTCACCGCCTTCTGCGTGCTGACCGCTGGCCACGAGCCGGGCGATGAGCTGGCGAGCGAGCTTCAGGAGCACGCCAGGCGCCTCACCGCGCCGTACAAGTACCCGCGGGAGATCCACTTCGTGACCGAGCTGCCAAAGACGGTCAGCGGCAAGATCCGCCGCTCCGAGCTGCGCGAGCGGCTGCGTGGCGGCCCTGAGGTCGCGGCCGGCTAGAGGTGTCCCGGTCTGCGGGCCCGGGTACCCAAATCCCAGATGCCCAAGTCGATCTGGAACGGGACGGTCACCTTCGGGATGGTCAATATCCCGGTCAAGCTGTACACGGCAACGGAATCCCAGACCGTGCACTTTCGCGAGGTGCACGCCAAGGACGGGGCCAAGATTGAGCACCGGCGAATATGCCACAAGGACGGCAAGGAGGTCCCATACAAGGACATCGTCAAGGGGTACGAGGTCTCCGCGGGCAGGTACGTCGTGCTGGAGAAGGACGAGATCAAGGCCGCGGCCGGCGACCGCGGCAAGGTCATCCACCTGAGCGAGTTCGTGTGCGCGGATGAGATCGACCCCGTGTTCTATGAGAAGACGTACTACGTCGGCTCCCGTGACGATCAGGACGCGTTTCGTCTCCTCCACGAGGCCCTGCGCAAGACCGGGCGCGCCGGCATCGGTCGCTTCAGCTTTCACGACCGTGAGTACCTGGTCTCACTGCGGGCTGCCGACGACGTGCTGGTGCTGCACACGCTCCGCTTCCACGACGAGGTGGTACCCGCGGATGACCTGGAGATCGATTCGAGCTCGCGCAAGCCCTCGCCCAAGGAGGTCCAGATGGCGGGCCGGCTGGTGGACACGCTGGCCGCGGACTTCAAGCCCCAGAGCTACGAGGACGAGTATCGCGACGCCGTCCTCGACCTGATCAAGCGCAAGGCCAAGGGCGAGGAGATTGACCTCGTGGCCGAGGAGGAGCCCGAGCACGGAGACGACCTGGCCGCGGCGCTGGAGGCCAGTCTGAGCGGGGAGGGCCGATAGGCGTGGCCCGGGCGCTGTGGAGCGGCTCCCTGAGCTTCGGGTTGGTGAACGTCCCGGTCCAGCTGGTCAGCGCGGCCCGCGACCTGGACTACCACTTCCATCAGCTGCACAAGAAGGACAAGGTTCCGATCGAGCAGCGACGATTCTGCTCCAAGGAGGACGAGGAGGTCACGTGGGAGGAGGTGGCCCACGCCTACGAGAAGAACGGGAAGCAGGTCGTGGTCAGCGACGAGGAACTGGCCTCGGTTCAACCACGCAAGACCCGAACGATCGACATCGAGGCGTTCGTGAAGCTCGCCGACGTCGATCCGATCTTCTTCGACCATCCGTACTTCCTGATCCCCGCCGGCGAGAGCGAGGGGACCCTACGGGCCTACCGACTCCTGGTGGAGGTGATGGGCAAGCAGGAGCGTGTGGCCCTGGGGCGTTTCGTGATGCGGACCAAGGAGTACCTGGTGGCCGTCCAGGCGCGGGACGGTGCACTGGCCCTGACCACGATGCTCTTCCACGATGAGGTCCGGCCGACGAGGGGCATCCCCACGGGCGGGAAGAAGCCCAGCAAGAAGCAGCTCGAAGGGGCGGTGGCGATCATCGAGGAGCTCTCGACCGAGTGGGAGCCAGAGCGCTACACCGACTGCTATCGCGAGCGCCTGCGGCGGGTGATCGACGCCAAGCGAAAGCGCAAGACGATCGAGGCTCCAAAGCCGGAGAAGGAGCCCGACCCCGTGCCTGACCTGATGGCCGCGCTGGAGGCCACGCTGGAGCGGATCCAGAACGGCGAGGACCCGCGGGCGGAGGAGCCGGCCCGCAACGGCAAGAAGCGGAGCGCCGGCAGGTCCAAGTCACTCAGCCGGTAAAGCCCCGGGCGTGGCGGGGGCGCCGCTGCGGCGGCCGGTGATGATGCCGATGGTGACGGTGACGATGCCGATGGTGGTGACGATGATGCCGATGGTGGCCGTGGGGAGGCGGCGTTCGCGGATGCCGCAGATCCCGCACCAGGGCCACCCACACGCTCTGATGCAGATGGGGCTTGCCCGCCTTGGTGAGCACCAGGGTGTTTGACTTGTCGGGGTTGGGGGTGAGCGCCCGCCGCTCGCCCCTGAACTTCGGCTCGCCCTGGGCTCGGGTTACGTACGAGTATCCGTCGGCGGATGTGATCTGGTTGTAGTCGCCCTCGAAGGACCCGTCGCGGGAGAACGCGTCGTAGTACGCGTTCGAGAACACCCGGTCCACCTTCAGGGGTTTGGTGAAGCTGTCACCCCCGTTGGTTGACTCCTGGTAGTAGGTGTCGATCGTGGGTGTGTAAAGCGGGCCCTTGCCGGACTCATTGCGCTGGCGGTAGGCCACGTGCACGCTCCCGCGGGCGCCCACCGCCACGGTCACGTTGTAGTGGTCGACGTGATCCTTGGTCGAGCCCGGGTTGATTCGCTGCGGCATCGCCCAGGTAACGCCGCCGTCGAAGGACCGGCTCATGACGGCGTCATTGGTCCCGTCGGAGCGGAACCGGGCGTCCTCCCAGACGGCGTAGATCGTGCCCGACTTCGGATCTGACGCGGCGGCGGGAAGGGTGCCGGCGCGCTGGGTGGGTACGCCGGCTGATTCGTTGGCGGCGATGTCCACCGGCGGGACGAATACGAGCGGTGCCGGGTACGGCGTCGATCCCGCCTTTGGGGCCAGGAGCGATACGAGCTCGTCGCTTCCCGGATTGATCTCCGGCTCGTCGGGACCGGAGACAATCGGTATGCCGGTGGTCGACGTGTCCATCACGATGTCAAGGCCGCCGTGCTTGGTGATCACCGGGTAGGCGCCGATCCCCTGGCCGGCGAACACAAGGCCGGGAATGCTCTGGAAGTCAGGCAGCCAGTTGGCCAGCCGGTCGCAGTGACTGTCGCAATAGTCGTAGAGCACCGGGGCCACGCGATCCCAGACCACGTACACACGCCCGAAGTGGTGACCCGGGCCCTTGCCCATGTCGACCGCGATCCAGTTCTTGTCGTTCAGCCCGCCGATCAGGTCGTCCTGGAGGTAGACCGGTGGCCCCCAGTGGCGCCCGCCGTCCTTGGAGACGTTGATCGTGATCCCGCTGCGCAGCCCGCCGTTCTTGCTGAAGTCGAACACCAGCGAGTTGGCGTACACGACGTTGTGGGGCCCGAAGGCCACGACCGCGTCGCTGGCTCGCTCGAAGATCCCGTGCTGGCCGGGATATGTGGTCAGGGCTGGCAGGTGGCCCGTGATCCACGTCTTGCCGCCGTTGAAGCTCGTCGCGAAGCCGTTCGTGGCGTCGCCCCCGTCGGCGATCCGCCCCTCCTGGTAGACCGTGACGACGTTCTTGGGGTTGGCCGGGTTGACCGCGATCGAGGGCTCGATCTCGGTGTCGGGCTGCACGTAGTCCTGAATCGGATCGCCACCCGAGAACACGGGCACCGTCCCGAGGTTCTCGCGGCCGGTCTTGACATCTCGGACCAGCGTGGGCCGAGGATGCCTGGCCGCGGCGGCCGAGGATGGTCCGGTCATCCCCACAGCGGCGAGGGCAACCAGCGCCATCAGACCCACACGTGGGACCCGCATCCTGGTCAACCTACCAGGCACAACCCCCCATTACCGCAGAGAAACGCTCTGCGGCTGTCCCGCCAGATCAGCGAACACGTCCAGCCAGTGCCGGTGGCGGTGACGGTCGAAGTAGCCGCGGGTGTTGCGGTCGGGCGTGGACTGCGGGTGGCCGAGCAGGTCCATCCACCGTGTGGGATGGATCACGCCGCTGCCCGACGCCCACACCGCCACAGCCGGGCCGTCAGCCGCGAAGGTCATATCGGAGCCGGAGCACTTGATCGTGTCCGTGAGACCCTCCGGATTGCGAGACAGCTTGCCGTCCGGAAGCACGTAGCGCCCCTGCTCCGTCGCCTCGGGGCCGGCGGCGTGCCTCTGGAGGATCGACACCAGGGCGGTGCCCACGATGTTTCCGGCCTTGTCATTGACGGCCTCTGAATCGTCGGAGTGGCCACACCCAAAGCGGTCGGTGCCGCTGGCCGTGGGGTTCTTGGCCACGTGCTGACCCGGGACGCCCGCGTCGTTGCCCCGCGGGAAGATGTAGCCGATCATGTCGTTGTCCATCCCGTCGAAGAACCGCCACGGGGTGTGCATGTAGGGCAGGGGCCAGGCGGGGAGGCCGTACTGGGGGTAGTTCATGTCCTCGGGGCCGACGGGGCCGCGGAAGTAGGTGAACGGGAACACCTCACCAGGCGCCCCGATGAACTCGCCGTCCCCGATCCGCCAGGCCGCAGCCTGCGACTGCACGGAGGTCCCGGCCGTCTGTCCGGTGGGGAGCACCGGCATGCGCTCGATCCGGCGGCAGCCCGGCGCGTAGGCCGGACGCTCGGCGAACACGCCGCCCAGGGCCGCCGCCTTGAACAGGGCGTTGGCCACCGGCACGCAGATGTTGACCGTCTGGGCCCAGATAGCGTTCGTGGCTGACCACGAGGCGCCGTGGCTCAGCGAGCTCTTAACGGCCCCGGCGAGCTCCTGGCCCAGGACCTTGCTCTCGCTGTAGTAGCCCAGCGGCGTCATGGTCGCGCCTGAGGAGGTGTCGAACAGCGTCCGGCAGCCGGCCGGGTGGCCCTCGCTGATGAACTTCTGGGGCGAGCGCGATAGGGCAGCCGACCACACCTCAGGTGTCTCCACGCTGCCCACCGCTCCGGCCATCTCGATTCCCACACCGCCGTAGGTCTGTTCCAACGCGGTGGTGAACCAGTACGGCCAGTCAGCCGTGACCCAGGTCTTCTCCTGCTCCAGGGTGGCCCCGGTGGGCGAGCCGGGATCGATCTGCGAGCCGCCGTTGAATCCCAGCGTCTCGGTGTGCTGGCCCACGCTGGCCAGGGTGGCGACCACCTTGCCGTCGGTCCCCACGGCCTGGAGGACGGGCATCAACTGGTTGTCGATGAACGGGTAGGAGGACCAGCACTGGCGCAGATTGGCCGGCTGGCGCGCCTCGGCGTACCGGATGTGGGCGGGGACCATGTTGTTGTAGGCCCGCTCCAGGGCGAGCGCAGACTGGCGCACCAGGTAGTTCACGAAGTACTCGTTGGTCCCGGAGATGACGTTGTCCTGCCCGCCGAGCCCGATCGTGTCGGGGGCTGACTCGTCGTGGGTGGAGGAGATCTGGATGTTGCCCAGGCGGTAGCCGTCGGCCCGGACCTCGGCCCGGATGCGGTCCGCGTAGACGTTGAACAGCCCCTCGTTGTCCACGACCTCCATGGCGATTGTCCGCTGCCCGTTGGAGATCACCAGCGCCCGGGCACCGGCCGGGTCGGCCACGTGGTCGTAGTAGCGAGGCGCGCCGCTCCCGCCGCCCAGCGTGTCGCCATCCCAGCGGCCGTCGTGGTTGCAGTCCAGGAACGGGTCGCCCGGGTCGTAGTGCCCGGTGCCCTGCTGGTCGCTGTAGGACTCGTCAAAGGCGAAGTACCGCTTGCCGGTGAACTGGCCATCGGCCTGGGTCAGGCAATCGGCGGGATCGGATTGAACGGCGCCGAAGGCCGGAGGCGTGAAGCTCTCAAAGGCCGCGCCGGCGCGGAAGCGCGCGGGCCCGGCGTGGCCGTGCGGCCTGGCCGCCGCGCTTGACGCCGAGAGACCGGCGATCGCCAGTCCCACGAGCACCGCTGAAAGCCGCCTGGTCATCGGTAAAAGCAACGCCGGAGCGCGCGGTTACTTGCGGCTACAGGGCGGCCAGGGCGTGCGCGGCGGCCTCACGACCGGACCTGATCGCACCGTCCATATAGCCGGGCCAGAGTGCCGAGGCGTCTGAGCTCGCGTAGTGCACGGCGCCGACTGGCTTCCGCAGAGGGTCATGGAGCGCGGTCAGGACGCCCGGGGGGTTGAAGCTGCCGTAGGCCCCCCGGGTGAACTCCTCCTGAGCCCAGGCCATGTCCAGGTACCTCACCGGGTGAAGGGCCTGGCGGCCGAAGTACCGGGCGAGGCTGGCCAGCGCGGCGCGCCGGCGCGCGGCCGGGGGGCGGCCGTAGAACGTCCGGCTGTCCTCGCCCTCCATGAAGCCCACGAGCACCCCGGGTCTCCCGTCAGGAGGCGAGTTGTCGTAGGTGATTCGAACCGGGCCGGTGTCTGAGATGGCCTGGCCGTTCAGGCCCTGGGCGCGCCAGAAGGGCGTCCTGTAGACCGTGTTGACCTTGACCACCGACCCCATGGGCTGGCGCTGGAGCAGCTGGTCCAGCGCCGCTGGGAGCTGGGGCGAGAAGGTGATCCTCCCGGCGAGTGTCTTTGGGACGGTCAGGATGACCTGCCGGGCGTGGAAACTCTCGTTGGCCGAGTGAACCGTGACCCGGGAGTGCTGCTCGATCGCCCTGACCGCCACGCCCAGGTGCACCCGCCGACCCAGCCGGTGAGCCAGCTTCTTGGAGAGCTGCTGCGGGCCCCCCACGAACCGGATGCTCTGGGCGGAGCCGATCAGGGTGTTGAAATCTCCCCCCACTCCCGTGATGGCCTGGAGCAGGTCGAGCAGCGAGATCTGCCTGGCCTCCTCACCGTAGATCCCGCGGATGGCCAGCTCTGCCAGGTTGCGCCCCTCGGCGGAGTGAAGGTTGTCGGTGACCCAGGTGGCGCACGTCTGCTGGTCCCAGGCTCCGGCCTGCGGCGCCTTCCAGGATGCGTCGGCCGGGACGGAGGCGGCCATCCGGTTGAGCGCCAGGATCGCCGCCTCGATCTCGGCCAGCGCCGCGGGGTTGGCCGGCGGGATGTCCCCGCTGTAGGTCTGCACCTGCCCGTTTGCGTAGTAGACGCTCTGGCCCTGCGAGTAGGTAGGGAACGTGGCCACGCCCAGCTCCTTGGCCAATCCGAGCACCTTGGTCTGCCCTGGCCCGGCCCATTCACCCCCCAGCTCGGCAACCTTGCCCGGGGCCAGCTGGTGGTCGAAGTTCCGGCCACCGACCCGATGGCGAGCTTCCAGCACGATCACCGAACGGCCGGCGGCTCGGATCGCCGTGGCTGCATTCAGCCCGGCCAGCCCCGCTCCCACCACGATCACGTCGTAGGTCCGGGGGTGCCGCCGGTTCGGCGCGGTCTTGGCTACCGCGCCAGGCCCACCCGCCAGCGCGCCCGCGGCGGCGGCGCCGCCCACCAGCAACTCCCGGCGCCTCACGCCCTGCGTCATGCTCGCACGGTATCGCGGGCACCCGGGGCTTGGTGCCAGTCGTGACGGTGGGAACTCCGGTGAGGGCGGGTGCCCGCTAAGCGAGGGTCCTGGCGCAGTCCTCGATTGAGTCCTCCACAGGCCGGGTCCTCCAGCCCAACATGCTCCGCGCCTTCTCACTGGAAACCCAAGAGCGCTTGCTCAGATCGCCGACGACCGACCTGATGCTGCCGTCGAACAACGACATGGCCCGGATCAGGAAATCTGGCGCGACTCGAGTCGGCACCCTCCTGGCAGCGTCGCCGAGGCGCTCGCGCAGGATGGCCGCGACCTCGGATGTCCAGAGGAATTGGTCTGCGGCGATGAATCGCTCACCTCCCGCCGGCGGCTCAGTGAGCGCACGGACGTGCAGATCCGCCACGTCCCGTACATCCACGAACGTGAATCCCAGGCGGGGCATCGCCGGCATCCCGTGCAGTAGGCGTTGGATCGCCTCCAGCGAGTACGAGTGGTCGTCGCTGAGCGCAGGGCCGATGATTGCGCCTGGGTTTATGACCGCGAGTCGATCCTCCGCGCCGGCGGCCTTCACGTGCTGCCAGGCAGCACGCTCGGCCAGCGTCTTGGAGCGCACGTACGGCGTCCGCGATGTGTCGTCCCCATCGGTCCAATCGGCCTCGGTGTACGGCGCCGCCTCCGAGCTCTCCCGGTCCGAGCGGATTGCCGCAATCGACGAGGTCATCGCCACCCGCTCGACGCCCGCGGCCAGCGCGGCGTCGAGAACGCGCAGAGCGCCGTCGCGGGCCGGGACGATGAGCTCATCGGGGTCCTTCGGCTGCACCGGTGGGAACGGAGAGGCCACGTGCAGCACGTACCGGCAGCCGGCCACCGCCTCCCCCCACCCTGTATCGGAGGTCAGATCGGCGGGCAGCACCTTCAGGCGTGAGCCTGGATCCGCCCCGGCCGCCGCGACCGCCTCCCGTACCGCATCCTCACGACCCATATCGCGAACGGTCGTCCGCACGTCGTGCCCCCGCTCCAGCAGCGAGGCGATGCACCATCCGCCCAGAAACCCCGTTCCGCCCGTCACCAGGATGGGTCCGTCCGATGTCGTCATATGAGCACCCTAACCTAGGGGAGACGGCGAAGAACACCACATATTCGAAGCTCGCCCGCCCGGCGCTGCCCGCTGCGGCAGGGCTTGACCCGGAGCTCAAGCCGCGACTGCGCGGCGTTCTCCATCAGTGGGCGTTCGCGGTATCCCTGGCCGCCGGCGCCAGCCTGGTGCTGCAAGCGGGATCGGCCCGGGAGCGCGTCGCGACGGCAATCTATGCCCTCAGCGTGGTCGCGTTGTTCGGCACCAGCGCCCTGTATCACCGCGTCAACTGGTCCACGCTCGCCGCTCGCCGCTGGATGCGCCGGCTCGACCACACGATGATCTTCGTGCTGATTGCCGGCAGCTACACGCCGTTCGCGCTGCTCGTGCTTCCCGGGACCCTGGGTCTCGTGATCCTGATCACGGCGTGGTCCGCCGCGCTGGCGGGGGCTGTGTTCAGACTGATCTGGCTCGATGCCCCTGCCTGGCTGATCGCCGCCGCCTACATCGCGGTGGGTTGGATGGCCGTGGTCGCGGGCCCCGAGCTCGTGGGGCGTCTCGGCGTCGTGGCCACGGCGGCCATGGCACTCGGCGGCATCCTCTACAGCGTGGGCGCGGTGATCTACGCCCGCCAGCGCCCAGACCCCGTGCCCGCGGTATTCGGTTACCACGAGCTGTTCCATCTCCTCGTGATCCTCGCCGCCGCGCTGCAATTCGCCGTCGTCGCCTTCTGGGTTCTGTAGCCGTCGCCTCGCTCACTCCGGATGAGCCATGCGCTGATCCAGGGGCTCGGTGCTGGCCTGGCTACGCAGGGCGCGGCTGATGACCAGGCGCTGGATCTCGCTCGTGCCCTCGAAGATCGTGTAGAGCTTGGCGTCCCGGTACCACTTCTCCACGGGGAAGTCCTTGATGTAACCCCAGCCGCCCATCGTCTGGACGGCCTGCTCGCACGCCCGCACCGCCACCTCCGAGGCCATCAGCTTCGACATTGAGCCCTCGGCATTCTCGAACGGATGGCGCTGGGCGGCCATCCAGGCCGCGCGCCAGGTCAGCAGCCTGGAGGCGTCGATCTCGGCGGCCAGCTCGGCGAGCGGGAAGGACACGCCCTGGTTCTCGATGATGGGCTGGCCGAACGCCTCGCGCTGCACGGCGTAGTCGCGCGCGAATTCCAGCGCGGCCCGGGCGATCCCGATCGCCTGGGCGGCGACCATCGGGCGCGTGCGCTCAAACGCTCCCAGCGCGGCCGAGCTGCGTCGCTGGACGGCGGCGGCTGCCCCGCCCTCCTCCGCCGGGGTGATCGGCGCTCTTCCCTGCTCGGACTCGCGCCCCCTGGCGATCCGTTCCCGGAGCCGCTCGAGCCCTCCCAGCAGATGCTCGCCCGGCACGCGGCAGCTCTCGAACATGATCTCCCCGGTGTGCGAGGCCCGGCATCCCAGCTTGTCCAGCTTGCGGACCATGATCAGCCCCGGGGTGCCCTTGGGCACGATGAACACGCCCTGGCCCCGGTGGCCGGCCTCGGGGTCGACCGTCGCCACGACCACGTGGACGTCCGCGATCCCGCCGTTGCCGATGAACACCTTGTGGCCATCGATCACCCAGTCCGTGCCGTCCTGGCGGGCCTGGGTCTGGATCGCCCGGACGTCGCTCCCGCCGCTGGGCTCGGTCACGGCCAGTGCACCCAGCTTGATGTCGCCCGGCGTGCCGAAGCACTGGGGCGCCCACTGAGCCAGCTGCTCGTCGGTGGCGGCCTGACGAATCGCCGCCAGGGCGAGGGCCGGCAGCACGATCGTCAGCCCGATCCCCGCGCAGCCCCAGAACAGCTCCTCCATCAGGATCGGCAGCGAGAGTCCGGTGGGATCGTTCACGAGGCCCGCGTAGAGCTCCCAGCCGTAGAGGCCCTGGCGTGCGGCCTCCTCCAGCACCGGCCACGGAAGCTCCTGCTGGCGGTCGTATTCGGACGCCACGGGCCGGATCACGTCCTGGGCGAAGGAGTGAGCCTTCTCCCGCATGGCCGTCTGCTCGTCCGTTAGCTCGAGTGTGAAGCCCATCTCCGTGCTCCTCATCGTAGGCAATAGCCTCGGGTGGGGATGGGTACCCAGTCCAGGTAGATGAGCGCCACCGCAACCCGCGCGTTCTCCGTACCCCGCCTGGGCCGGCGAGGCGGGTTCGTGGCCGCAACCTACGCGTTCGCCGTGACGATGCTGGGGACCACGCTGCCCACGCCGCTGTACTCGATTTACCAGGGACGGTTCGGGTTCTCGGAGTTGATGATCACGGTCATCTTCGCCACGTACGCGGCCGGGGTGATCGCGGCCCTGCTTCTGTTCGGACGGGTGTCCGACGCCGTGGGCCGACGGCCCGTCCTGTTGCTGGGGCTGGCCTTTTCAGCTCTCAGCGCGGTCGTCTTCCTGCTGGCGGGTGGCCTGGCGCCACTGCTCGTGGGCCGGCTGCTGTCCGGATTCTCGGCTGGCATCTTCACCGGGACCGCAACGGCCGCGCTGGTCGACCTGGCCGGGCAGCGGGGACGGGGCCGGGCCACGCTGGTGGCGGCCGTGGCCAACATGTTCGGGCTGGGTTGCGGGCCGCTGCTGGCCGGGCTGTTGGCCCAGCTGGCGCCGCTTCCGCTGCGGCTGAGCTTCTGGTCCCACCTGGGGCTGCTGGCCCCGGCGGCGCTGGGTGTGCTGCTGATGCCCGAGCCGGTCACCCCGGCGCGTGATCAGAGGCTGCGCGTCCAGAGGCTGAGCGTTCCCCGGGAGGTGCGACCCGCGTTCATCCCCGCCGCCATGGCTGGATTTGCCGGGTTTGCCGTCATGGGCCTGACGACCGCCGTGTCCCCTGCGTTCCTGGGCCAGGTGGCCGGAGTCAGCAACGATGCCGTGGTGGGACTGGTCGTGTTCGGAGTGTTCGCCGCGTCCACGGTGGGCCAGCTGCTGCTGGATGTGGTGCCAAAGCGGAACGCCATGGCCGAGGGGTGCGCGGGGCTGATCGTGGGGATGGCGGTGCTGGCGGCGGGGTTGGCCACCTCGTCGCTGCCCGTGCTCGTGACCGGGGCGATGGTGGCCGGGGTCGGGCAGGGGCTCAGCTTCCGGGCCGCGCTGGGAGCCGTGAACGACGCCTCGCCGCCGGACCAGCGGGCCGAGATCGCCTCGAGCTTCTTCGTCGTGGCCTACTTCGCGATCTCGGTTCCGGTGATCGGCGAGGGGCTGCTGGCTGACGCGGCGGGACTGCGCCCGGCGGGGATCGTGTTCGCCGGGCTGGTGGCCCTCCTCGCCGGAGCTGTGGTGGCGCTGCTGCTCGGCCGCCGAGGTGGCCCGGCGTAGGACGGTGACGGAAATTGGCTCCGGGCGCGTTAAGTCGCCCGAGAGCAGATGCCGACGAACCTGACCAGGAGACAGCTGCTGCACACGGGCGCCATGGGCGGGGCCACCCTGGGCACGTGGAGCCTGCTCACGAGCCGCCTCGTGGAGAAGGCACTGGCCAACGCCGGAAACGGCTGCGGCAGCCTGCACGACATCCAGCACATCGTGATCCTGATCCAGGAGAACCGGTCGTTTGACCACTACTTCGGCGCATACAGGGGCGTGGCCGGCTTCCAGGACCCCCACGCGCTTCCGCTGCGCGACGGCAGCGGGCTGAACGTATTCGCGCAGCCCGGATATCCGGGCGGCTTCCGCGGCAACCATCTGTACCCGTTCCA
Source organism: Solirubrobacteraceae bacterium (assembly GCA_045805485.1). GTDB lineage: Bacteria > Actinomycetota > Thermoleophilia > Solirubrobacterales > Solirubrobacteraceae > Palsa-465. The sequence goes on along the minus strand of JBJMLC010000126.1, from coordinate 9,350 downwards.
CCTGTACAGCTCCACAAAGCAGGGGGAGTGCACCAACGATGTCGACCACGGCTGGACCACCCAGCACCTGGGTTGGAACCACGGCCGCATGGACAGGATCCTGGCCGAGCACATGGATCCGGATGTCAACGGCCCCAAGAACGGCCCTCTGACCATGGGCTACTACACGCGCCAGGACCTGGAGTTCTATTACGCGCTCGCCGACGCGTTCACCCTGTGCGACCACTACCACTGCTCGGTGATCGGCCCCACGGACCCCAACCGCCTCTACAGCCTCACGGCGACCCTCGATCCTGACGGCAAGCACGGCGGCCCGCTGGTGGAGACGCTGGTCTCCGACCGCCTCCAGACCTACGGCAAGTACACCTGGAAGACGATGCCGGAGGTGCTCCAGGAGGCCGGCGTGAGCTGGAAGGTCTACGAGGCCCCGGAGAACCTGAGCCCGGTCTCGGACTACGTCCTCCCGTACTTCAAGCAGTACCAGACCAACGCCCAGCTGGCGGCCAATGCCTTCGGGCACACGTTCCCCGGCGACTTCCAGACCGATTGCGCTGCCGGAACGCTCCCGCAGGTGTCGTGGGTGGTGGCGCCGGTGCTGGACTCCGAGCATCCCCCCACCCCGCCCATCTGGGGCGAGTGGGCGACCGCCCAGACGCTGAACTCCCTGCTCCAAAACCAGGGCGTCTGGGAGTCCTCGGCGCTGCTGGTCACCTACGACGAGAACGGCGGTTTCTTCGATCACGTGCCGCCGCCCACGGCCCCGGTGGGTACGCCCGGGGAGTACATCACCGTGCCGCTGAAGAACGTGTCCGGCGCGGGCCAGATCGCCGGGCCCATCGGCCTCGGGTTCCGCGTCCCGATGCTGGTCGTATCGCCCTTCAGCCGAGGCGGCTTCGTGGCCTCGCAGATCTTCGACCACACCTCCACGCTGAAGTTGCTCGCGGCGCGGTTTGCCGCCGAGGGCGTCCACGTGCCCAACATCTCGGCCTGGCGCAACCGGACCGTGGGCAACATGACCTCGGCCTTCAACTTCGCCCGGGTGAACAGCTCGGTCCCGGACGCGGTGCGCTCCAAGGCCAAACAGCCCTCGCTGGTCGACAAGCGAGTGCTGGGCGGCGACTGCACGACCAGCGGCCCCGCCAGCGAGTACTCAGAGACGGGTCCGGGCGTCCAGTACTACCCGGTCAAGGTGAACAGGGCGGCCCCGCCGCAGGAGCCCGGGCGGCCGCGGCGGCCCAGCGGGCGCGTTGCCTGTAAGCGGTAGCTCCGCGCTCAGTCCTCAGGCCAGAAATCGTCGACTATCTCGCCGTCGGCCCGGGGATCCTCCACGCGGACCGAGCAGATCAGGAGCTCGGCCTCCTCCGGACCCTCGTTCCAGATCGACCGGGTCACACCGGGGGCGACCCGCACCGCGCGGCCCGCGGGCACGTCGATCACCTCGTCCTCAAGCTTGAACTGGAGCGTGCCGGAGACCACGTAGTAGATCTCCTCCTGAGTCTTGTGTCGATGCCCGTAGCCGCCCTTGCCGCCGGACTGCGACGGCATCACGCGATGGGTCAGGGCCACCTGCTGCGCTCCGAGCGGCCCGGTCAGGAACCTCATCGTCCCCGGGTATTGGCCGCCGAAGATGTCATCGACGTCGTCCAGGGCTGTGATCGTGTAGTCGCTCATCGGTCCCTCCTCTCGGCCGCGCCGGCTCAGGCGGCGGCCCGCGGTTGTTCAGGTGTGAGGTTAGAGTCCGAGCGGGCCCAGAGAGAGGAGCTTCAGATGATTGAGCCCTACCAGGCCGTTGGCCTGATCCAGACCATGCGCGGGATCCGTCGCCGCGAGGAGATCATGCGAAACCTGGAGCACATCTCGCACATGATCAAAGCCGCCTCGTGGCTGTCCAGCATGGATCTCCCGGTGCGGTTGATCTGCATCCCGGAGGGCGGCCTCCAGGGATTCACCGACGAGGTCCTCGATCTGGATCACCAGGGGTACGCACGGGAATGCGCGATCGACATCCCGGGGCCGGAGACCGACTATCTGGGCAAGCTGGCGCAGGAGTGGAAGGCATATGTGATCGCTCAGGCCAAGGCCCGCCACCCGGAGTTCCCGGAGCGCTTTTTCAACGTGGGGTTCGTGATCGAGCCTGAGGATGGGACGGTGATCCTGAGGCATCACAAGCTGGTTCCTCTGCTGCCGGTGGAGCACTCGGTAACGCCGCACAACGTCTGGGATCGCTGGATTGAGCTGCACGGCCGGAACCTGGACGCGTTCTATCCCGTGGCCGACACCGACATCGGCCGGCTGGGGATCATGATGGCCAACGAGGCCTCCTATCCGGAGAACGCCCGTGGCCTGGCCATGAACGGCTGCGAGCTGGCATACCGGGGCCCCTATCCCGCGCCGGGGGTGATGAGCGGGATGTTCTCGGTGCAGAATCGCGCGCGGGCGCTGGACAACAACATGTACGTGATTGGGGTGAACCTCGGCACCTACTACCTGGACAGTGAGTCCACGATCCCAATCGACACCTTCTCCGGAGGGTCGGAGATCATCGATTACCGCGGCCAGGTCGTGACCGAGGTGTCCTATGGCGCCGGGTCAACCTGGATTGCGGGCACGATTGACATCCAGGCCCTCCGGCACTTCCGCCAGACGGCGCAGTGGGACAACTGGCTGAAGGACCTCACGACCGAGCAGTACCAGGTCGTGTACGAGCAGCCGATCTACCCCAAGAACCTCTACCTCGAGCGGGCGCCATACACGCACGCCGAATACCGGGAGGAGGTCACGCGCACCCAGGTGGAGTTGATGCAGGAGCGGGGCATCTGGGCGCGGCCCGCGCGCGCCGCCGAGGACGTCAGCCGATCCGCCACTTGATGGGGCCGAGCCCCGGGAAGTGCAGGGCCTCAGCGGTGGCCCCTGTTAGGTCCCATACCCGTCCGGCGATGTAGGGGCCGCGGTCGATGACCGGCACGCGGATGGCTCGGCCTCCGTACACGAATGTGACCTTGGTCCCGCAGGGCAGCGTCTTGTTGGCCACGCCCAGCTGCGGCACGTGGAGCACGCCGCCGCAGGCGATGGGCAGGCCGTAATCCGTGTACACCGACGCGATGCTCTGGTACCAATGGCCGAAGGGAAGCTGAGCCGGGTCGAGCAGGGCGCCTGAGAGGTTGAGCCGGTTCAGGTGGTAGTGCGCCACGGCGGTCTGAAAGCGCGCGACGGCCGCCCGCACCTCGGCGTTGGAGGGCGCGCCCTTGGCCGGAGCCTTGGTGACCGTGGCCGGCCCGGTCGGCCGGGGATCACTTGAGGGGATGGCGGGGCCCGCCGGCGTCTGGGCCGGCGCCGAGGACCCAGCGGCCTGCCCGGCCACCGGCTCCACCACGTGCGGGTGGCCTTGGGGGACGGCGGCCTCGGTCTTGACGGACGGAGTCGGTGGAAGGGTGCGGGTGGTGGTCGCGGCACCGCACCCGGCCACGGCCAGCGCCGAGATGGCTATCGCTGCTTGCGGCCTGATGCGCTAAAGCTAGCTGGTCGCGGACTAGGTCAGACGCAGGCGGTGGGCCACGGCCGCGGCCTGGGTCCGGCTCTGGACGTCCAGCTTGCTGAGGATCCGAGAGACGTGAACGCTCGCCGTCTTCTCAGCCATGAACAGCGCGGCCCCGATCTGGCGGTTGGTGGCGCCCTCGGCGATCAGGGCCAGCACCTGAAGCTCCCGCGGGGTCAGGCCGAAGGGGGTCTCTTCGCCATCCCCGGTGGCGGTGAGGTGGTCGCCCGGGAGCGGCTCAACCTCCGGAAGTTGAAGCCGACCGCGACGGACGAGCCCCTCGACCTCCTCCTCGAGCCAGAGCGAACCCAGCTCACGCGCGGTGGTGAGTGCTTCCCTGGCGCAGTCCTCCGCCTGACCGCGGTCGCCTGACTCGGTTGCCGCCTCGGCTTCCCGCCAGCGCATGATCGCGGCCAGATACGGGCGTCTGATGGCGTCCCAGCGACGAGCCGCCTCCCTCCACAGCGCGGGGTTATTGCGGCCCCGGGCCGAGGCCATCTCCGCCTTGCCGACCGCCTGCCAGGCGGCCTCGACGGGTCCGCCCTCGTGGGCCGCAGCATCCAGCCGGCTCAGGTGGATCCGCAGCCGGGCCAGCGCGTCGCGCTGCTGAGCTGGCTCCTTTAGATCGCGGGCCCTGCGGGCGATCTCTGCCTCCACACGCGCCCCCACGGCGCTGGCCCGGGCGATCTGCATCACGTCGTCGGTGCACACCTCCAGCCGGCCCAGAGCGTGCTCCACCACGGCTCGCGCCTCCGCCAGGTCGTACCGCCGGCGACGCAGCTCACTCTCCAGGGCCCCGAACCAGCCGATCCACTGAGGCTCGGTGGAGGTGGACACGAGCCGTGCGGCGTCCGTCAGCCGCTGCTCGGCCTGGTCGTCATCGCCCTGCCCCAGCGCGACCTCGGCCTCCACCATCAGCCGGTAGATCGACTGCCGATCCTCGGGGGCCACCGACAGCCCCAGGTGGGCTCTCATGGTCGCCCAGTCGCCGGCCTCGAAGGCCAGCTGAGTGACGGTGAGCGTTAGCCAATCGTGCAGGCGGGCGATCCGTCGCGGGACGAGCTCCAGGCCCTCAAGCGCGGTGTCGAGGGCCTCCTGGGTGCATCCCGCGATGCCCAGCATGTCGGCCAGGTTGGAGTAGGCGTAGCCCAGGTTGTCCAGGTCATCGGTTTCCCGGGCGATCTGGATCGCCCGTTCCAGCAGGGCCACTCCCGCGTCGACCTGTCCCAGGGCGATGTGCGCCATGCCCAGGGTGTTCAGCACCTCGCCCTCGGTGTGGCGGTCGCCGGTCTCCACGGCGGCCGCCAGGGCCGGTTCGCCGTCGGCGATGGCGTCCCTGAAGCGACCTCGGAGGAACCTCGTCCGGGCCAGCCAGGCGGTCAGCGGGGCTCGCTCCGGGCTCGGCTCGTCATCAGGCAGCATCTCCAGGGCACGCTGAGCCGTCTCCACCGCCTTCACGCCCTCGTTCATCGACCATTGGACCCTGGAGAGCGCGGCCAGCAGGCCCACGTGCAGATGAACATCCGCGCTGGCGTCGACCTCCTCCAGTGCTCGCGTCAGCAGGACCGCGGCCCGTTCACGATCGCCGGCAATTCGGTGAGCGGCCGCCGCCAGGCTCAGCAGGTCGACGTGGCTGAGGGGAATCTGGTTTTCGGCCCCCCTGACGCGGGGCCAGAGCTCCAGCGCCCGCTCAGCCAGCTCGGCAGCCTCGCCATAGGCATGGACATCGCGGGCCGCCAGCGCTGCGTGGACCGCTGTGCGCAGCGCGGCCGGCTGATCGCCCGCGGCCGCATAGTGGCCGGCCACGGCGGCGGCCAGCTCGGCCTCCCGCTCCTCGTCCCGGCCCGTGCGGGCCTCCAGCGCGCGGGCCAGGGTCAGATGAAGCTCGCTCCGCTCGCCTGGAAGCAGGTCGTCGTAGAGAACCTCGCGGAGCAGGGCGTGCCGAAACCGCAGCAGACCGTCCCCGCCGGTGACCAGCACGTGCTCGGCCACCGCTTCACGCAGGGCGCCCTGAAGGGTTCCCGGCTCGATCTCGGCCACCTGCGCGATCACCTCCTCCCCCAGGCGTCGTCCAACCGCAATCGTCCGAGCCGCCCGCTGGGCGTCCGGCGACAGCCGCTCGATCCGGAGCATGAACGCGTCCCGGAGGCTGTCGGGCAGGGCGCCGCCGCCGTCCATGCCGGCGGCCAGGAGCTCCTCGGTGTAGAGCGCGTTCCCCTCGCTGCGCTCGTAGAGGCGATCGATCAGGTTGTCGCTCGGCGCGGCGTCCAGGATGTCGGCGAGGATCTCCGCCACCTCGGCCCGGGTGAACGGCGGCAGGTCAATTCGCCGCACCACGTCCAGCCGCGCCAGCTCGCTGAGCAGCGGCCGGAGCGGATGCCGGCGGTGGAGCTCGTCGGATCGGTAGGTCAGCATGACCAGCAGGCGCTCCTGGCGCATGCTGCGGGCCAGGAAGGACACGAACGTGCGGGTCGAGCGGTCGGCCCAGTGCAGGTCCTCCAGGAGCAGGGCCACCTGCTGGCGCCGGCTCAGAACATCCAGCAGCTCCAGGAGCGCCTCGAATAGCCTCACCTGGGCTGTGGGATCAAGCGGGTTGGTTGGGCTCGCCTGATCATCGAGCCCCGGCAGCAGCGCCGCCAGCTGAGCCCGGCTGCCCCGCCCCAGCTCTTCCAGGGCGGGATCACCCGCCCGGACCAGCGGGCGGAGCGCGCTGGTCAGAGCGCCGTACGGGAGCTCGCCATCCTCCTGCTCCACGGCCTCGCCTCGTAGTACGAGGACATCGCGCGAGTCCAGCAGCGTCTCGAACTCGCGGATGAGTCGGCTCTTGCCGACGCCGGAGTCACCGCCGAGCAGGATCAGGGCAGGCTGCTGCGCGGCCGACGCTTCCGCGGCCGACTCGAGCTCTCGCAGCTCGTCTGTCCGCCCGACGAAGTGCTCGCTGGTCAGCCTCCGACTCACGACGGAAGTATCGCCAGATTGCCCTTGGCCGTGAGATACGGTGCGGATGCCGGGGCGCGTCGACCTCGAGCGCGTGATATCTCCGCCTGGCGAGGTCGTCGGCTCGGCTGGTTGCGACTGCTGCGCTGATGGTGGAATGCATTGTGGGCTCCTGTGGCTGGGGAATTGCACCTACGGTCAGGATGAGCTGAGACGGCGCTTTGCACATCGGGAGGACGGAGCTGATTTGCCCTCCCGGGGCCTTAGTTGGGGTGGTGGGGGCCTTACTGCCGGGGTCTTATGTGCCTGAGGGGCCGATGGCGCGGCCGTTGGCGAAGCTGCTCGGCGCGAAGCCGCACAAGCTCGACGATCTGGCCGGCGGCCACGAACGGATCGGCCAGGGTCTGCCCACCGCCCAGCTCCGCCGCGGCCACCACATGGTCGTTCAGCTCACCGATCACGGTTTCGCCGGCCGGTGCGGTGGCGCTGTCAAGCTCGGCCAGGCGCTCCAGCGCTGGACGGTCGGCGGCCGTGGCGACGCGGATGTTCACGGGCGCCCAGAAGGGGTCGGGGCGGGCGGCATTCGCGGGGCGGGGCGTCAGGACGGCGAGCATGGTGGTCGGCCTCCCAGGTCGATTTGCGTTCTGGAGCGATCGTGGCCTAAGAGCGACGCCGTCACATCGGGAGAATGGAGCGGGTTGGGGGCCGGCGGGGCTTAGGGCGGGCGGCGCGAGCTTTGCGCCGCAGTCCATGTGCTGACCAGATGAATGGCGATTCACCGCAGAGGGGTTGCGCTTAATCGCCAAACTTCCGATTGGCGATGGCGCGCCCCAGGCGGTCCGCCCTCTACCAGCGGTCGCGGTGGATCACTTCGGCGGCGGGCCGCCGCGTAACCGGACCGAACCGCCCGCGCGGCCACCCGACAGGGATCACGGCGAACGTGTTCACGCGCTTGGGTATCCCCAGCTCCTTCTTCCACTCGTGCTCCAGCATCAGGTGCCAGATGGTGATCACCGCGCCCAGTCCCATGGCTCGTGCGGCCAGCAGAATGTTCTGGACGCCGGGATACACCGACGATGCCTCACCCAGCGCGTTGAAGCGCTGCCCTCGCGCGGCCAGGCGAGCCGCATCGCCGGGTGGGAAGCTCGTGAGCAGGCGCCGGGCGGTTCCCGAATCGACCCGACTGGCGTGGTAACACGGCACGATCAGCGCGGGGGTCTCGTGGAAGTGATCTCGCTGGAAGAGCAGGGCCCGGCGGATGCCCTCATCCTGGGCTGCCGGTGTCACCCGCCCCACGCTGTTGAGGTAGGCCTCGACGCTGCGACTCCACAGCCCGGCCAGCCGGCCCATCAGCGCTCGGTCGGTGACCACCACGAACTCGTAGCCCTGAAGGTTCGAGCCGCTGGGCGCCCACGTCGCCGCCTGAACGAGCTTGGTGAGCAGTTCATCCGGGACGGGATCAGGCTTGAGCCGGCGCATCGCCCGCATCGTGGACATGACCTCGAACAGCTTCGCGTCAGCGCCCATCTCGGTGCCCTCGGCAGGCTCCAGCATTTGGCAACCCTATCCGCCTGCCGGAGTGGTTGTTCTACCGCCGAGTCGCACGTAAGTCAGTGCCCGCGCAGTCTCGACTCTGGCTCGCCAGCGGCCAGGAGGTGTTGCGTCCGGTGCTCCTGCGCGTCAGGATCCACCCAAACCAGAGTCCCGATCCGTCGCACGTGCGACGGATCCGTTCGCGTGTAAGGAGGATGAGCCGTGGCCGTCAAGCTTCACCGGTGTTCATTCATGTGGTTCAAGATGGGCCTCCACCCATGCTGGAAGGTCCAGAAGGCGCTCGATGATCAGGGCATCCAGTACGAGCTCGTGCAGGGGCCGACAAGTCGCGGCAAGCGCGACGATCTGGAGAAGCTCAGCGGGCAGCGGATGTACCCCGTGATCGAGTTCGAGGACGGAACGGTCTACCGTGAGCAATCCAAGGAGATGGCCGCCCGCATCAGCGCCGGCAAGCTATTCGAGAAGGATGCGGCTGCGCAGAACCCCGCCCCGCAATGACCCGTGGGGGGTGCGTGCCTCAGAGCACCGTCTCTTGAATTATTCGGTCCGCTCCGAGGGCTCGGCCGTCTCGTCGAGCCCCTTCCAGGGTTCGCGTGCCCAACCGGGAAGGCGTGGCTCGCGGTTCGGGTGACCGGCTCTCCTGGTGGGGATGAGCAGCACCGGGACGCTGTTCTGGCGTGCGTACACCACGACCTCGGCGCTCCCGCCGCGTCCCGCCGGGGGATGACCGTCCCACAGCGCTATCAGGACATCGCTGTGGTCGACCACGTACTGACCGGCGCGCTCGTAGGCCTCATCCCGGTCCGTTGCCTCTGGGAGGGGGACCTTGACCGTCGGTGGCTCAAGCAGCTGATCGAACGATTCAGCTGACCCGGGCGCGGTGAAATCCTTTCGGTACTCCTCGGGGCGCATCGGGAGCACGGCGTGGAGCTCCAGGCCGGGATCGGCCAGGACATGACGTGCCTCCTCTGCCACCAGGCGGTCGGCACCCTCGGCCAGCGCCGAGAGCAGCACGAACGTGACATGCATTGACCGGTCCGAGGTGAAGCGCAGGCGTACCTCTTCCAGGCGCTGCCTCACCGCGGCCCTGAGCGCGTGGACGTCCAGCGGGTCGCGGTGACCAGTGACTCCAATCCGGACCCGAAATGGAATCTCGGCGTCGTTTGCGTTCGCATGCCTCATGCGCCCCGAGCTCGCTCCTGCCGCTCAGGGCTGACCTGCGCGCTGGCGCTGCTCTCTCAGGTGAGCGGCGCCGGCGGTCTCCGCGTATGGGCGCGGGTCAGGGCCGATCCACTCCAGTAGGTCGAGGATCAGGGAGTCCACG
>JBJMLC010000125.1:0-17718 GCA_045805485.1 Solirubrobacteraceae bacterium | reverse complement strand
GCGTGAGGAGCCGAGCCCCTTCTTATGTGCCATCGGTTGTCTCCTCCTCTGGGGTTGGGGCGGTCTCCTCTGGGGTCGCCGCGGCCTCAGGAGCCTTGGGCTTGGTGGTCCGCTTGGGCTTGGGCTTAGGGGGGGCTTCGGCCTTCGCAGCAGGCTTGGGCTTCGCGGCAGCCTTTGGCTTCGCAGGGGCCTTGGGCTTGGCGGGGGCCTTGGGCTTCGCAGCAGCCTTGGGCTTGGCAGCCGGCTTGGGCTTCGCGGCAGCCTCCGCCTTCGCAGCAGGCTCGGCCTTCGCTGCGGGCTCGGCCGTCCCAGCGGGCTCCGCCGTCCCAGCGGTCGAGGGTTTCCGGGGAGCGCGCGGCTTGGGAGCTGCCTTGGCCTCCGCCACCGGAGCCTCCGCAGTCGCCGGAGCCGCAGCCGCCGGAGCCGCCGCCACCGGAGCCGGGGTCTCCTTCTCGGCCGCCGGAGTGCTCCGGGCTCGCGAGCGGGCGGCGGTCCCGAGCTTGACCGAGACCACCTCGAGCCGGGTCAGCTCCTGGCGGTGGCCATTGCGGCGCTTGTACCCCCGCTTGGGCTTGAACTTGACCACGCGCAGCTTCGGCCCGCGCTCGTGGCTGACCACACGGGCCTCCACGTTCACCGACGAGAGGCCGTCCACCTGGTCGACCACCTTTGAGCCGTCCACATACAGCAGCGGCTCCAGTGCCACGGAATCGCCCTCGGAAGCGAGCAGCCGCTCGACGAGCAGGGAGTCACCCTGCTCGACCCGATACTGCTTTCCGCCTGTCTTGACGATTGCGTACATGAGGTCACTCGCCGGACGAGGACTGAGCCGACTTCGCCCTGGCGCCAGAGCGGCGCCGTCCGCCTCTGCGGCCACGACGCCGAGGCTTCGATTGTAGGCCATCCTCGCCGTCCTCTTTGGCCGCCTCCTCGGCACCGGAGGGGCCCGCCTTGTCCCCGCCGGACCCGCCCGCCTTGTCCGCCCCAGACCGGGCCCCCTTGTCCGACCCTGAGCCGGCCGACTCCCCCTTACCGGAGCCGGCCGCCTCCTCCGAACCCGAGCCGTTCGCCCCCGATGCTTCTGAGCCACCACCGGAGGCGTCGGGAGCCTTCCCGTCGGTCGAGGCCCGCTTGGGGGACCGTGATCGCCGGCCGTCCGAGGACCGCCGCCGGCTCCCGCTCTCCGCGCCGCTTCCCGCGCGCACCGTGCTGGCCGCACCGGAGTCGCCGGATTCCACGTCGAGCAGGGAGGCCACGGCGGCCGTCCGGCCCGCCTCGTCGATCCTCACCAGGTGCTTCTCACCCACGAAGGGCCCCCCGCCGACGACGGCGATCACGTAGCCGTCCACCTTGGCCACCGCGTCGCCTGGGCTGTACATATGGGGCTCGATGATCTGGACGTGGACCTCCTCGCCGGCCCGGAAGGGCACGGCCCGCTCCAGCACCTCATCCCGCGTGCCCTCCAGCACGACCGCGAAGTGCTCCAGCGGCAGTCCCTCGGACCCCTCGAACACGAACAGCTTGCCCGTCGCCTCCTCGACCGCGTGGAGCACCCGGGCGTCGTCCCGCGTGAATTCCTGGCTCACCCGGGGGTTCATCTGGATGAGGAGCGCCTCAGCCGTACTGGAGCCGGCCGCGTCGCGCATCCGCCGCTCGAAGGCGATCGCGATCGTCTCCTCGGACTTGATGACCCCCTCCCCGTGGCACGTCGGGCACGGCTTGGTCATGATCTCGCGCACTCCGTCGGTCACGTTCTGGCGGGTCATCTCGACCAGCCCCAGCGGCGAGATCTCCACCACGAACGTCTTGGTGCGGTCCTCGTCCAGCGCGCCGCGCAGCGCCTTCAGCACGGCATCGCGATTGCGGGCCCGCGCCATGTCGATGAAGTCGATGACGATGATCCCTCCGATGTCCCGAAGGCGGAGCTGGCGGACGACCTCGTCGGCCGCCTCCAGGTTCGTCTTGGTGATCGTGTCCTCCAGGCGGGCGGCCTTGCCACGGCCCACAAAGGACCCGCTGTTCACGTCGATGACGGTCAGAGCCTCGGCGTAGTCGATCATCAGATAACCCCCGCTGGGGAGATCGACCCGCCGGTTCAGCGTGGACTCCAGCACGTCCTCCAGGCCGAGGGCCTCGAACAACGGCTCCTCCCCGTCCCACAGCTCCACCCGGTCGACCAGATCCGGCGCAGTGCGGGAGAAGAATGAGATCAGGCGGTGGTGCTGCTTGGCGTCATCCACGATGGCCCGCTCGAACTCGGCCGAGAAGACGTCTCGCACCACGCGGACCGACAGGTCCGCCTCCTGGAAGACCAGCGCAGGAGCCGCTGTTTCGGCCACGCGCTTCTGGAGGACCTCGGTGAGCTTGAACAGGTAGATGAGCTCGCGCTCCAGGTCGGCTCGCTTGGCGCCGTGAGCCGCCGTGCGAATGATCGCGCCGGCTCCGCGAAGATCCAGTTTGGCCGCCTCCTTGCGCAGCCGATCCCGCTCGGCCTCATCCAGCCGCCGGGACACGCCGACCCCCTCGCCGAACGGCGCGTACACCATGTAGCGCCCGGCGATCGTGAGCTCCATTGAGAGACGCGCGCCCTTGGTCTTCAGGGGATCCTTGACGACCTGGACCACGATCTCCTGCCCGGGCTTCAGGAGATCGGTTATCTCCCGGCTCTCACGGCCGGAGCCACGGCCGCGCTGAGGCGCCTCCACGCCGGGAAGGACGATCTCGTCCACATGCAGGAATCCGTTCTTCTCGAGGCCGATGTCGACGAACGCCGCCTCCAGTCCGCCGAGCACGTTGTCCACCCGGCCCTTGTAGATGTTCCCCACGATCGAGCGCGCACCGCGGCGCTCGAGGTATAGCTCGGCCACCCGATAGCCGGGTGGCATGCCGTGCTTAGCCCGCCGGCGGCCCTTCGCGTTCGCGGAGGGCTTGCGGGCGGCCACCTTGCCGGTGGCCTCCAGCAGCGCGACCCGGGTTTCGCCCCGATCGACGCTGACCAGTACTTGTTTCTTCAATGCATTCAGTCCTTTGCTGGGCGCGCGTATGAACAGCGCGCCTGATTCGTTGAGCCGCGCCCCGGATGGGCAGCGGGCCCTGTTTGCGATTGGAATTGGCCGCGCTGGCGCCGATCCGGACGACTCGGGCCCGGCCCATTCTGGCGAGGCCGGATGCCGAGCGGGCCGGATAGCCCGAGCGCGCGGCTTTTGTGCGTGATTCGCCCTGCCTGGGCAGTTTCATCCGATCAGTCCCCGGTTCTTTCCGGCAGTCGCTTTCCGGCCTTGCACATAGATCGACTGTAGAAGGCCAATCGCGATGAACGTCACCAGAACCGAACTACCCCCATAACTCATGAGCGGTAACGGGACTCCTGTGATGGGCATGATCCCGATGGTCATGCCCACATTTATGAAGATCTGGAACATCAGCATGGCCAGCACCCCGCCGGCAATCACGGTGCCGTAGAGGTTCTTGGCCACCATCAGGATCCGCAGCGCCCGCCAGATCAGCAGGGCGTACAGCGAGAGCACGAGAGCCGCCCCCACGAACCCGTAGGTCTCCCCCAGCGCCGCGAACACGAAGTCGGTCGACGGGGCCGGGAGATAGTCCAGCCCGGTCTGTGTCGCCCCGGACGTGCCCCGCCCCGTCTTCTCACCCGACCCGATGGCGATCTCGGACTGGGTGATGTTGTAGGTCTGATTGCGGGGATCGCGGGAGGGGTTGAGGAACCCGGTCAGCCGCTGCTGCTGGTAGGGCTTGAGCACATGCACGCCGAAGGCCGGGCCTCCCGCCACGACCCCCACCGCGATCGCGGCGATGGCCAGCAGCGCGGCCAGGTGCTTCCACGACGTGCCGGCCACGAACAGGACCGTGAAGCCGATGACCACGTAGACCATGGCAGTGCCCAGGTCCGGCTGGGGGACCACGATCAGGGCCGGCAGCACGGCCAGCATCATGATCCGGGCCGTGGTGCGGATCTCGTTCAGGCGCCGGGCGCGATCGACGATGAACGCGGCCAGCGCCACGATCAGCAGGATCTTGCCGAACTCCGAGGACTGGAACTGGAACAGGGGGAGCGGGATCCAGCGCCGGGAGCCATTGACCGCGGGCATGCCGAACACGGTCAGGTTCAGCACGATCATCGTCCCGTAGAGGACGTACTTGTACTCGCGGAGGCGCGAGTAGTCGGTGACGGCCAGCACCAGCGAGATCACGAGGCCCAGCGAGGCGTAGATGGCCTGCCGGTCCATGCTGGAGGAGCCATGGGTGGCGCCGTGGAGGGTGATGAGCGAGCAGGCCACGAGACCCAGCGCCGCCAGCATCAGGAGGGGGTCGATCAGGAGCAGGGCGTGCTGGCGGGAAGCGGTCGGCTGCTCCACCGGGCGGATGGCCGTGGAGGTCACCATCAGAGCGCTCCCGTCCCGCTGCCCATGAACGCGCCCTTATGACCGAAGAACCATTGGGAGAGGATCTGGCGGGCCACCGGGGCGGCTGCCTGGACCCCGAACCCTGCCCGGGCCACGGTGACCACGACCACGATCGGGGTGCTGGTGGCCGACCGGGGCACAAAGCACGCGTACCACGAATAGTCGGGCTGGCCGTTGTACTGGGCCGTCCCGGTCTTGCCGTAGACCTGCTCAGGGAAGTTGCCCATCACGCTGAACGACGTTCCGCCTGGCTGCGAGGCCGCGGCCCGCAGCCCGGCCCGGATCGTCTCCAGATAGATGGGATTGATCTTCAGGTGCCGGACCGCCGGCGGGTTGATGCGCTGGATCAGCGTGCCATCAGGTCGCTGCACGTCCAGACCCAGGTGGGGCTTGACGATTGTCCCTCCGTTGGCCAGGGCCGAATAGGCCACGGCCAGCTGGAGCGGCGTGACCTGGACGTCTCCCTGTCCCACGGCCAGGTTCTCGTTGTCGCCCGCCGCCCAGGGCCGGCCGTCGGCGATCCCGCAGTAGGAGTGCTTGCCGTGTCCCTTATACGGCCCGATCCCCTTCTCGCACTGCACCTCCAGCCTGTCCACGTGGGAGCGCCAGGCCGCATCGGGCAGGTTGCCCGCCAACTCGCCACCCACGTCGATGCCCGTGGGCCGCCCGATCCCGTACCGGCGAGCCCACTTCTGGAGCGCACCGCCCCGGGGCGCCGGATCGTTGGTCAGGACACCCAGGTTGTAGAAGAAGTCATCCGAGGACACCTTCAGCGCGTTCTCCAGGTTCAGCACCCCGTCCACGGCGTTGCCGGCGTTGTGGCGGCACTGGCCACTGAAGCAGTACTGACCGGTGTCATCGAACACGTCGCCCACGGTCCAGGCGCCGCTCTGCAGGGCGGCGGTCGCGGTGATCGGCTTGAACGTCGATCCCGTCGGCCCCGCGGTCTGCATCGCCCGGTCCAGCAGGGGATAGTTGGAGGCCGGGTTGTTGAGCTCCTGGTACACCGATCTGGGCACCGGCTTGGTGAAGATGTTGGGATCAAACGACGGATTGGAGCCCATCGCGTAGACCTCGCCGTTGACCGGGTCCATGGCCACGAAGGCGCCGCCGTTGGCGTTCGGGATCGTGGCCACGGCCTCGGCTAGCGCGTTCTCGCCGCTTCGCTGGAGACTGACATCCAGGGAGAGCCTGAGGTTGCTCCCGGACTGGGGCGAGAGCTTGCCGATCGTGCCCGCCGCGCGGCCCAGGGCGTCGATCTGGACCTGCTCGGCCCCGTCCCGGCCCTGGAGGTAGCGGTTGTAATACCACTCCAGTCCGGACTGGCCGATGATCGCGTTCTGCGGCAGTCCCTTGAAGCGCCGGTCCGTAAGCTCGCTCCGGCTGATGGGGCCCACCGTGCCGAAGAGCTGGGCGGCCAGCTTCCTCAGCGGATAGGTGCGCAGCCACACCGGCTGGATGCTCACCCCTGGGAACTGGTTCTGGCGCTCCTCCAGGTAGTACAGGACCGCTCGGGGCACATCGGTGGCCACGGTGACGTTGGCGTAGGAGAGCTGCACGTATCCCTGCGCCACCAGGCAGGCCACCGGGGAGAGCCGCTGGCGCCCGAAACCGTTGACCCAGCATTTACCGGGGCGGTTCGACATCCCCAGCACCCTGGACAGGCGGTGGTAAAGGGCGGCGTCCCGGGGCGGAGGATGCGCGATCAGACGGCCCTCCTCCTGGGTTGTGGTGGCCTGGAGCGGAACCGGCAGGTCGGCTGGCGAGACCTGAACCGCGATCGCCCGCTTTGAGGCCACGAGGAGATTTCCACTGCGGTCCAGGATCTGACCGCGGGGAGCCGGAATGGCGATGTCCCGCACCCGGTTGACCTTGGCCTGGGCCACGTACTTCTCGCCGGAGAGGATCTGGAGGAACCAGAGCCGGAAGAAGATGATGGCGAACATGGCCAGCGCAAAGGTGCCCAGGATGGCCACGCGCAGCGCGAGCTGCGGCGTGAGCGGGGGGCGGCGATCGTCCGGCTGCGGCTGGATCATCGGGTGAGGGGGCGGGAGGTCGGTCTGGCCCGGCCGACCGGCTCGCCCAGCGGGCTCAGGCCGCCCGTGGTATAGGCCCGGCGCCGGCGGCGGCGCGGATCCTCAGGCAGGGCGCTGCGGAGGAAGCGGCGCACGATGGCGTAGACCGGGATCGAGATCAGCGAGTTGACGAGCACGGTGATGAGGATCTGCTGGAGGAGGAGCAGGCTCACCGGTGACTGGACTCCCAGCAGGAACTGCATCAGCGTCATGCCCAGCCCGGTAAAGGCGGTGGCGGCGGCGCCGGCGGCCATCGGGACCAGTCCGTGGGCGGGGTCTCGCAGCTCCAGCAGCCGACCGGACCAGTACCCGATGGCGATGTAGAGCAACGAGGTGACGCCCAGGGTCTGGAACAGCACCATGTCGACCAGGAGACCGGTGCCAAAGCCCATGATGGCCCCCGGGATCGAGCCCGCCAGCAGCCCCACGGACATCACGACCAGCGGCCCCAGATCGGCGCTCGTGCCGAAGATTGAGACCTGGGCCACCGCCCCCTCCTGGATGATCACCGTGAGCAGGGCCAGGATGACCAGGCGGACGGGCAGCCGCAGCGATTCGCTCAGAGTCAGGCTCACGGCACCTGGGCCCGGGCGGCGCCGGCATGGGGGCTGGTCAGGATCTGAACCGAGTCCAGGTGGCGCAGGTCGACGACCGGCGTGACCTTGATCTGCCCGTTGTTGGCCAGCGTCTCAGGGCTGAAGTTGGATACCTGCCCCACCGGGATGCCGGGCGGGTAGAGGTCCTGGAGATGGCCTGACTTGAACCCCACCGTCACCACGAGCTGTGAATCCTTGATCCCCTGGGAGTTCGTCGGCAGATCCTGGAGCACCAGGTGGTTCGGATCGCCCACGGCTGGAACCAGGACTCCCGTGTCGCCGGCCCGATTCTCCACCTGTGCGGCCACGGCCATCGTGTGGTCGGTGATCAGCGTCACGATCGAATAGCTCGGTCCCACGACCGTCACCTCGCCCACCAGCCCCCCGCCGCCGATAACCGGATCGTTCAGACGCACTCCGTCATCGGAGCCCTTGTCGACCTCGATCCGCTGGTACCACAGGACGGCGTCTCGGCTGATCACGTTGGCCGCCACCGGGTGGTAGGCGTTGATGCTCTGGCTGGCGTCCAGCCCAACCTGCCTGCGGAGCTGCCTGAGCTGAGACTCGGCGTACTGGGCCTGGGCCAGCTGACGCTGGAGGCTGTGGACCTCGTTCTTGAGGTGCCCCACCTGGGAGCGGGCCTTGAACGTGTCCGAGAACCAGTTGCCGACGTCCCGGACTGGCGAGAGAACGGTGCTGGCCCCCTGCTGGATGGGGGAGAACACCTCGGCGATCCCACGCTGGAGGGTGTGCAACGGGCTGGAGGGAGACTCGCCGAAGTACTCGGTGAGCAGGATCAAAGAGACGACAAC
Source organism: Solirubrobacteraceae bacterium (assembly GCA_045805485.1). Classification (GTDB taxonomy): domain Bacteria; phylum Actinomycetota; class Thermoleophilia; order Solirubrobacterales; family Solirubrobacteraceae; genus Palsa-465. Next base: position 9,811 of record JBJMLC010000125.1, on the reverse strand, counting down.
GAGCACCAGCAGGAGTGCTCGCCGCCGCCGAACTTGCTTTGAGTGCACGAGATCCGGGTCTCCAGACTATTTCTCCGGCTGGCCGGCCGGTATCAGCCTCTGAAAGTTAATACCGGTGGCGCCGATTGCGTGAATTCTTGCTTGAACGGTGGATCGCTTCGAACTCCTCCAATGACCGGCCGGATCCCACCGCCACGCAGGTGAGCGGTGACTCGGCCAGGTGTGCGGGCATCTGCGTCTCGTGACGCAGGCGCTCTTCGAGCCCCTGTAACAGCGAACCACCTCCCGCCAACATGATGCCACGATCCATGATGTCGGAGGCCAGCTCCGGGGGCGTCCTGTCCAGCGTCTCCTTCACGGCGTCGATGATCTGGGTCACCGGCTCCTCCAGCGCACCCCGGATCTCCTCGCTGGTCAGCACGACGGTCTTGGGCAGACCCGAGACCATGTCCCGGCCCCGGATCTCCGCCTGCACCTCCTCCCCGGTGGGGAACGCTGAGCCGATCTCCAGCTTGACCTCCTCGGCCGTCTGCTGGCCGATCAGCAGCTTGTACTCGCGCTTGACGTAATTCATGATCGCCTCGTCAAGCTCGTCGCCGCCCACGCGGATGGACTGCGAGACGACGATGCCGCCCAGCGAGATGACGGCCACCTCGCTGGTGCCCCCGCCGATGTCCACCACCATCGAACCGGTGGGCTCGCCCACCGGCAGCCCGGCCCCGATGGCCGCGGCCATCGGCTCCTCGATCAGGTAGGCCTGCCGGGCGCCGGCCGACAGACAGGCCTCCTCCACAGCTCGCTTCTCCACCCCGGTGACGCCGCTGGGGACGCACACCACCACGCGGGGATGGGCCCAGCGGTTCTGGTGGACCTTCTGGATGAAGTGGCGCAGCATCTGCTCGGTGACCTCGAAGTCGGCGATCACGCCGTCCTTCAGGGGGCGGATGGCCTGGATCGTGCCCGGCGTCCGGCCCAGCATTCGCTTGGCTTCGATGCCCACGGCGTGGACCTCCCCAGAACGCGAGTCCACGGCCACCACGCTGGGCTCGGAGAGCACGATGCCCCGCCCGCGCACGTAGACGAGCGTGTTGGCGGTGCCGAGATCAACGGCCATGTCTCGGCCGCCGAAACCGGTCAGGTAGCTGAAGAAGCCCATGTACTGAAGGGAAGCAGGATTGGAGGTACGGGACGGCCACGGACGGGGGGGCAAGTCCTCGAGCCCACGCCCACGCTGCCTGTACCGTCCACGGGCGAGTGTACCCGACCCATGGGCGCGGCGGGCCGTCGCGAGGAGCCTCCGCAGCGGCCAAATCCGCTGGAAAATGGGAAGTCGAGCGGCCGCCGAGGCGGGCGTGGGCGCCCAGCGAGCCGTCGGGCGCAGAGCGGCCGCCGGGGCGGCCGCCCATCGCACCGCGGAGCCCTCAGGCCATGACGAACGGCGGGTACCTCTCGGTCATGAGGTACTGGTACACCGTCACCCGCAGCGACCAGCGCAGGGTGACGGTGACGAACCTGAAGATGCCCTTCGGATACCGGCCCGTGAACAGGATCGCGAACCAGGCACCGATGACGCCGAGGTAGGCCACGATGAACAAGCCACCCGCCGCGATTGCCGCCGGATAGGCCATGATCCCCTGGAGCAGCGCCCGCCAGCGGGCGATGTGCATCTCCGGCGGCGCTTGGACCTCGACTCGAACCGGATAACTGGGATCGTCCTCCAGCGAGAACGGCGGGTACTCGTCGGTCATGAACAGCTGGTAGGCCATGACACGCTGGGCCCAGCGGATCACCCCCACGACGTAGTCGAACACGCCCTGGGGATATTTCGCGGTGAATAGGACCACAAACCAGGCCCAGACGAAGGCGAAAAACGCTCCGATGCCGAGGCCGAACAGGGCGATCCAATGCGGAATTGTGGTGAGCCAGCGCACGAAGATGAGCAGGCGGCTGGATTTGGCCGGATAGTCCACGTTCATCCGGGCCGGATAGTCGGGGTTCGGCGGGATCTCCGCCAGTCCCCCGTCCCCTGCGGGGACGACTTCGGGCGCCTGATCGGACGCGGTGGGCTCTTCAACTGACATGGATATGACCTTTCGCTCGGGCCCCGGGCGAGGGCTGGCCGATTTGTCTCCGCGAGTCTTATCGCCTCGGCCGGTCGGATCGCGCCTCGGCCGGTCGGATCGCGCCTCGGCCGGTCGGATCGCACTCAGGGACCTCACTCGATCAGCCCGGGCATCAGCTCCAGCAGCGTGACCACCGACAGGCCGACCACGTTCAGGTAATCGCCGTCGATCGCGGCCACCAGCGCGGCCCCCCGTCCCTGTATGGCATAGGACCCCGCCCGCTCGGCCCACTCACCGCTCTCCACGTACCACCTGATCAGCGGCCCGGAGAGCGCGCGGAAGCGCACCTCCGTCCGAGCCGCCGCGGTCTGGGCGCGACCCCCCTGGAGCAGGCAGATTCCTCCGATCACCGCATGAACCCGCCCGCTCAGGGTTTCCAGCATCTCCTGAGCCTGCTCGGGCCCGTCTGGCTTACCGTAGGTCCGGCCATCCAGACACACGATGGTGTCCGCCCCCAGGACCAGCGCGTCGGCCGCGCTCTCGGCCACGGCGTGAGCCTTCCGGCGAGCGTTCTCCACGGCCACCTCCTCAGGCGGACCGTCCTTGACCTCCTGCACATCCGGTACCTGGACCGAGAAGCTCACGCCCAGCTGCCTCAGGATGGCCCGCCGCTGCGGCGAGCGAGAGGCCAGGATCAATCCCCGCCCCGCCCCGCCGCTGCCGGCGCGGCTGTGGGAGAGGCCGGCCTCGCTCCGAGCTCTACCCAAGCTCGGAGAAGAACAGGCCGACCTCGCGGGCGGCCGAGTCCGGCGAGTCGGAGCCGTGGACCATGTTCTGGCCCACCTCCAGGGCGAAATCTCCCCTGATGGACCCGGGAGACGCCTGCAGCGGATCGGTGGCGCCGATGACCTGCCGGGCCGCCTCCACCGCCCGCTCGCCCTCCAGGACCATGGCCACCAGCGGGGCTGAGGTGATGAACTCCACCAACTCGCCGTAGAAGGGCTTGCCCTCATGCTCGGCGTAGTGGCGCTCGGCCAGCGCGGTCTCCATCTGCATCTGCCGAAGGGCGACCAGGCGTAGGCCCTTGCGCTCGAAGCGGGCGATGATCTCACCCGTCAGGCCGCGGGCGAACGCGTCCGGCTTGACCAGGATCAGGGTGCGCTCCATCAGATCGATGCGCTAGGCGGGATCAGCTGGACGGCGGTCCCGCGGAACCGGGATCGACGACACCGGTGGCGCGGGCCACGGAACGCTCCGAGGTGACCGGCTTCTCGCGCTCCGAGGCTCGTGACCGCTTGGACGAGGCGGTTCGCTCGGAGGCCACCGCTCGCTCGGAGGTCGCCGTACGCTCGGAACTCGGCGCCCGCTCCGACGTGGTCTCCCGCCGGCGTCGGGTCCGTCGCGGAGCCGGGGTGGGCGGAGCCGCGTCCACATCCGCCTCGCAGAACGGGCAGATCTTCCACATCGGGTCAAGTGGCTTGCCGCACGCCTGGCACGGGTCCTTCAGCTTGCGCATGCAGTTGGGGCAGCGCAGGAAGTCCTTGTCCACCTCGTGATCGCAATGCGGGCACAGGCGATATCCCGCCTCGGCCAGACGCGCCTCGGCGGCCTGGATCTCAAGCTCACGCTCCCGAACGTCCTCCAGATACTCGGGCGGGCGCACGATCATGTACACGAGCGTGCCCACGAACGGGAACAGCGCGGCCACGGTGGCACAGCCCACGAGCAGCGGGTCGGCGATCCGGCGCTTGGCATCCGCGTAGGTCCAGTACACCAGGGCCAGCCAGATCACGACCAGGAACAGGATGATCAGGTCGATCGCCAGATTGACGCCGCTGTTGCTGATGCCAAAGATGGCCGGAGCGAGCATTGAGTCGGTCAGTGTAGTGGTGTGACAGGCCAGATCACAGAAACACCCGGCCAAACAGGTAGCCGATCCCGAAGAAGACCAGGATGACCAGCGCGACCACCAGCGCGACCAGGCCGACCATGGACAGGAAGGTGGGCTGCTCGTTGGCCGGGCCGCCTTCGGGCGGCGACCGCGACGGCTCCACGCGGCCGATTCTGTCTGGAGGATCGATGTTGGTCACGACGTTTGCCTCAGAGCGTCGACGCCCGCTCGGCCGCCAAGGGTCGCACGAGATCGGCCACGAGGTAAAGCGAGCCGGCAGCCAGCACCACCCCGCCGGGACCGGCCAGTTCTCGGGCCCGGGCCAGGGCGGACCTGGGGTCGGTGACGATCTGCGCGGGCGGACCGCTCAGCTGACGGCTCAGTGACTGCAGGGTGGCGGGGGGCAGAGCCCTGGGATTGTGACTGGTCGTCAGGACCACCTCGCTGCAGACGGGCAGGAGCGCGCGGAGCATGCCCGCGGCGTCCTTGTCGGCCAGAATCGACAGCACGGCCACGAGTGATCGACCATCCGCGCCCACCAGCTCTGGGAGCGACTCGACCAGCGCGGCCATGCCCTCGACGTTATGGGCGCCGTCGATCAGCGTGAGCGGCTCCCGGTCGATGATCTCGAGCCTGCCCGGGATGCTGATCTCGGCCGCGGCGCCGGCCACGGCCGCCGGGTCGAGCTCGCCGAGGTACGCCTCCGCGGCTGCCCGGGCGAGCGCGAAGTTGCGGCGCTGGAACGCGCCCGGTGCCGCCACCGGGACGCCCGGGTCGGCGGGGGCGTGCACGATGCGGGCGCCGCGCTGGCTCGCCACGGCGAGAGCCACCGCCTCGGCGTCCGGATGAAGGCCGGAGCCCAGCACGAGGGTCGCCCCGGGCTGCACGACGGCGAGCTTCTCGCCCGCGATGTCGGCGATCGTCGGCCCCAGCCAGCGCGTGTGCTCCAGCCCCACGCTGGTCAGCACCTGAACCCCGGACGGGATGACGTTGGTGGCGTCATAGCGACCGCCCAGTCCGGCCTCGATCACCGCCGCCTCCACTTCCCGGGCCGCCAGCTCGCCATACGCGGCGGCCGTGAGGAGCTCGAACTGCGTGACCCGATCGTCCTCCGGCAGCGACCGGTCGACGAGCTCCGCCGCCCAGGCGGCGCGGCTGATGGCCGCGGCAAAGTCCGAGGGATCCAGGGGCGCGTCGCCGACCATGATCCGCTCGCCGAAGGACACCAGGTGGGGTGACAGATACGCCCCGCTGCGGAGTCCGTGCCGGCTCAGGATCGCGGCGATCATGCGGGTGGTGGACGACTTGCCGTTGCTCCCCACCACGTGGATCGATCCGAAGCGGAGCTGGGGGCGCTCCAGCGCGGTCATCATCCGGCGCATCCGGTCCAGGCCGAAGCGCATACCGAACAACTCGCGCTCCAGCACGTAGCGCTCCGCCTGGTCCGGGGGCATCGACCGGACCCGCTCCAGACGCCTGGGGACACCCGCGCTCACAGGGCCTCCCGCTCGCACAGCAGGCGGTCCAGGTCGGCTCGAGCCTTCTCCACCACGTCCGCGGGCGCCTTGTTGAGAAAGCCCTGGTTGCCGAGCTTGCGCTCCAGCGCCCCGATGTCACGATCGAGCCGGGCCCGCCGGGCGGCTCGCTTGCGCTCAGCCGCGGCGAGGTCCAGGTCCGGACTTGGCAGCAGCTCGATCGTGCCCCCTGGGACGGGCACGGCGGCCACGGGAGCCGCGCCGTCGGATTGAAACGACAGACGAGCCATGCGGGCCAGATGCTCACGGGTGTCCTCGTAGCCCTCGGCGGACAGCCGCGCGGGGAGCGTGGCCCCGGCCTTCACCTCGGCAAAGTCACGGAAGGCCCGGAGGGCCTGGATGGCCTCGATCACCTGGCCGAGCGAGGTCTCGGCCACCTGGTCCACGGGGGCTTCGGCGGACTGGATACCGGCGGCCAGAAGGCCTGAGGCTCCCGGAAGGTAGCCGTAGATCTCCTCGGTGATGAACGGGATGATCGGGTGAGCCAGGGCCAGCGTCTGCACCAGCACGTGGAGCAGGGTGGCGCTCACCTCAGGCTCTCGTTCGCGCAGCCGCGGCTTGACCAGCTCCAGGTACCAGTCGCATAGCTCCCCGTAGACGAAGTCGTACAGGGCGAGCGCGGCGTGGGAGAAGTCGTAGGCGTCGATGCGGCGCGTCACCTCACCCCGGGCCCGCTCCAGTCGGGACAGGATCCACCGGTCCTCGACCGTCCGCGGTCGCGCCCCCGCCGTTGCGTCCGGACCCACGCCGAGCAGGATCAGACGGGCGGCGTTCCAGAGCTTGTTGGCAAGCTGCCCTCCCTGGGCGATCTTGTCCTCGGCAAACCTGACGTCCTGGCTGGAGGACATGGCGAGCAGGCCCCAGCGCAGGGCGTCGGCGCCGTAGGCGGGGAAGTCGCCACCTGATTCGAACACCGGCGGTCGCGGCCCCCCGTTCATCAGGTCCATGGGATCGATCCCGGTCCCCAGCGATTTGGACATCCGCCGCCCGTCAGGCGCCTGGATGATGGCGTGGATGTGGACATCGGAGAACGGGATCTCCCCCACGAATTCCAGCCCCATCATGATCATCCTCGCCACCCAGAGAAAGATGATGTCCCGGGCCGTGACCAGCACGTCGGTGGGATAGAAGGCCTGCAGCCCGGGGGTCTCCTCAGGCCAGCCCAGGGTGGCGAACGGCCACAGCGCACTGGAGAACCAGGTGTCCAGCACGTCGGGATCGCGCTCCCAGCCCTCGCCCTCCGGGGCGCTCAGCCCCACGTGTGTCTCATCGCCCCGGTACCAGACCGGGATCCGATGCCCCCACCACAGCTGCCGGGAGAGCACCCACGGGCGAATGTTCTCCATCCAGTCCATGTACACGCGCGTCCAGCGTTCGGGGTGGAACCGGACCCGCCCGCTCCTGACCACCTCGATGGCCGGCTGGGCCAGCTCCTCCATGCGCATGAACCACTGGAGCGAGATCAGCGGCTCGATCCGCTCACCGGACCGGTGCGAGAACGGGACCGTGTGCAGGTAGTCCTCGGTCCTGGAGATGAGGCCCTGGCCGAGCAGCTCGTGGACCACCGCCTGCTGGGCCTCGGCCGCCGTGAGGCCCCGGAACCGATCAAGCGCCTGATCGTTCATCCGCCCGTCCTCGCCGATCACGCTGATCTGATCCAGGCCGTGGCGGCGCCCGATCTCGAAGTCGTTTGGGTCGTGGCCGGGGGTGATCTTGAGCGCACCCGTCCCGAACTCCGGCTTGACGTAGTCATCGGCGATGATCGGCAGCTCACGGCCGACCAGCGGCAGGATCGCTCGCCGCCCGATCAGGCCCTGGTAGCGCTCGTCGTCCGGATGCACCGCCACGGCCGTGTCGGCCAGCATCGTCTCCGGGCGAACCGTGGCGACCGTGACCGATCCCGAGCCGTCGGCCAGCGGATAATCGATGTAGTACAGGGTGTCGGTGACCTCGCGGTCCTCCACCTCCAGGTCGGAGATCGCCGAGCCGGTGCCCGGGTCCCAGTTGACCATGTACCGATCCCGGTAGATGTAACCCTTTTTGTGAAGGGCGACGAACACACGCAGGACCGCGGCCGCGTAATCCTGGTCCAGGGTGAAGCGCTCGTCCTGGTAGTCGCACGAAGCCCCCAGGCGCTTCAGCTGCTCGATGATCGTTCCGCCGTACTGCTCCCTCCAGCGCCACACCCGCTCCTCGAACGCCTCTCGGCCCAGCGCCTCACGGCTGGTTCCCTCGCGCTCCAGCTGCTGCTCGACCTGGGTCTGGGTGGCGATTCCGGCGTGGTCGGTGCCCAGGATCCACTTTGTCCTCTGCCCCGCCATGCGGTGACGGCGGACCAGGGTGTCCATGATCGCGTCCTGAAACGCGTGGCCCATGTGCAGCGACCCTGTTACGTTGGGCGGCGGGATGGCGATGGAATAGTTCTCCTGCGCCGTGCCCTCAGGCTGGGGATGGAACAGCCCCGAGTCAAGCCACCGGCGGGCGATCCGCGGCTCGACCTCCGCGGGGTCGTAGCGGGTCCTGTGCTCCAGATCCGTCACGCCGGCCAGTGTATGCGCCGGCTATTGCGACGCACGGCTACGACAGTGCTAGCGCTATTGCACTAATACCTTGACTCTTGCGTTTGGCCCATCCCTGCCGCTACCCTCCCGCACTCGGGCAGTCCTGGCTCGACTTACAGCCACCATCATCAGGTTTTGGAGGAGACAATCAATGCGCAGATACATCACGGCAATCTGTGTGGTAGGGCTCATCGGAGCGGGCGCCGCGGCCACGGCCCTGGCGGCCAGGCCGCTCCCCAACCGGGGCTACAGCGGAAACGGGGTCGACTCCTGGAACCGCGGCGGGGGCTGGGTACGCCACGGCACGGGCTCATTCCAGTTCACCACCTCCAAGAAGTACTACTACCGCAACAAGCCCTACTGGTACCTCACCAACTTCACGGGCAGCTACACCACTCCCTGCAACGGGGGAACCCTGCACGTCCACGCTTTCAGCGTGGTCATCCATGCCAACGGGACGTTCAGCCACACGTTCCACAAGCGCAACGCCACGTTCACGCTCTGGGGGTCGTTCACCAGCCGCCACGTGGCCAAGGTCAACTACCTCGTCAGGTTCTCCAGTTCCTGCCAGTCCCGGGTGCAGGGAAAGGCGTTCGCCGGATAGTGAGCTGAGCGCTCAGGCGGCCTTCGCCGCCGGTAGGTCAAGCTCTAAGGGCCGCGCTTGGCGCGGCCCTTATGCTGCCGCCTCGCCCTCCTCGGGCTCGGCATCATCCGGAGCGGCGACCGTGACCAGCGTCGGCGGGACGTTCTTGTCGATCGTCTCCGGAGTGACCACGCACTTGCGGACGTCCCGCCGCGAGGGCAGCTCGAACTGAACCTCCAGCAGGACCTCCTCGATGATCGAGCGCAGTCCCCGGGCGCCGGTCTCGCGCTCCAGGGCCCGGTCGGCGATCGACGACAGCGCATCGTCGGCGAACACCAGCTCGATGCCGTCGAACTGGAAGAAGCGCTGGAACTGCTTGACCAGGGCGTTCCGGGGCTCGGTCAGGATCAGCATCAGCTCGTCACGCGAGAGCTGGTGGATGGCCGACATCACCGGGAGGCGGCCGATGAACTCCGGGATCAGGCCGTACTGGATCAGGTCCTCAGGCAGGCAGTGCTCGAAGATCTGGCCCGTGTCCCGCTGGTCCTTGGATTGGATGGCCGCGCCGAAGCCGATCCCCTGATGGCCGATCCTGCGCTCGATCACCTTGTCCAGGTTGGCGAAGGCCCCTCCGCAGATGAACAGGACGTTGGTGGTGTCGATGGACAGGAACTCCTGGTGGGGGTGCTTGCGCCCGCCCTGGGGAGGTACCGATGCGGTGGTGCCCTCCAGGATCTTCAGCAGGGCCTGCTGGACGCCCTCCCCTGAGACGTCGCGGGTGATCGAGGGGTTGTCGGCCTTGCGGGCGATCTTGTCCACCTCGTCGATGTAGATGATCCCCGTCTCGGCCTTCTTGACGTCGTAGTCGGCGGCCTGGATCAGCTTGAGCAGGATGTTCTCCACGTCCTCGCCCACGTAGCCCGCCTCGGTGAGCGCCGTGGCGTCGGCGATCGCGAAGGGAACGTTGAGGATCTTGGCCAGCGTCTGGGCCAGGAGCGTCTTCCCGCAGCCGGTGGGGCCCAGGAGCAGGATGTTCGACTTCTGCAGCTCGATGTCGTTCTCATCGGACTGCATCATCTGGACGCGCTTGTAGTGGTTGTAGACAGCCACCGAGAGCATCCGCTTGGCCTGCTCCTGCCCCACCACGTACTCCCCCAGCACGTCATAGATCTCGCGCG